>CAIYAG010000208.1 GCA_903924075.1 uncultured Bacteroidota bacterium | reverse complement strand
TTTAAAAACTTTTATCCTGCAGAGCAATATCACCAGAATTATTATAACGAAAATCAGAATCAGGGTTATTGCAGATTTGTGATCCAGCCCAAACTCGAAAAGTTTGAAAAAGTGTTTAAAGACAAACTGAAAAAAAACTAAGTGTCATTTATTCGATAATACTATTTCTACATTCTATTGAGTTACCTAATTTTAATTGATGCAGACAAAAATCTTCTTTTTGGGGTTATTTACCATTTTTAGTGTTGTTAATTTACATGCACAAAAGGCAGAGAAAAAATATACAAGGGCAGATACCTTGAGAGGAAGTATTGGACCAGAAAGAGCTTGGTGGGATATTAAATATTATGACCTGCATGTAACTCCTAATATTACTAATAAGACAATCAGTGGTTATGTAGATATCAGCTATCAGGTCTTGCAGAAAAATAAAACCATGCAAATCGACCTACAACAACCACTTGCAATTGATAGTGCTTTTGATCTTGAAAAGAAAAACAATATCAGTTTAAATTTTGAGAGAGAGGGAAATGTGTACTGGATCCATTTTCCGAAAAACCCAAAAATCGGCTCAGAAAAAATCATCCGAATTTATTATCAAGGGCGACCTCAGGAAGCAAAGAACCCACCTTGGGATGGTGGAGTAACCTGGAGTAAAGACAGTTTGGGAAATTCTTTTATCAGCACAAGTTGTCAGGGTTTGGGAGCAAGCATCTGGTGGCCTTGTAAAGATCATCAAAGCGATGAGCCTGATAATGGTGCCATAGTTTCTATTACTACACCAGAAGATTTTATGGATGTTTCAAATGGACAGTTAAAGCAGGTTATTTCGCATCCTGAATTACATCAAAAAACATGGATATGGGAAGTGAAGAACCCTATTAATAATTATAGTTTATCCATGAATATTGCCAAGTATGAAACATTTTCTGATACCATACATGGAGAGGCTGGCGTTTTGCCCATGAATTTTTATGTACTCCCCTATCATCTTGAACAGGCGAAGTTGCAGTTTCAACAAGCAAAGTCGATGTTGCATTGCTTTGAATTCTGGTTAGGGAAATATCCATTTTATGAAGATGGATATAAACTAATTGAAGTGCCCTACTTAGGAATGGAACACCAGAGTGCGGTAACTTATGGCAATAAATACAAGAATGGATATTTAGGAAGAGATCTCTCCGGAACTGGCTGGGGATTGAAATGGGATTTTATTATCATTCATGAAAGCGGCCATGAATGGTTTGGCAATAATATTACCACAAAAGATATAGCAGACATGTGGATCCATGAAGGGTTCACCAATTTCACAGAAACACTTTATACACAATGGCTCAGCGGTAAACAAGCTGGATTTGAATACAATTATGGGATCAGGAAAAATATTAGTAACCGCGCTCCTATTATCGGCAAATATGGTGTGAATAGTGAAGGTGGTAATGATATGTATTATAAGGGTTCAAACCTGATACAGACCATTCGAAATAGTGTAGATGATGACAGTTTATTTCGCAAAACATTGAGGGGGATGAATGAATTCTTCTACCATAAAACAGTCATGTCTGCTGATATCGAATCATATATTAGTAAGTCAGTTGGTTTTGATTATTCCTTAGTTTTTGATCAATATTTAAGAAATACCAATGT
>CAIYAG010000207.1 GCA_903924075.1 uncultured Bacteroidota bacterium | reverse complement strand
ATGTTGATACCAGTGGTTTCCAAATCGATAAAAGCGATTGGTCTTGTTAATTGTAATTTCATGTTAGCGATAATATAGGTACTAATTAATGGGTAACTCTTTCTGCGAAAGTAAGCATATCTAAGCCATCATAATTACCACTACTCATCAAAACAATATTTGAATTGAAAAAATCAGTTTTTTCTAACCATTCTTCTAAAATCTTTTTATCGTTCATGACCAATAATCCTGGCTGACTAAATCCTTCTTTGATTTTTTCAACCGGCAAATCAGGAAGTCTTTTGATCTCTAATGCATGCTTCGAATAAAAAACGATAGCGGTATCTGCCTTGCTCAATGCGCCATGATACTCGCTCATAAATTGTTCATTCAAACTACTGAATGTGTGCAGCTCCAAAATCCCGATCAGTTTCCGATTGGGGTATTGTTGTTTCAATGCTTCAATAGTGGCTTTCACCTTACTTGGAGCATGTGCAAAATCGCGATACACATTGATTGTTTCATTCGATGCTAACAATTCCAAGCGCTTAGAAGCACCAGTAAAATCTGCAATGGCTTTCACAAAGTCAGAAGCTGTTACACCAATTTCTTTACACGCATAATATGCTGCCAATAAATTCATCAAATTATGATTGCCAAAGACTTTCAAGCTGGTTGAAAAGCCATCAATTGTAACAACTGTCTGACCATTTTCAATGGCATGTTCAGGCACCGCATAAGGTTGATAGCGAAGATCTGCACGATGGCATTCTTTCACTAATTGATCCAGTACCGCATCTGAACTGTTATAGATCAATAATCCACCGGGTTCAATTTTTGTAATAAAAATTCTGAACTGATCCAAATAGAAATCAAGGGTTGGAAATACATTGATATGATCCCAGGCGATCCCGGTAAGGATGGCAATATGGGGAAATAGAAAATGAAACTTCGGTTTTTTCTCAATGGCACTTGCAGGATATTCATCTCCTTCACAAACAATCACAGGCGCATTGGTTATGTTTACTGATTGATCAAACCCTTGCAATTTTGCACCCACCAGGTAATCGAAATCGAATTGTAGGGTTCGCAAAACGTGCATGATCATACTAGTGGTGGTGGTTTTACCATGACTTCCTCCAACTACGATCCGTTTTTTCTGCTGACTTTCATGATAGATATATTCAGGAAAGCTGTAGATCTTCAAACCCAATTCAACAGCTTTTTGAAGTTCCGGGTTATCATTTCGGGCATGCATCCCTAGAATTACCGCATCTAGGTCTTTGGTGATCAGCTCGGGCTGCCAACCAAAACTTTTTGGCAGGATCCCTTCATTAAGAAGGTTGGTACGGGAAGGCTCGAAAATTTCATCGTCTGTACCTGTGACCTGATAACCCTTCCGATGCAATGCAATGGCTAGTTGATGCATAACACTTCCACCAATAGATATAAAATGTACCCTCATATATTCTTTTTTGCTACTTGACTTAAAATTTTAACATTTCAAAGCTTACCGCAAAGCAACATTTCACAATGAAACTTTATCTTTACCGTTATAAGGTTGTATAAAAATACAGTCAATTACTCTATTAAACTCTACTCATGAAAAAAATCACCAGTCTGCTGATAATCGCCTTAGCAACAATGGCTATCTGCTCATCTTGTGTTTCATCTCGCAGCAATGGTTGCCCAACTACCAATAAAAACTTTTTTAAGGGTAGATAGTAGATTAGTATCATTATTTGAAAGCATTATGAATTGGATTCCATTAACCGACGAGGCTCAATTATCTACTATTAGTACCCGTTCTTCAGAAAAACCCCAAGTGATTTTTAAACATAGTACGCGTTGTAGTATCAGCAGTATGGCATTAAGCAGATTGGAAAGAGCTGATGCAACTGATGCTATTGATTTTTACTATCTTGATTTGATTAAATACCGTCCGATCTCTGCACAAATTGCAGAGCTATTTCATGTAGCACATGAATCTCCACAAATTTTGTTGATACAAAACGGCACATGCACTTACGATGAAAGTCATATGGGCATTAGCATGGAAGAGATCTTAGAGCAAGCTTCTAAATAGTTATTAGAGTTTGTTCGATAACCACTTTTTAAAAGACAGTTTCAATTCGCTATATAATTTTTCATTGGTCAGCATTTTGTCGCGGATCTCGTATTCGTCGTCTGCTTTCTTTTGCTGCAATTGGCGGCTATTGATGTCTTTTTCTAAAAGAGAAATGAGTTTCTCCTGTGCTTTCACATCGTTTTTCAAGGAATTGATAAAGTTCCGCTGAATAAAGAATTGGTTTTGGAAATGATCTACTTCTGCTCTGGAATCTCTATCTGATAAAGAAACAATAACAGCTGCAAGGTATTTATCTAAAATGTCGATTTCCTGTCTCCAGAAATCCATTTCTGCTAACCATAGTTCATGGTCGAAATGTAGTTCGCGAATTGATTTGTTATTGATAATCATTTGCCTGGTTTTTATGTTTTATTAAAGTTCAAAACTATTCACTAATATCTGAATGATAAAAATCAGTTTTGGCAAACTATTCTTATGTTTACCAAGGAATTGGGAATAAGAAATAAATAGGACCTAAAATGGAAATAGCAGGCTTCATAGCCGCGTTTTTTATTGGCATATCACTTGGTTTGATCGGCGGCGGCGGTTCTATTCTTACCATCCCTTTATTAGTCTACCTTTTTCATATACCACCCACCATTGCAACGGGATATTCTTTGTTCATAGTTGGCATCAGTAGCTTAGCAGGCGCATATACCAGTTATAGAAATGGAAATATTCATTTAAAGGCGGTTTTATATTTTGGAATCAGCTCCATCATTACTGTTGTATTGATCAGAAAATTGGTAATCCCTTTGATTCCAGAAGACCTTTTTAAAATTGGAAGCTTCGAAATTACAAGGTCGTTTTTGACAATGTTCCTATTGGCATTAGTAATGATCATGGCATCTTTTAAAATGATTTTTACTCCTACTCCACTCAATAAAAACAAACCGCTCACAATGCCTTATGGCAGTGCTATTCTTCGCGGGATCCAAATCGGATTACTAACAGGGTTACTGGGTGCTGGCGGAGGATTCCTAATTATCCCAGTGCTCATTTTTTCTTTTCAATTGCCGATGAAAAAAGCAATTGGCAGTTCTTTAATGATCATTGCGCTGAACGCTTTGTTCGGATTTATCAGTGATCTTTCTCAGTACAATATCAATTGGAAACTGTTACTCATTATCACTGCCAATGCGGTAATTGGCACTTTTATTGGAAATGCTATTGGCTTGAAAATTTCAGGAGAGAAACTGAAAAAAGGCTTTGGCATTTTTGTTTTGATAGCGGGTATCTACATCATTTTACATGAATTATTTCTGAAATAAGCAACTGACAAATGTCATTGCATACCCCTTATAAAAACAGCAGTTTTGCTTTGAAAAATAAACCATCATGCAAATCGAGCAAATCTATACGGGTTGTTTAGCACAAGGTGCTTATTATATTGAAAGTGAAGGAGAAGCTGTGGTGATAGATCCGCTGCGCGATATTGATAATTATCTTGCCAAAGCAAAACGCAACAACGCCACAATCAAATATGTATTCGAAACGCATTTTCATGCAGATTTCGTTTCTGGTCATATGGATCTTGCAAAAGCAACTGGGGCAACCATTGTATACGGACCAACTGCCCAACCCGCTTTTAATGCAACCGTAGCAAAAGATGGAGAAAAATTTAAAGTAGGAAAGATCGAGTTTGAATTATTGCATACACCGGGTCATACCATGGAAAGCTGTTGCTATTTGATGTACGACGAAAACGGAAAACCCGCTGCCCTATTTTCTGGTGATACCATTTTTATTGGTGATGTAGGACGGCCCGACCTTGCACAAAAAGCAGCCAACTTAACATTAGAAGAATTAGCAGGATTACTTTTTGATTCAATCCATACCAAAATTTTACCTCTATCTGATGAGATCATTGTGTATCCAGCGCATGGAGCAGGTAGTGCTTGTGGCAAAAAAATGAGTGCAGAAACAACTGATTCATTGGGCCACCAAAAAGTTAGCAATTATGCGATGAATGCTAGCTTAACAAGAGATGCATTTATTAAAGAAGTGACACAAGGATTAGTAACACCCCCCGGTTATTTTCCTTTTAACGTGCAGATGAATAAAATGGGATACGAAAGTATCGATACGGTGATCGAAAGAGGCAGTAAGGCACTTTCTGCAAACGCCTTTGAAGCCGCTGCCGATGAAACAGAAGCGATCATTATTGATACGCGCAAACCTGAGATCTTTGGCCATGGATTCATTCCTAATTCCATCAACATTGGCATTGATGGAAGCTTTGCTGTTTGGGTAGGTGCACTTATCAAAAACGTTTCTCAACCTATTCTTTTGGTAACAGAAGAAGGAAGAGAAATTGAAGTAGTTACGCGATTGGCTAGAGTAGGATTTGATCAAGCCATGGGTTATTTAAAAGGAGGATTCGAAGCTTGGAAACAAGCCCGCAAACCTTTCGATACCATTGATTCCATTGATGCAAATGAGTTGGCCATAATCTATGCGCATCAAGACCCTCAACTGATCATCGACGTTCGCAAAAAAAGCGAATTCGATACAGAACATATTTTAGGTGTTACCAATAGTCCGCTTGATTTTATCGATAATAGTCAGCTGATTCTTGATCCTTCTAAAACCTATTATGTACATTGTGCCGGTGGTTATCGCTCCATGATCTATACTTCCATCATGCGTTCAAGGGGTTATCAGAATTTAATCAATTGTAATAATGGATTCAACCAATTAAAAGCAACAGGTAAATTCAAACTCTCTGAATTTGCAGCACAAAACACACAGCTATAAAGGGTAACAGCTACTAACAATCATCCCGGTTTGATAATTCTATTTTTTCTACTATTTTTGTAGACTAAATAATCGCCGATGCAATTCATCGAATGGATCAAACAACCCTGGCCTTGGTATGTGGCTGGGCCTTTAATCGGACTAACAGTTCCCGCACTTTTATTAATTGGCAACAAACGCTTTGGCATTTCTAGCTCGCTGCGCCATATCTGTGCTGCTTGCTTCCCAGCGAACATTAATTATTTCAAGTACGATTGGAAAAAAGAGGTTTGGAATTTATTTTTTGTAACTGGCATATTTCTTGGCGGCTTAATTGCAGCGCAACTTTTAGCCAATCCTCAACCCATTCAAGTAAACCCGATCCTTGTTAACGAATTGAAAGGATATGGCATTACTGATTACAGTAACTTGATACCCATTGAAATATTTAATTGGTCGAGCCTCTTACATCTGAAAGGTTGGCTATTAATGGTTGTTGGCGGTTTCATAGTTGGCTTTGGTACTAGGTATGCTGGCGGTTGTACTTCTGGTCATAGCATTACTGGTTTAAGCAACCTACAATGGCCTTCTCTGGTTGCAACGATCTGCTTTATGGTGGGAGGATTTATTATGGCTAACCTTATTTTACCCTTTATTCTAAGATAATTATATGTCAAAAAATATACCTGATAACGATTTTGAATTACGCTCTTTAGATGCCACTTGCATCAACGATAGCGAATTGGTGCACCCTTATTGGTACAATTTAAAATACCTGATCACGGGTAT
>CAIYAG010000206.1 GCA_903924075.1 uncultured Bacteroidota bacterium | reverse complement strand
TTCTTTTCTGGCACACCTCCTAAAATATGCAGGTTTACAATTTTTGCAGCTGCCTCTAGATTCTCATTCACTATTTCTGGCTTTTCTGAAGCGGTATTTACGTCTACTAATATTTTATATTTTAATGCAGGATTTGGCTTTTCTACTGCAAAGGGAACAGCATAAACGGTCCCAAAATCTTTAATGAGCGGGTTTGATTTTTCTTGAGCCATTGAACTACTAAAAACAAAGATCATTAATATAAGAATTGGATTTTTCATAGCACTAGTTTTGAATCAAGGTAAGGAATAATTTGCTTTTTAAATTGTTGTATATTCATTCAAATTAACGCTTATGAAAAGGATAACAATTCTTCTATCCACAGGAATTATCTTTTTATCACAAATTCAATTGTTTGCGCAATCGGGTAAATCAACTGACACATACTATCAAACTAGTGATGTTCAGCCCCTAATGCAACAATATGAGGCTGATAGAGGAAGTTTAACCAGATTCTATACCATCATCAACAGCCCTGAACGTAGAAACCGGTTGATCGCATTCAATCAGGATTATCTAAAACAATTAGATGGTCTGAATTTCGAAAAAATGAAACCAGATTCTAGGGTAGATTATATTTTGCTCAAGCGCCAAATCAACAATGAATTGTTTCTTCTACATAAAGAGGAAAAAGAATATCAGCAGATCAGTAAATATTTTCCATTTTCTGATGGCATTTATGAGCTAGAAAAAAATAGAAGAAGAGGTGCTGCGGTTAATAGTACCGAATTATCAAAAAAGCTTTTCGAATGGCAAAAGCAAATCGAAGCCTTGACCTCAAAAGTTAGTAAAGAGCCCGTTATTGATATGGACTTAGCGATCAGAGCTGAATCTACTGCTCAGGGTTTAAAATTTGCCCTCAAATCAGTATATGACTTTTATTATGGTTATGATCCAGCATTTACTTGGTGGATTCAACAGCCATATAGAAATATAGACTCATCACTAAGTAATTACGCTTCATTACTAAAAGCCAAAGGCAATACAAAGAGTTTACAGAAACCAGATGCAAGCGGAATAGTTGGCAACCCTATTGGCAGAGAAGAATTGATTCGTCAACTTCAATTTGAAATGATCAATTATAGCCCCGAAGAATTAGTTGATATCGCCAATAAGGAATTCGCCTGGTGTGATGCCGAAATGCTAAAAGCAACAAAGGAAATGGGCTTTGGAACAGACTGGAAAGCGGCGCTTGAAAAAGTGAAAAATAGTTATGTGCCGGCAGGACAGCAGCCCGAAATGATCATGGACCTCTATAATCAATCGGTTGATTTTATCAAGAAAAATGATTTAGTGACCATTCCTCCCATTGCCGAAGAAACCTGGAGGATGATTATGATGACGCCAAGGCAGCAATTGGTTAGCCCATTTTTCTTAGGGGGCGAAACTTTGATGATTTCCTATCCTACCAATACTATGGATGAAGATGCAAAATTGATGAGCATGCGTGGGAACAACCCTCATTTCTCGAGAGCAACTGTGCACCATGAATTGATCGCAGGCCACCATTTGCAAGGATTCATGAATAGTAGATATAAACCTTATCGCAAATTTTTTACGCCATTCTGGACTGAAGGCTGGTCTCTATACTGGGAATTTATCTTATGGGATATGAACTTTCCAAGATCCCCAGAAGACCGTGTTGGAATGCTATTCTGGCGAATGCATCGCTGCGCGAGGATCATATTTTCATTGAATTACCATTTAGGAAATTGGACCCCGCAGCAGTGTATCGATTTTCTAGTTGATCGGGTTGGACATGAACGAGCAAATGCTGAAGGTGAAGTAAGAAGATCTTTTATGGGTAATTATGGCCCACTCTACCAACTTGCATATATGACTGGTGCCTTCCAATTTTATGAATTGAAAAAAGAATTGGTAGACACCAAGAAAATGACCTACAAGCAATTCCATGATGCAATTCTTAAAGAGAACAACATGCCTGTGGAAATGGTTCGAGCCATTTTATTAAAGCAAGACCTTAAAAAAGATTTTAAAACGGAGTGGCGCTTTTATAATCGTTAATTATTTACCGAATTTTTTCTTCAATAAAGCCAACGCATCATTAACGCTCAGGTCTGCAAGATCCTGTTCTTTTTTGGGCGTTGGCTTTATGTTATTTGTAGGATGAGTGTTAGTTCTACGTACCTCTTTTGTTGGTGCATCTTTAGTTTGCTTTATGGATAATGCAATTCGCTTACGCGCAATATCTACTTCCATTACTTTCACCTGCACCTTATCATTCAATTTCAATACTTCATTTGGATCAGTGATATATTGATGCGCAATTTCGCTGACATGCACTAGTCCATCTTGCTTTACTCCAATATCCACAAATGCCCCAAAACGCGTAATATTTGTAACCACACCCGGCACGATCATTCCAACCTGCACATCTTCAATTTTATAGATCAACGCATATTCGAACTCTTCCAATTCAGACCTTGGATCTAGACCTGGTTTTTTCAATTCATTTAAAATATCCTTAATAGTAAGTTCACCTAATGCTTCAGTGACATATTTTTTGGGTTCGATCTTTTTTAAGACCTCTTCATTTGCGATCAAAGATTTGATGTCGATACCCAGATCATCAGCCATTTTTTCAATTATCACATAAGCTTCAGGATGCACAGCACTTTGATCGAGGGGATTGCTTCCATTGGGGATCCTTAAAAAACCTGCACACTGTTCAAATGCCTTTCCTCCTAATCTACTAACTTTCAACAACTGATTTCTATCTGTAAACTTCCCTATTTCAGATCGATATTTTACAATATTATCCGCAAGGCCAGACCCGATCCCACTTACGTAACTCAATAAATGTTTACTGGCAGTATTTAAATTTACGCCTACACTATTTACACAACTCACAACTGTTTGATCCAGTTTTTCCTTTAACCTAAATTGGTTAACATCGTGTTGGTACTGCCCTACTCC
>CAIYAG010000205.1 GCA_903924075.1 uncultured Bacteroidota bacterium | reverse complement strand
TGGGTATAATCTTCTTTTCTGCCTTGAATCAACTTTTTAAAAAGATTAAAATCGTTATTGTAAATATAGAAATCAATTGCAGCTTTTTCACCAAGAACATGTACAATGCTGTCGTATATGATCTTCTTATGAGCGCTCAGTTTATTGAAGATCAAAAAAACTTTGATAGATTGTTTAAAATCGGTTTTTGAAATATAGTAACCACGTCCAGGTACAGAAGCAACCACACCAAGGGATTTTAATTTACGATAAGCTTTTTCAACGGTGTCTCTTGAAATATCCAGTTCGTAGCTCATTTCATTGATCGATGGCAATAAATAATCCTTCTCCAGTTTGCCATGTTCAACAGCATGTACTATGGCATTGGTTAGCTGAATATATTTAGCTGTGATCGAATGCTCATCAATATTAATAATTCTATATATGTTTTCGGAACTCATTTTAAACCTTAAGGTTTAAAGGTAGATATTATATAACTTCAAATAGGAAAGGATGGAACAGGATAGTTGCTTGGTTGTTAAGCAATATTTTTAATTTTCAATTGCCATATATATGAATGCATTACTTGGAGTTATTTTCCATTTTGTAGGAGGATTTGCATCAGGAAGTTTCTACATGCCATTTAAAAAAGTAAAAGGATGGAACTGGGAAAGTTTTTGGATTGTTGGCGGCCTTTTCTCTTGGTTAATAGTGCCTCCCATTGCAGCCTGGCTAACCATTCCAGGATTTGTAGACATCATTAAAGGAGCTGCTTCAGGAACCCTTGGAATTACTTATTTATTTGGAGTGCTTTGGGGAATTGGTGGTTTAACTTACGGATTAGGCGTTCGTTATCTTGGCGTATCATTAGGCAGTAGTATCATACTTGGATTATGTATGGTATTTGGTGCCATCATCCCATCTATTTATTATAATTTTTTTCCGCAAGTAGGGAAAGATAGTTTTAGTGTCATTGCAAACAGTCATTGGGGAATAACTGTATTAGCTGGTTTATTCGTTTGCATTATCGGGATCATCATTTCTGGAAAAGCGGGTGTGATGAAGGAGAAAGAATTAGCCGATGCAAGAATAGCTGATCCTCATGGAATGGAACTCAAAACAGAATACAAATTTGCATTAGGCATGTTTGTGTCGATTGTATCTGGTGTGTTAAGTGCTTGTTTCAATTTTGGTTTAGAAGCCGGAAAACCAATGGCAGATCTGGCAAATGAAATCTGGAAAGCTTCAAACCCCAATCAAGGAAATTTCTTATACCAGAATAATGTGATCTATGTGGTATTGTTATGGGGTGGATTAACCACCAATTTTATTTGGTGTTTGATCTTGAATGCACGTAACAAAACCTTTGGAGATTACACCAATAAACAAACCCCTTTATTATCGAACTATATTTTTTCTGCATTAGCAGGTACTACCTGGTTTTTGCAATTCTTTTTTTATGGGATGGGTGAAAGTAAATTAGGGAATGGTCCGAGTTCTTGGATTTTGCACATGGCATTCATTATTTTAACTGCCAATTTATGGGGTATTGTTTTGAAAGAATGGAAGGGCGTTAATAAGAAAACGACAACAACCATTATTGTGGGTATTTTAACAATTGTAGCCTCTGTTTTGATAGTAGGTTATGGTAATTCGTTGAAGCAATAAAGCAAGTAAGATGTTAAAGAGTCAAGCAAATTTTAAACACGTAAGTTATTTATGGGATGATGCAACCGCAGCAACAATGGCTGCTGATGAAGTTGCGCTGTTGGTGTATCGCTCTAATTTATTAGGAGCAGATCTTAGGCTTACCAATTATGGAGGGGGTAACACTTCCTGTAAGGCGATGGCGAAGGATCCATTAACTGGTGAGCTAGTAGAAGTGATGTGGGTGAAAGGAAGTGGCGGTGATTTGGGAACTATGAAACGTAACGGTTTAGCTGCATTATATATTGATCGTTTGAGGAGTTTGAAAAATGTGTATAGAGGTTTAGCGCATGAAGATGAAATGGTGGAACTATTCAATCATTGTATTTATGATCTAGCTTCAAAAGCGCCATCCATTGATACACCATTACATGGATTTCTTCCTTTCAAACATATCGATCATTTACATCCAGATGCGGCTATTGCAATTGCAGCTGCGAAAGATGGTAAGCAGATCACAAAGGATTTATTTAAAGGAACCATCGGTTGGGTGGATTGGCAGAAACCTGGATTCGATCTTGGCTTGCAATTGAAAGCTTGTTTAGATGAGAACCCCGGCATCCGCGGCATCATGCTTGGGTCACATGGATTATTCACTTGGGGCGATACTGCTTACGAAAGCTATATCAATACTTTAGAAGTCATTGAAATTTGCGCTCAATACCTAGAAGATAATTATGGCAAGAAAGGCCCAATCTTTGGTGGCGAAAAATTAAAGTCTTTAGAAAAATCAGCACGCTTAGATAATGCAGCTTCTTTGGCTCCGATCTTAAGAGGGTTCTGTTCTTCATCAGTTAAAATGATCGGACACTTTACAGATGATGATCGTGTATTACAGTTTATTAATTCAAATGATCTGTCAAGATTGGCACCAATGGGTACGAGTTGCCCTGACCATTTCTTGCGCACCAAAATTTCTCCACTGGTTTTGAATTTGGTACCCGATGAACCTTTAGATAATGTAAAAGCAATTCAAGAAAAAATAGCCCCATTGTTTGATGCTTATCGGAAAATATATGCCCACTACTACAATACCTGCAAACACGCGAATAGTCCGGCTATGCGTGATGCGAATCCTGTGATCATTTTGTATCCAGGTGTAGGTATGTTTAGTTTTGCAAAAGACAAACAGACTGCACGGGTTGCTGCTGAATTTTACACTAACGCCATCAATGTGATGCGCGGAGCAGAAGCCATCTCAACTTATATTGCTTTGCCACACCAAGAAGCTTTCAATATCGAATATTGGTTATTAGAGGAAGCAAAATTGCAACGCATGCCAAAGCCCAAATCTTTGAGTGGACGGATTGCCTTGGTTACAGGAAGTGCAGGTGGAATTGGTAAGGCTGTTGCAAAGAAATTTGCACAAGAAGGTGCTTGTGTGATCTTGAACGATATTAATCAGGAAAGATTAGATGGTGCTATTGCAGAATTCAAAAAATTATTTGGGAATGATGTTGTGGCATCTACTTTACTAAATGTGACAGATTCAGTTTCTATTAGCCAAGCTTTTAAAGAAACTGCACTGGCATTTGGTGGCGTAGATCTGATTGTAAACAATGCGGGTATTAGTATTTCAAAAGCCATTGCAGATCATACGGAAGAGGAATGGGATCGATTGTATGATATCTTAGTGAAAGGTCAATTCGTTGTTTCCAAAAAAGCTGTTGAACTGATGCGCAAGCAAGGGCTTGGAGGAGACATTGTAAATATTGTTTCAAAGAATGCAGTGGTGGCAGGGCCGAATAATGCGGGTTATGGATCTGCAAAAGCGG
>CAIYAG010000204.1 GCA_903924075.1 uncultured Bacteroidota bacterium | reverse complement strand
TAATGGCACTGGTAATGATCAGTTCAACCAGTTTGTTAGCTGCCGATTCTACCCATACGAATAAGCCGCAAATAGTAAAACCAGATGCAGATAATGCAGGCTTGAAGCTGCCTGCAGGTTTTGGCGCCTTAAAAGTGGCTGATAAATTGGGTCATACCAGACACTTAGTGGTAAGTGCACAGGGTGACATCTATACTAAGGTCATGGGGAAAGTGGCAGGGGATAAGGGTATTTTAAAATTACGCGATACCACTGGTGATGGTAAAGCAGACCAGATCACAAGCTTTGGTAATTATGGTGGTACCGGTATTGCTATCAAAAACGGTTATTTATATACCTCATCAGATGAAGAAGTGTTTCGATATAAACTCAATGATAAGGGAGATGTAATTGATCCCAAGCAACCTGAAAAGATTATTACAGGGTTGAAAAAAGGCAATCAACACGAAACTAAGTCCATCGCTTTGGATAACGAAGGAAATATCTATGTCAATATTGGGGCATATTCTAATTCTTGTCAGATCGAAGACCGCACCAAAGGATCGATGGGAAGAATGCCTTGTCCGATCTTAGATTCTGCAGGCGGGATCTGGCAGTTTAAGGCTGATCAATTAAACCAAACGTATGGTCAGGGTACAAGGTATGCAACCGGACTTCGTAACGTTGTTGGTTTAGATTGGAATAATCAATTGAATCAACTTTTTGTAATGCAACATGGTCGCGATCAATTGCATGATCTATTTCCAGATCTATATGATGATAAAGCAAGTGCTGAAAAACCTGCTGAAACCATGTATGCCATTAAAAAGGGCACTAATGCAGGATGGCCTTATGTCTATTATGATCCTGCTTTAAACAAAAAGATCGTTGCTCCAGAATATGGCGGCGATGGCAAAAAGGAATCAACCGATCCTGCTTTCAGCGATCCTGCCATTGCCTTTCCAGCCCATTTGGCACCCAATGGTTTATTGTTTTATACGGGTAATCAATTCCCAGAAAAATATAAAAATGGAGCATTCATTGCTTTTCATGGTTCATGGAATAGAGCACCATTACCACAGGCTGGTTATTTCGTAGTGTTTGTACCATTTGAAAATGGAAAGCCTACTGGTAAATGGGAGGTTTTTGCGGATGGATTCTCTGGTGTAGAAGTAGTAACAGGAACAAGAGGTGCTGCGCATCGTCCATGTGGTTTAGCACAGGGTCCGGATGGCTCATTATACGTTTCAGACGATGTGAAAGGAACGATCTATCGAATCATGTATACAAAGGGGGCGAAATAATATGAAGGCAATAAAATTCGGATTGATCGCAATTGTTGCTTTCCTTTTATTGAATAATCAAAACACTATTGCAAGTGCGCAACCATCGCCCGCAAGTCTTAAAACATCTATTGCAAGGGGTAAGGAATTATACCTGACGCAGTGTTTAGCTTGTCATCAGGTGGATGGTGGCGGAGTGCCACATTTGAATCCTCCATTGGATGGAAGTGCCAATGTAAAAGGAAAGGACAAGATCAAACTCATTTTAACCGTATTGAATGGATTGAAAGGAGTGGAATTAGAAGATGAAACTTATAGCGCTATTATGGTTCCGCATAAAGAATTAACGGATCAGCAGATCGCAGATGTTTTGACCTATGTGAGAAATAGCTGGACCAACAAAGCCTCACAAGTTACAGCCGCAGAAGTAAAAGCAGTAAGAGCAAAAAATAAATAGCATGAAGAGAGTATTGTTTATAGATCGAGATGGCACTATCATCAATGAAGTACCGCCAACTTATCAGATCGATGATTTTTCGAAGCTGAGTTTTTATCCGATGGTATTTCAATACCTAGGTTTGATCGCAAAAGAAATGGATTATGAATTGGTGATGGT
>CAIYAG010000203.1 GCA_903924075.1 uncultured Bacteroidota bacterium | reverse complement strand
CTTTCTAACTGCCATCTCTTAATTTAGATATTGCTGTAAAAATCAATACTATCTCCTTCGGATAATGTGACGAGTGCTTTCTTATAAGCATTCATCCTTCCGCTAATAACCCCACCTTTTGTAAAGCGGGATTTTAATTTTCCGGCATACACCATTGTGTTAACAGTGACAACCTTAACGCCATAGATCTCTTCCACGGCTCTTTTGATCTCGTGCTTGTTTGCCTTCTTATCTACCCTAAACCCGTATCGGTTGTATTTCTCCGTTATCAGGTTCATTTTCTCGGTTACGATGGGGCGAATCAAAATATCTAACATTGTCTTTCGCGTTAAATCTTGAATAATTCTTCCACTTTATTCACAGAACTTTCAACCAAAATGATCTTATTGGCGCGCATTATCTTGTAAGTGCTTAATTCTGAGGCGATTACAATCTCTACGTTCTGTAAATTTCTGGAGGACAAATATATATTTTTATTTGCTTCCGGTAACACGATTAATGATTTTTTATCACTAAGCTTCAGATTATTCTGAATAGCCACAAATTCTTTCGTTTTTGGAGCGTCAAAAGAGAAATCTTCCATTACCATTATGCCATTGGCCTGTGCTTTATAGGTCAGTGCCGATTTACGGGCAAGCTCTTTAAGCTTTTTGTTCAGCTTGAAGTGGTAGTCTCTTGGACGGGGACCGAAAATACGTCCTCCACCGCGGATTGTACCAGATTTACGGCTACCTGCACGTGCACCACCTGTACCTTTTTGACGTTTGATCTTACGGGTTGATCCCGCAATTTCACCACGATCTTTAGCTTTGTGCGTTCCCTGACGTTGATTGGCCAGGTATTGCTTCACGTCGAGATAAATGGCGTGATCGTTGGGTTCCACCGCGTAGATTTCTGAACTAAGCTCTACGTTTCTGCCGGTTTCCTGCCCTGCTGTATTAAAGATTGCGATTTCCATTACTTCTCAAGGATTAAGTATGAACCATTAGGTCCCGGTACGGAACCCTTAACTATCACCAGATTATTTTCAGGAATAACTTTCAAAACCTCGATGTTCTGAACAGTTACCTTGATACCACCATGACGACCTGCCATACGCATTCCTTTGAATACGCGTGAAGGGTACGATGATGCACCAACAGATCCAGGTGCACGCAGTCTGTTGTGCTGACCGTGTGTGCTCTCGCCAACGCCACCAAAACCGTGACGGCGAACAACACCCTGAAATCCTTTACCTTTTGAATATCCTGTGATGTCGATAAAATCTGAAGCTTCCAAAACATCAACTGTAATGATATCTCCAAGTTTTACATCGCCTCCGAAGCTGCTGAATTCAGCAATCTTTTTCTTCGGAGCAGTACCGGCCTTCTTGAAGTGGCCGATTTCGGGCTTTGTCGCATGTTTCTCTTTCTTATCCAGAAAGCCTAACTGAATCGCTTCGTAACCATCTTTTTCGATTGTACGAACTTGCGATACAGCACATGGACCTGCCTCAATCACAGTGCATGGGATGTTTCTCCCCTCAACACTGAATACGGAAGTCATTCCGATTTTTTTTCCAATTAATCCTGGCATTTTCTACTGATTAAGCAATTAAATAATTACACTTTAATTTCTACCTCGACACCACTTGGCAATTCAAGTTTCATTAGGGCATCGATCGTTTTAGCGGTACTACTGTAAATGTCGATCAACCTTTTGTAGGATGACAGTTCGAATTGCTCCCT
>CAIYAG010000202.1 GCA_903924075.1 uncultured Bacteroidota bacterium | reverse complement strand
GTTTGTTAAGGTCTTCTGAACCCCTTTATTCTATTGGATTTTAGCGGTTTTTAACAAACAAAAAAGCCGCTAATATTGCTATTTCAAGATCCTTTTGATTCCATTTGCCTGTTCAATCAGCTCTTTTAGGTATTCGAAGTTCTCTTTTTCAAGACAGGATTTGAACTTTCTAAGCTGACTAATATGCTCATTTAGAACATCTAACACATTCTCTTTATTCTGCATAAATATGGGCACCCACATATCCGAATTACTCTTGGCCAAACGAACGGTGCTCTCAAAACCACCACTGGCAAGCTCAAAAATATTATCCTCCCCCCGCTCCTTCTCCAAGACCGTATTGGCCAGTGCAAAGGAGGTAATATGTGAAATATGACTCACATAAGCTACATGCACGTCGTGTGCTTTGGCATTCATATACACCAGGTGCATACCCAACGCAGCATATAATTTTTCAATAAGTTCTAACGCATCTGCATCATTTTCTTCTCTATTACAGATCACAGTTGCCTTGTCTTTAAACGCGCCAGTGATGGCTGCAGTTGGACCACTATTTTCAGTTCCCCACATGGGGTGCGTTGCCACAAATCTTCCTCTCTTCGGGTGATGCTCGATGCTTTTTAATAAACCCTCTTTGGTTGACCCAACATCCATCAACACTTGCAGATTAATTTGATCTAATAAATTAGGCAATAATTTTTCTGCGGCATTCACAGGTATGGCTAATATGATCAAATCGGATTTTTCAACGGCTTCAGTCAGGGAAAGAACCTCATCCACTAATTTTAATTCCAATGCTTTTTTCTGATGCCCTGGATTTGCGTCCACACCGATGACCCAATCTGTAAAACCATTTTCTTTCAATGCCAATGCCATTGACCCACCAATTAAACCGATACCTACTATTGCTACGCGCATATCAATACATTTAAAATATTAGCTCAATGCTTTTATCCTTTCTATTGCTTGTTCAAACCTTTCAATCGAACCACAAAGACTCACTCTGATATATCCATTACCCGCATTACCAAAAATTCCACCCGGAGTAATAAATACATTCGCTTCATATAATACCTTATCACTTAAAGCATAACCATCTTTATATGTGCCTGGGATTTTTGCCCAAACAAACATGCCTACCTGGTCTGTTGAATACACACAGTTTAAAAGATCCAACAATTCGAAAACTTTTTTTCTGCGTTCGGCATATACTTTATTAATGCTATCATACCAATCTTTGTCTAAGCTCAAAGCCTTTGCAGCTGCGAGTTGTAGCGGCAAGAACATGCCACTGTCCATATTGCTTTTAAACCGCAGGATCTCATCAATACGTTCTTTGGCTGCGCATAACATACCTACTCTCCATCCAGCCATATTCGAACTTTTACTCAAAGAATTCAGTTCGATCACAATATCTTTTGCACCTGCCACGCTCAACAAACTCACCGGTTTTTCATTTAAAATAAAACTGTAAGGATTATCATGACAGATCAGGATCTGATGCTTTTTTCCAAATGCAACGATCTTTTCATACAATGCTTCATTCGGTAATTGTCCGGTTGGCATATGCGGATAATTTACCCACAATAATTTCACCTTACTCAGATCTGTTTTTTCTAAAGCTTCAAAATCGGGCTCCCAATTTTTATCCTCGCTCATTTCATAAGGAACCGCCACTCCTCCAGCCAATTTTACCGCACTGCTATAAGTTGGATAACCAGGGTTTGGAATCAATGCCTGATCACCTTCATTTAAGTAGGTCATACAGATATGCATGATGCCTTCTTTACTTCCAATTAAAGGCAGAATTTCTGTATCTGGATTCAAATCAACCTTGTACCATTTGGCATACCAGTCGCGGATCGCATTTCTTAAAATGGGTGAACCTTTATAACTCTGGTATGCATGTACATTGGGCTTTGCAGATTCATCCTGCAACACTTTGATCACATCGGGATGAGGAGGCAAATCCGGACTACCAATTCCCAAATTAATAATTGCTTTCCCAGCTTTATTCAGTTCATCGATCTCACGAAGTTTCTGCGAAAAATAATATTCGCCAATGCCTTCCAGTCTTTTTGAAGTACTAAATGCCATAACTATCCTTTTACGAGTTTTCCTTTTTTATAAACGCCGAATATTTTAACGCTATTGGTCAATCCCTCTATTGAATGCATCACTGCATGAAACTGAGCGATCTTTTCAAATTCTAGATCTGCATAGAAACCATATTTAAAATTGCTACCTGGGATCGGCATGCTCTGTAACTTACTCAGATTAATATCTTCATCAGCAATAAGCGTAAGCACTTTCGATAAAATACCTTTCGAGTGATTGGTCTGAAAATAAATGGATGCTTTATCTGCCTCTGCAATTTGCACTGCTTCTTTTTCTCTTTGTAAAACCAAGAAACGCGTGTAATTATTTTTCATGGTCTGAATATTCGGGGCGATCAAATCTAATTCGAACAATTCAGCAGCCAATTTACTTGCGATCGCAGCGATATGTTTGCTTTTGTGCTGGTGCACATGTTTCGCACTCAGTGCAGTATCTTCAGATTCAATTAATTTCCAATTGTATTTCTCTAAGTATTCAAGACACTGTAAGATGGCCATTGGGTGACTATGCACTTCTTTGATATCTTCCAGTTTCACACCGGGGTTAACCATTAAGTTCTGGCTGATGCTTAAATAAACTTCCCCAACAACTTTCAGATTACTTTTTTGCAAAAGGTTGTAGTTTGGAAGGATGCTGCCTGCGATCGAATTTTCAATGGCCATAATGGCACCACTTGAAGCTGTCTTATCAGAAGCCACGCGGATCAGGTCTCTGAAAGTAGCACAAGGAATAACTTCAACTGCTTTACCATACATATTTCTGGCAGCAACCTGGTGGAAGCTTCCTTCATAACCCTGTATGGCAATCCCCTTTTTACTTTCAAAAACCGTTTTTAAGGTTCCAATCGAAGCAATCTTTTCATTTTCCATGTTCAATTCTTTTCAATCCCGCTATCCGGGCAAAAAAAAACCCGACCTATTGGCCGGGATATGATGTTTCAAGTTTATGATTAAGCTTTAGCAAACACTACCCGGCTACTTGTTGTAAAGTAGAAATAAAAGAAAAAATAAAATCGGGTGTTGTTCAACAATGTTTGCATG
>CAIYAG010000201.1 GCA_903924075.1 uncultured Bacteroidota bacterium | reverse complement strand
CTCGATGGCTCAGGAATTACAATTGAAGCCTTGGAAGATGCACATTTATTTATGGGCACTGGTGAACCACTCAATGAACCTCTTGCATCACATGGACCATTTGTAATGAACACGCAAACCGAGATCATGGAAGCGATGCGAGATTACCAATTGGGGAAAATGGGGGTATTGATTGAAGAAGAGTGAGGAGTGAGAAGTGAGGAGTGAAGAATGGAGGGGAAAGTTGGAAGAGTGAAATCTGATATTTTAAAAGTTTAAAGTGTAAATTTTTTTATTAAACAAATTCTATTATACAAACCTAAAAACAAGCAATATGTCAACCTACAAAATCGACGCTGCACACAGCGAAATTACTTTTAAAGTAAAACACTTAATGATCACCAATGTTACTGGTAGCTTTACCAAATTTGATGCTACTATGGAATCTGCAGCTGCTGATTTCAGCGATGCAAAAATTAGTTTTGAAGCAGATGTAAATTCTATCTCTACTAATAATGCTGATAGAGATGGACATTTAAAGAGTGATGACTTTTTCGCGGCAGAAAAATTCCCAACTATCAAATTTAAGTCAACATCTTTCAACAGCAATGGTGGTTCTGATTATACCTTAACTGGTGATCTTACCATTCGTGACGTTACAAAATCTGTTTCTTTCCCTGTTGAATACGGTGGAACTGCAACTGATCCTTATGGTCAAGTAAAATCTGGTTTTGAAATCGCTGGCAAGTTTAACCGCTCTGAATTTGGTTTAACATGGAGCGCAGTAACTGAAGCTGGTGGCGTTATGGTGAGTGATGAAGTGAAATTGCATTTGAGCGTTCAAATGATCAAACAAGCATAATCTTTCTAGTTTCGAGTGAATTATTGAGGTATTTTTGCGCGAAATGAATCATTGGGTTTGAGTTCTCTGAACTCAAATCCAATTTAATTGTTATTAGTATATAAAAAATTGTGAACATGAATATTGCGATCATTGCAGGTAGCCCTAGAAAGGGAAGTGTAACGCACCGCTTGGCTTTGTTTTTAAAAAATCAATTGACCAGTAAAACAACACATGACATAAATATCATTGATGTACGTGATTGGAATTTACCATTATTACAAGATGTATTTACAACTGTAGAAAATACACCGCTTGAGTTTCAGCCTTTAGCAGAAATGATGTTCGCAGCTGATGCGTTTATCCTAGTAACACCTGAATATAACGGTAGCTATTCACCAGCTTTACAAAATTTATTAGACCATTTTCCAAAACAGAGTCATAAAGTATTTGGCCTTGCCCCTGCATCTACAGGTGGAACGGGAGGTATGCGTGCGAGTCAGCAACTATTATTATTAGTTCCTGCACTGTTCGGGATCGCTTCTCCTTATATGTTGGTAACCCCATTTGTGGACAAAAAATTTACTGCAGAAGGTGAATTGTTGGATGAAAACTTCATGAAAATGGTGGATCCATTCTTAAATGAGTTTTTATGGTTAGCAGAAACAATCAAACCCGAATCGGTAACTGTTTATAATTAACTAGAATAAAATGTGGCGGAGTTGTAACTTCGCCACTTTCTTTTAATATACATCCATGAGCGACGATATCAAACATGAATGTGGGCTAGCCTACATCCGCCTAAGAAAACCTTTTTCCTATTATCTACAACAGCATGGTTCTGTAACCTATGGGCTTAGTAAGCTCTACCTGTTGATGGAAAAACAGCACAACCGAGGTCAGGATGGTGCCGGACTAGCTTCCGTAAAATTGAACACAGAACCAGGTAATCCCTTCCTATATAGAATGAGGAGCAATGCTCCCCAACCCATCGCAGACCTATTCTTCAAAATTGGTCAGGAAGTTGCCGAACTAGAAAAATACCAACCAGATATTAAAGAACACCCAGGATTGATGAAGGGTCACTTGCCCTTTCTAGGTGAATTGTTACTCGGGCACCTGAGATATGGTACCCAGGGTAAAAATAATGTGGAGTTTTGCCACCCGTTCATTAAACGCGATCTAATGCCCGGCAAAAACATTGCATTAGCTGGTAACTTTAATTTGGTGAACACCGATGAGTTATTTGACCTGATCAATATGAGTCCGGGCGATTTCCAAAAGCAAAGCGATCTAGCTGCAATGATGGAAGTGATACACCATTTTCTTACGAAAGAAGATGAGATCAGTCCGAATGCTGCAGATATTGTAAAGGTTTTGAAAAAAGCCACACCACTTTTTGATGGTGGTTATACCATTGGTTGTTTGTTGGGTAACGGCTATAGTTTTGTAATGCGTGATGCGAATGGTATTCGTCCTGCTTATTATTATATTGATGGTGAAGTAATTGTTGCCGCTAGCGAAAGAGCAGCGATCCGAACTACTTTCAATGTGGCCGAAAACGAAGTGATGGAATTGATGCCTGGCACTGCATTGATAGTAGATGATCATGGCAATTATAGGGTTGAACAAATTCTAGAACCAAAAGAAAGACGCGCCTGTAGTTTTGAAAGAATTTATTTCAGCCGCGGTAGCGATGAAAAAATTTATCGTGAAAGAATTGCGCTTGGTCATCACTTAAGTAAAACCGTTCTTGAAAGTATTAACTACGATTTAAAAAATACAATCTTCTCATATATTCCTAATACTGCCGAAGTTGCATTCTATGGATTGGTGAAAGGCATGGAAGAATACCTGAATAAAATCAAGGTAGATCGGATCCTTAGCTGGGGCAATGAATTTACGCCAGAGAAGTTAGAAGAAATGGTGAACAGAAAAATTCGCCAAGAAAAAATTGCCATCAAAGACGTAAAGTTGCGCACTTTTATTACAGAAGATGCCAACAGAAACGAAATGGTGCAACACGTGTACGATATTACTTATGGCACTGTTCGCAGAGGTGAAGATACCTTGGTGGTGATTGATGATAGTATTGTGAGAGGAACTACTTTAAAAGAAAGTATTATTCGCATGTTGTCTCGCCTCGGTCCTAAAAAAGTAATTGTTGTTTCTTCCGCACCACAGATCAGATATCCTGATTGTTATGGAATTGATATGAGTAAGCTGGGCGATTTTATTGCATTCAAAGCTGCTGTTGCTTTGTTGAAAGACAGAGACCTGGAGCATTTGTTAACAGAAGCGCTCGACGAGATCAAAGAATTACAACGCAACAATCAATTACATACTAAGAATGTAGTTCGCTCTATTTACAAACCGTTTACTACGCAAGAAATCTCCGATAAAATTGCTCAACTAATCACACCTAAAGGAGTAAATATTGATGTTCAAGTGATTTATCAAACTATTGAAGACTTGCATGATAGTTGTCCTACAAATACTGGCGACTGGTACTTTACTGGAAACTATCCAACACCTGGCGGTAATAAAGTAGTGAATAAAGCCTTCCTGAATTATATGGAAGGAAAAAATGTAAGGGGCTATTAATAAGTTAAACGCGGTAACAAAAAGCATTGATATTCATTCCTGCACCAACGGATGCGAACATCACAATATCTCCTTTAGCAATGGTATGATCATGCAGTAGATTTCTTTTTACTAGATCATATAAAGTTGGAATGGTAGCAACAGAACTATTACCCAATTTGTGTATGCTCATGGGCATAATATGATGGGGCACTTCTTTAATACCATATAATCGATACAAAGCTTTTACAAATCCCTCATCCATTTTTTCATTAGCCTGATGCAAAAAGAATTTCTTTACATCGGTAACGTGAAGTCCAGCTTTATCTAAACAATCTTTCATGGCCTGAGGCACATGTTTGATCGCATATTCGTACACTTTTCTTCCCTTCATTTTCATATATCGAACATTGGGATCTGCATCAGGTAGATAAGATTTGCCCATTGTTAAATAGAATGCTTCATCTATGCAATGACTTTGAACACTTGTTGAAATGATACCACTAGAAGTTTCATCCATTGTTTCAATGATACAAGCGCCAGCACCATCGCTAAAGATCATGCTATCTCGATCGTGTACATCAATTACCCTGCTAAGTGTTTCGGATCCTATCACCAAACATTTTTTTGCAATACCTGCAGTAATATAAGCGTGTCCTTGTATCACTCCCTGGATCCAACCTGGGCAACCAAATAAAATATCATAAGCAACACAGGCAGGGTTTCTAATACCCAGCCCGTGTTTAACTCTTGATGCCAATGCTGGCAATACATCTGTTTGAATACTATCTTTTACAATGTCGCCGAAATTGTGCGCAAAAATGATCTGATCAATTGTTTCAGGATCAATGCCCGCGTCTTCGATCGCAATCCGAGATGCGATGATGGCCATATCCGAAGATTTCAAATCATAATCCGCATAGCGTCGCTCTTCAATCCCAGTAATATCTTTAAACTTCTCAACGATCTCTTCTGCAGGTGTTGGCAGAGGATGGTGGTCTTCGCCATAAAATTCAGCAGAAGTAAAATCGAGGTTCGTTTTAATATGAGGAGGAATAAAACTTCCCGTTCCTGTTATTACTGTTCTTGATGATTGCATGCTTAAAGGATTAGCTATAAATATCTATCGCCCTTATTTCTTTTTACTTCGGCAACATATTCTTTGATGGCTTGTTCTTTTTCTTTTTTGCAGATCATCAACACATCTTTTGTGTCAACAATAATACAATCATCAATACCTTGAATAAGAACTAACTTATCGTGTGGTGCAGAAACCATACACCTTGTTGCATCAATTACAATTACATTTTCACTTGCAACTGCATTACCAAGATAATCTTTATCCAAATTATCGTATGCACTGTTCCAAGTACCAAGGTCGCTCCATCCGAATGAAGAAGGGATTACAAAAACATTATCTGCTTTTTCCATGATCGCAAAATCAATAGAAACATTGGTACAAAGTGGGTAGATGCGGTTGATTGCATCTTTCTCATTAGGTGTATTGAAATTTTCTTTCTCGTTATCGAACAGCTCATACATTTCGGGCTGATATTTTTCGAATGCCTTCATTACATTCTTCACCTGCCAAACAAAAATGCCAGCATTCCATAAGAAATCGCCACTCGATAAAAATGTTTTTGCCAATTCTAAATTTGGCTTCTCAGTAAATGTTTTTACTTTATAGATTCCATCACCTGCAGCTAATGTTTCGTGTTGGATATATCCATAACCAGTATTTGGATGTGTTGGTTTAATACCTAAAGTCACTAATGATTTGATCTGTGTTACAAAGTCCAATGCTTTTGCTGTGATACTTTTAAACGCATCAGTATCTAGAATCATATGATCACTTGGTGCAACTATTAAAGCAGCTTCAGGATCTTTTTGTAATAATTTATAAGAGATATAAGCTACACAAGGAGCAGTATTTTTTCTGCTTGGTTCAGCTAGAATATTTTCTATTGGTAATTCTGGTAATTGTTCATGAACAATCGAT
>CAIYAG010000200.1 GCA_903924075.1 uncultured Bacteroidota bacterium | reverse complement strand
GAGAGGAAGGGATTCGAACCCTCGATACGTTGCCGTATACACACTTTCCAGGCGTGCTCCTTCAACCACTCGGACACCTCTCTATTTAACGGGCTGCAAATATAGGGTGTTGGAATATCTTTTCTGCATTCATTGTGGTAACCCTGGCAATTTCTTCTGCGGAAACGCCTTTGGTCTCTGCTAGTTTGTTGATGATATAAGTAAGGTAACTGCTTTCATTTCTCTTTCCTCTAAATGGAACCGGCGTTAAATATGGGGCATCTGTTTCAAGCACCAAATGTTCTAATCCCACATTTTCTAGCACTTCGGGCAAGCCTGCATTCTTATAAGTAATCACACCTCCAATACCCAATAAAAATCCAAGATCAATAATTTGTTTAGCAGATTCTGCACTACCACTAAAACAATGAAAGATGCCTTTCAATCCTTTTTGAGCAAATGGTTTTACACGATTGATGGTTTCTTGCATCGCATTACGGGTGTGGATCACGATGGGTCGGTTCAAATCCAAAGCCCACTGCATTTGTGTATCAAACGCTTCATATTGTTGATCTGTAAAAGTCTTATCCCAATAAAAATCGAGTCCGATCT
The DNA here is from genome assembly GCA_903924075.1 of uncultured Bacteroidota bacterium. Lineage (GTDB taxonomy): Bacteria > Bacteroidota > Bacteroidia > Chitinophagales > Chitinophagaceae > Sediminibacterium. The sequence goes on along the minus strand of CAIYAG010000200.1, from coordinate 8,387 downwards.
CTCCAATTGCTACAAAATCCCTTTTATCTAACCATGTTCTTACATGCGCCAGTTCATCAGATACATTTTCTTTTACATAACAAGGATGCAAACCCATCATGGCAATACAGGTTCCTGGAAATTTTTGCTCCAGGTTGAGCATCGCTTCCGTTTCAGTGCTATCAATGGCTGGTAAATAAATCTTGGAAACTCCTACTTTTTGAGCACGTTCTATCACTAGATCGATATCTTCCTGAAATTCTTCCGAATATAAATGCGCGTGGGTATCAATTATCGTCATATTGCAAAAATCCATCTTTTAAATTTAAAAATGCTGAAAAGAGAATTCTAAAAAATAATCCGCTTTTTTTTAAGGGCTGCAAAATAAAACGAGAATGACCGCCGTTTAATAGAAGTGGAACATTGATAATGAATCTACTGGTTAGCATTCGTTAAAATGATACGGTTAGATAGTGTGATAAACCCTAATTAACAACATAATAGATTAGCAATCAATATATTAAGCTCGTATTAATACGAGGCTTTAAAGAGTGTTTTCATAGGGTACGGATTAAAAACGGGCCGGTGTTTCTACACTGGCCACTCTTTTTTTTAGCCCAACCCAATTGCTTAATCGGGCAATCCTTTAAACTGATAACCCAATTCGGTATAATATTTCAATACTGCTGGCAAAGCAAATTCTACCCTTTCAAAAGCCTTGCTACTATCGTGAAATACAATAATACTTCCTGCAGTAGCATTCGTAACCACATTATGCAAGCACTTGCTTAGCGATAAATTAGTATCAAAATCGCCACTCAATACATCCCACATTACAATTTTGGCTTCCGAAAAGATGCCCCTTTCTTTCGCATTTTTCTCGATCAGCGCTTTTACTTTATTGATGGCGCCCATTTTGATTCTTCCATAAGGGGGCCTGAAAAGGTTGCTATGTATGGATTTGGCTGCCTGATCGATATTATTGAGATACACTTCTTCCGAAACCTTCCATCCATTTAAATGATTCTGTGTATGATTCCCCACCCGATGCCCTTCCTCGAGAATGCGTTGATAAATGGCCGGCCTAGCATCTACATTTTTTCCAATACAGAAAAATGTGGCGGTAGCCCCATATTGTTTTAACTGGTCTAACACAAAGGGGGTGGCGGTTTCATGCGGACCATCATCGAATGTTAAATAGAGTATTTTCTCCTTTTCAGGGATCTTCCAGATCAATGGACGATACAGGCGTCTTAACCAAAAAGGTGCTTTGATGAAATACATGCTGTAAAGATATTTATCAATGGCGGTTCAGAACGGAATTGCAAACTTTATCTTTGTTGCCTTATGACAAAGAAAATTAGAGTTCGTTTTGCTCCCTCACCCACAGGTGGATTGCATTTGGGCGGTGTGAGAACCGTTCTTTTCAACTATTTATTTGCTAAACAAAATGGCGGTGATTTTATTGTACGCATTGAAGACACCGACCAAACGCGTTTTGTGGAAGGTGCTGAAGCCTATATTTTTGAAACCCTCAAATGGTGCGGGATCGTTCCTGATGAAAGTCCGTTGCATGGCGGCCCATTTGCCCCCTATCGCCAAAGCGAAAGAAAAGCCAACTACCGCCAGTATGCAGAGCAATTGGTGATAGACGGATATGCTTACTATGCATTTGATACACCAGCAGAATTGGAAGTAATGCGCACAGTGTATAAAACTGCAGAAAATCCTTCTCCTCAATACAATCATGCACTGCGTGATAAAATGCATAATTCATTAACCCTAACTCCTGATGAAGTGGCAACTTTATTAGCTGCTGGTACACCTTATGTGATTCGAATTAAAATGCCTTTGAATGAAACCGTTTCTTTCAATGATATGATTAGAGGTGAAGTGAATTTCAATACTTCTCAGGTTGATGATAAAGTTTTGTTGAAAGCAGATGGAATGCCTACTTACCATTTGGCAGTGGTGGTGGATGATTATTTGATGAAGATCAGTCACGCTTTTCGCGGTGAAGAATGGTTGCCTTCTGCCCCTGTACACTTATTATTATGGGATTATTTGGGATGGAAAAATGAAATGCCTGAATGGGCACATTTACCACTGATCTTAAAACCTGATGGCAATGGTAAATTGAGTAAACGCGATGGAGACCGTTTAGGATTTCCGGTGTTTGCGAGCGACTGGACAGATCCCAAAACCAACGAAACAACCATCGGTTTTAAAGAACGCGGATTTTTGCCTGAAGCTTTTGTGAATCTATTAGCGATGCTAGGATGGAATGATGGATCAGACCAGGAGATCTTTACAATGGATGAATTGATCGCTAAATTTTCGATGGAGCGGGTGCACAAGGGTGGTGCAAAATTTGATTACGAAAAAGCAAAATGGTATAACCACGAGTGGATCAAACGCAAGCCTACCAAGGAATTGGAGCTGAGCATTCAAAAATATTTGGCAGAAGCTGGTATCACCGTTACAAATGATGCACTATTAGCGAAGGCCATTGAATTGGTAAAAGATCGTTGTACTTTATTAACCGATTTTGTACAACAGGCTTCTTTCTTTTTTCAATTACCAGCGCAAATTGATATCGCAGCTGTACAACCAAAATGGGATGAGAAGAAAAATATGTTCTTCAATGAATTGATCAGGGCTTACGAACTGAGTTCGGTTTGGGAATCAACTGATCTGGAAACAGAATTCAAAGAACTTGCTGCAGCCAATCAATTGAAACCAGGTGAGCTCATGTTACCATTGCGCATCATGTTAGTGGGTGGAAAATTTGGTCCCGGTGTATTTGACATCGCAGCCGCGATCGGAAAAAATGAAACTGTTGCAAGAATTAAAAAAGTACTGGGTTTACTCCATTCATAATATTTTAATTCGCTAATAAAAAGCCTGTTGCTATCTTTCTGCAAAACAATTGCATGAAACAAGCTAACAGGCTTTTATATTTCCTGGCACTTGTGAAATTCATTGCCCCCTTTCTATTACAAAACGGCATCTACGAACCACATCGAGATGAAATGCTTTATGTAGCTGAAGGTAATCATCTGGCATGGGGTTTTATGGAAGTACCTCCCATGCTTTCTTTATTGGCATGGACAACGCACTTATTCAACTACAATATATTTTGGTTGAAATTTTGGCCATCCTTTTTTGGAGCACTCACCATGATCGTTTCCGGAAAAATAGTGCTCTCATTAGGAGGCAGAACATTTGCCATCTTCCTGATCTTTCTTTCTTTTTTATTGGGTGCATTTTTACGTATGCAATTTTTATTTCAACCCAATTTTCTGGAAATATTTTTTTGGACAGCCATCGTGTATGCTGTGATTCGTTTTATTCAAACTGATCATGTTAGCTGGTTGTATATTTTAGGGATTGCTTGTGGACTTGGCATGCTCAGTAAATATTCTGTGATCTTTTATATCGTTAGCATATTAGTTGGTTTAGTACTCAGTAAACAACGCCGTATTTTTAAAAATAAACATCTCTACTTTGCGATCATTATTGCACTGGTTCTTTTTCTACCAAATTTCATTTGGCAGTACCAACACCATTTCCCTGTTGCATTTCACATGAATAAATTGCAGCAAACACAGTTGCAATATATTAGTCCATCCAGTTTTTTAATTGATCAATTAATCATGAATTTTCCGGTGATTTTTATATGGTTAACTGGCTTGTATGCGCTTTTATTTGTAAGCAGTTTGAAAGATTATCGATTTGTTGGCTTTGCCTATTTTGCTGTGATCGGAATACTACTATTAGGTCATGGAAAAAACTATTACGCTATGGGCGCGTATCCAGTATTACTTGCATTTGGCAGCTTTCAATTAGAGCAGATCACGAAGAACCGTTCTACATTTATAAGAGCTGTTTTAATTGGCATTCCATTGGTCATGGGTTATTATTTAATCCCAATTGCATTACCCATTATGGAACCAACAAAACTGGCTGCATTCTATGAAAAAAGAGCTATTAAAAAGATGGGTGTATTAAACTGGGAAGATGGCAAAGCGCATCCACTTCCTCAGGATTTTGCAGATATGTTGGGCTGGGAGGAAATGGCCAGCAAATCTGCGAAAGCCTATCATTCACTTAACGATCTCGAAAAAAAGAGCACGTTAGTTTATTGTGATAATTATGGTGAAGCCGGTGCTTTGAATTACTATGCAAAAAAATATCAGCTTCCAGAAACCTATAGCGACAATGCCAGCTTCTTATACTGGATGCCCGATTCATTGCATTTCGACAACATTGTTTTAGTTACAGACGATGTACATGAAATGGAACATGATTTCCTCAAAAACTTCAAAGAAGTTGTACTGTTTGATAGCATCACTACCTCCTTGTCTAGAGAAAGAGGGAGTTTGATTTTGCTATTAAAGGGCATGAACGAACAAATGCGGCAAGACTTCAAATTAAAGATTCAAAAAGCTAAAAAAGAAACATCCCCAGTTCAATAAGCATTTTAGATTAATTTTACGGGAGATACCTTTCTAAATCTTGCATATGAAAAGACCGATTCGCGTGCTAGTTGCCAAAGTTGGATTAGACGGCCACGACCGTGGCGCTAAAATTATTGCTACCGCACTGCGCGATGCAGGCATGGAAGTAATTTATACCGGATTGCGCCAAACCCCTGAAATGGTGGTGAATGCTGCTTTACAAGAAGATGTGGATGCCATTGGCGTTAGCATTCTTTCTGGAGCACATATGACCGTTTTCCCAAAAGTCATTGCCCTCATGAAAGAAAAAGGCATGAACGATGTGCTACTTACTGGTGGAGGCATTATCCCTGAAGACGATATGAAAGCATTGCAGGCAATGGGTGTAGGCGATTTATTTGCACCGGGCACTACTACTTCTGAAATTGCTGATTACATTAAAAAATGGGTGAGCGAACATAGAAGCTTTTGATACATCGATATAGAATCCCCGGCCTGATACTACAAAACTTGACATTATGTATACAACGATACTTACCAATTTAGAGAACGGCATTTTCACCATCACCATCAATCGCCCAGATAAATTAAACGCTTTAAATAGCGGGGTATTTGCCGACCTAAACAAGGCATTGGATGAAGTGTACCAGAATGATGCGATCAGATCTGTGATCATCACAGGCGCCGGACCAAAAGCATTTGTTGCAGGTGCAGATATCAGTGAGTTCAATCAATTGAGTAAGGCCGATTCAATGACCTTATCAAAAGCTGGTCAGGATACTTTTTTCAGAATAGAAAATTCACCCAAACCAATCGTTGCTTGCGTAAACGGATTTGCATTGGGCGGTGGTTGTGAATTGGCAATGAGTTGTCATTTTAGAATTGCATCCGAGAATGCAAGATTCGGACAGCCAGAAGTAAACCTAGGATTGATCCCTGGATATGGCGGCACACAACGCTTAGTGCAATTAATTGGAAAGGGCCGTGCATTAGAATTATTAATGAGTGCAGGCATGATCGATGCTGCAACGGCATTATCATACGGACTTGTAAATTATGTGGTAACGGCAGAAAATTTATTAGCAAAAGCAACAGAAATATTAACCATCATCAATTCAAAAGCACCCATCGCAGTTGCGAAATGTATTGAAGCAGCGAATGCCGTATTTGATGAAACAAAAGACGGATACAATACAGAAGTGAAAGCCTTCGCGGATAGTTTTGACACGGAGGACAGAATCGAAGGCGCAACAGCGTTTCTCGAAAAGCGAAAGGCAATATTCTCAGGGAAATGATTTAGTGAAGAACGAAGAGTGAAGAGTGAAGAACGGACAGTGATTGTCTAAAAGATTTAACCTAAGCTTTGCTTAGGTTTTTTTATATGATAAGCTTACTCATAAAAGAAAACCCTTGGCTAGCCAAGGGTTTAAGAAAACATTCAATTGAGACGATTGGTGCTCCGTTCTTCACTCTTCACTCTTCGTTCTTCACTAAAATCTAGTATCCAAACAATTCATCCAAGTTGAGACGTCTAACCTCTCCATACTTCTTCAAGTCCTCCATTTTAATCTTCTTGTCTGAGCCAACAACTGTATAGGTAAACGGTTTACCCGATACTGATGCTGTGTGCAATTGTTTCAGATCATCGAATGTTAATTTATTGGCTTGCGCATAGATGTCTTTGCGTAAATCATAATCAATTCCTTTTTTCTTATAGGCTAGATAAGTGAAGATGATATTGTCGTTACTGATCCTTTCTGTTTCAAGATCTTTCATCATCGATTTTTTGGCATCGCTTAATGATTGTTCATTCTTAGGAAGGTCGGTCAGTAATTCATTCATACCAATAATGGCTTCATTCAATTTATCTGCTTGTGTTCCTACATAAGCAAGGAAAGCAAAGGGATCTTCTTTTTTACTAGGTGTTTGTAAAACTGCACCTGTAGAATACGCTAAGGCTTTGGATTCACGAATGGTCTGGAACACAATGGCACCCATACTTCCGGCGCCAAAATAGCCATTGAATAAATTCACAGTAGCCTCTTTTTTAGCATCGTAATTATCTAAAGAACGTAACCAGTAAATTTCTGCTTGCACCATATCATAGTCTGCAAACAACACTTCATTTTTGGTTTGCTTAATGCGCTCGAATTTAACAGCTGGAACTGCTGTAGCCCATGTTGCTGGTAGTGTATGCACTTTAGCGATCGAGGTATTGAAAGCGGGTAATGCTTCTGGGCCGTAGTAAATTATTTTATGCTCATAGTTCAATAATCCATGTAAAATTGCTACCAGATCAGATGCTTTTAAATTCTTGATCTCGTCATCAGACAACGTATAATTAGTAGGATTTTTTGCACCATAGATACCATAACTTCTTAGCGCACCAATGATTGCCGCTTTGTTTAATTTGTTATTGGCTCTTGATTTTGCTAAACGATTTTTCAATCCTTCTAAAGCAGTATTGTCTTCTTTACAATTTTTGATCACGTATTCAAAAAGGCTAACAGCTTTTTCGAAGTTTTCTTGCAAGCCAGTAATGCTCACAGTTGATTCTTCAGCGCCGGGCCCTACATTATAATTACAAGCCAAATTATAGAACTCTTTACTGATCTGCTCTGCAGTGTATTTATCTGTATTCAAAAATTGCAAATATTGCACAGCTAATGGCAACAATTTATAGTTCCAACTACCAATATCAAACTTATAGTACAAATGAAATAAACTATTGTCCTTATTCTGCACGTATAATACATCTGCCTTACCCACTTTAGATTTCTGTAGATCCTTATTAAAATCTAGGAATACAGGTTTCACAGGCAATAAAGGCATATCATTTACTTGCTTCACAAAAGGAGATTGTTTACCTGCATTGGTTTCAACAGGTGTAATAGTTGGTTTATCAACTTTTACAATATCCTTATCAACCCCTTTACGTTTGTAGATGACCACATAGTTATTATCTGTAAAGAATCTGTTGGCGAAGTCAACCAATTCTTTCTTTGATACTTTAGCCATATCATCTTGTTGAGCCACATTATTTTTCCAACCAAGCCCCTTACTCTTAATAAATGCATCTGTGATTTCAGTTGCTCTTGCATTACTATTTTCTAAACTCTGCAAAAGAGACAGTTTATCATTTGCAACAATTGCTTTAATGATTGATTCATCAAAGTTTCCTTTCTTAACGATCTCGATCTGTTCCATCAATAGGCCTTTTACTTGCTCAAGCGTCTGACCTTGTTTAGGAGAAGCCGATAAAATAAAAATACCATAATCTTTATAGGGCCTAACACCTGCACTAGCCCCTAATACCTTCTGTTGCTTATTCAAATTCAAATCTAACAAACCTGCTTTCCCATTTGATAAAACGGAAGACAATAGGTCTGCCATCATTTCATCTTTAGTATCTGCCCCAGCTGTACGGTAACCAATACGCATAGTTTCAGCTGATGGTCCGAATACTTCTTTCACAACCGGGCCGGCCAAAGGCTTTTCTGGAGCGGGTTTATATTCATCAACCGCTTTAGGTTTCATGTAACTGAATTTTTCATCCAGCATTTTAATAGTTACATCAGGGTCTAAATCGCCAGCCATTACAATTGCCATATTATTAGGCACATAATATTTATAATAGTAATCACGAATAGCGTTGATGGAAGGATTTTTCAAATGTTCAATCGTTCCGATGGTTGTTTGTTGACCGTAATTATGTGTTGGAAATAATGCTGCATGTAAGGCTTCATTACTTTTGCTTCCATCGTTATCAAGTGTACGATTCTTTTCTTCATAAACAGCCTCTAACTCTGTATGAAAAATTCGAAGAATCGGATTTCTGAAACGTTCAGCCTGAACAGTCAAAAATTTGTTCAGTGCATTGGATGGAATATCTTCTTCATAAACAGTTTCCTCCACCCATGTATGCGCATTGGTTCCTTGAGCACCCAT
>CAIYAG010000199.1 GCA_903924075.1 uncultured Bacteroidota bacterium | reverse complement strand
TTGAGCGGTGAGGGCGGGATTCGAACCCGCGGTACAGAGTAACCCGTACGGCAGTTTAGCAAACTACTGATTTCAGCCGCTCATCCACCTCACCGTCCTTGCTCTTTTCAGAGAGGGTTGCAAAAATAGGGAGCTAGGTTCTAATTGCCAAAAAAGGATACAAAAAATATTAAAATAAAAATCCCGAACCAGTTTTATCTAGTTCGGGATCAAATATTTAATCGGCTTTAATGCTTACATAGCCGCTAATTGCACTTTCTGCGTTAACTCCATGACGTTCTCACGGAAAATACTATCCGTATCCATGAGATCTTTCACTGTCTGACAAGAATGTATCACCGTAGTATGATCACGGCCGCCAAAGTGCTCCCCAATCGTTTTAAGTGAGTTTTTGGTGAATGCCTTTGCCAAGTACATCGTAATCTGACGCGCTTGCACAATCTCACGCTTTCTGGTTTTGTGCAATAATCGATCGTAAGGAACATCGAAATATTCACATACCATTTTCTGAATGGCATCGATGGTAATTTCTTTGCTGCTGGTTTTCACAAAATTGCGCAACACTTTCTTCGCTAATTCCACATCAATGTCTTTCTTATTCAAAGAAGACTGTGCTAATAAAGAGATTAAAGCTCCTTCTAATTCACGCACATTGGTGTTGATATTATAAGCTACATACTTCACTACTTCTTTCGGCATATCCAAACCATCGTTCTTCATCTTCTTCTCCAAGATCTCGATCCTTGTTTCGTAGTCTGGTATCTGAAGGTCTGCACTCAAGCCCCAACGGAAACGGCTCAATAAACGCTCCTGCATACCATCCAGATCTTTTGGTGGTTTATCAGAAGTTAATACCAATTGTTTTCCGCTCTGGTGTAAGTGGTTGAAGATTGCAAAAAATGCATCCTGACTTTTCTCAGCTCTACTAAAGAACTGCACATCATCAATGATCAACACATCAATCAATTGATAGAAGTGAATAAAATCGTTGATCGCATTATTTCTACTATGATCTTGGAATTGGTTGATGAACTTTTCACTGCTCACATATAAAACAACCTTTCCTGGATGAATGCGTTTTACCTCATTACCGATGGATTGTGCCAAATGCGTTTTTCCTAAACCCACACCACCATAAATAACCAACGGATTAAATGAGTTCCCTCCTGGCTTCTCAGCAACAGTTTTACCTGCACGGCGGGCAACCCTATTGCAATCACCTTCGATAAAAGAATCGAAAGTATACATATGATTCAATTGAGGATCGATCTGCATTTTCTTTAACCCTGGGATCACAAATGGATTCTTAACAGGATTATCAATCACCAATGGGAAATTCATCTCATTGTTGTTGTAGGTTTTCATGTTGCTCGCAGGGATATCCATAGAACCATTACGGCCATTTGTATTTCCACTGTCAACCATAATGCGATATTCCAAACGTGCTTCTTTTCCTAATTCGCGTTTTAGAGTTTTCGCTAATAGGTTTACATAATGCTCTTCTAAGTATTCGTAAAAAAATTGACTCGGTACTTGAATCAATAAAATGTTTGCTTTAAGTTCAACAGGCGTGATTGGCTCGAACCAAGTTTTGTAATGTTGCCATTCTACAATGTCTTTAATAATTTTTAAGCAGTTGCTCCAGATTAATTCAGCGTTCTTAGCCATACAAAAATCAACTTATTATAATGAGTTATAGTATTCAATTCCTTACCAACCTGGTCACAATTTCTTTTCAACAAGTTATCTCTTTTATTTTAAATGTGGAAAACTTTAAAAAATATATAAGGGGCTGCAATATGTACACTTTATGTTGAAAAAAAAATTTTTTTATTTCGTTGTTTTATTCCCTATTAAAATAGATTTTGAACTAGGTGTTTTTGTGTTATTATATGATGATATTTCATAATCTAATTGACCTAGTTGAATTCCAGCCCAACCTACCTGATTTACGAGCACTTCATTTTGTCTTTTATTCTTGTATTTTCTAGGTGTTTCAAAGAATTTATGAGTGTGTCCACCAATAATTAAATCGATATCATAGCTCTCTTTTGACAAAATTTCGTCACTAACTTTTGCATCTTCGTATTTGTCTCCGAGGTGAGACAAACAAATAATCATATCACAACCTTCTTTTTTTAAGATTTCGGCTGTTCTGTTCGCTGCAATAATAGGGTCTTGATAAACAGTTTTTTCGTATAAATTTTCTGGAACCAAACCTTGTAATTCTATTCCAATTCCGAGTACTCCAATTTTAGTTTTCCCTTTTTTGAAAATTTTATAGGGTACGGTTTTTTGCTCCAACGCAGTGCCCGTAAAATCATAATTACAAATGATGATCGGAAACTTTGCATGCACTAATTGATTCGCAAAATTTTCTAACCCACCATCAAAATCATGATTGCCCATTGTAGCTGCATCGTAACCCATCATGGTCATTGCTTTGATCTCGGGCTCACCTTTATACATATTAAAGTATGGTGTGCCTTGAAAAATATCTCCTGCATCTAATAATAAAAGATGCTCTTTCTCTTTTCTGATAGAAGAGATCAATGCAGCCCTTGCAGCCACACCTCCTAATCCTTGATTTCTGGTACCATCCATCGGAAATGGCTCTAATCTGCTATGCACATCATTGGTATGCAAGATGGTAAAATGCGATGCTTTGCCTGCCGCAGCAGCAAAACTAGGCATCAAAGAAGCCGTTAATACCGCTGCTCCTGCAGCTGCTGTTTGCTGGATGAATTTTCTTCTACTAGTTTGCATTGACTACCCTGTTTTCTAGATTTGAATCAATAGTTTTTCCTTTTGCTGTGTTTGCCATCGAATAATCTAATAATGCATCACGCAACAAATAACCCCGGTTCTCCTGTGCTATCCCTTTTAACATACTACAATCGCTACCCCCATTTGCTACATAATCTGAATTAGCGATCAAATATTTTGCAGCAGGATCAATTGGCTTTCCTGCAATCTTCACATTCACTGCTTTCTTATCCTTGATCTCCATCGTTAATCCACTCAAAGGCCATCCTCCATCAATCGCCGTTTTATCTAAGAATTGCTGAAACACAGCGCCACTTATTTCTTGTAACACCACTAAATTATCAAATGGCATGAGCTCATAAATTTGCCCAACAGTTACATTCCCCTTTGCGATATAAGAGCGCACCCCACCATAATTTACAAACGCTGCTACTACTTTTTTGCCGAATTTAATTTCTGCCATCTCCTTCATTGCATCTGCCATAAAATTTCCGATCTCTGATTCAGGTTGCTTTTTATATAATCCTTTTTCGGAAATACCAATGACTTTACCCATCGTTGCCTTTAACTGATTGCCATAAGGCGAAATGAGTTTAACCAATGCGGAATCAACAGGCGCTTGCTTATTGATCTGATATCCTTGATATTGAACTACTGATTGCTGCGGACCAGGCTTACATGAAATGGCAAATAACATTGCCACTACAATCCCAATTTTTCTGCTTAAATACATAATTAAGTGTTACCCGAGAAAGGTACAAATTATCAGTGGATAGATTGTCTCTTTTTAGCCGATTTTAAGCTTAGATTTGCCCTTTCAAATAATTACAAACATGTCTTACGAAATAACAGGTAAACTAGTAGCCCGATTCGATATCGTGCAAAGAACAGAAACATTTAAAACACGCGAGTTCGTGATCGAAAAGTCTGAAGATATCAATGGCAGAACCATTACTAATTATGTAAAGTTCCAGTGTGTGCAAGATAAGACCGCCATGGTTGACCGTTTTAATATCGGAGATGACGTAAAAGTTCAATTCAATATCAAGGGCACTAAATGGGTAAAAGACGGGAAAGAGAATTATATCACCAACCTGGATGCTTGGAGAATGGAGACTGTAAAGATTGGTCAGGATGTTAGCAGCCCAGATAATACAAATTACAACGACATGCCGCCTACACTCGACGCAGTAGACGATCTTCCTTTTTAATTCTACCTACTTTTTTAGGATAAACACCTAACAGTAATACGCATGCAAAAAGAGCTCAACCTTAAACTCATACCTTCAGAAGCTGCCAATAGCGATACAGTCAAAGATTTGATCGCTAAAAGCCTTGGCCTTCCTATTCATCAAATAACAGGTTTTTACCGAAGCAAAGAATCGATCGATGCAAGAAGTAGTAAACAGGTTTGGATCAATCTAAGCGTGAAGGCGTTTATTGATGAACCATTTGTTGATCGCCCCGCCATACAAATCGATTTTCGCGATGTTTCAAAAGCCGAAAAAAAAGTAGTGATCGTTGGAGCCGGACCAGCCGGTCTCTTTGCTGCGCTGCAACTTATTGAACTCGGCATACAACCAATTATTTTAGAACGAGGTAAAGATGTTCGATCAAGAAGAAGAGATCTGGCTGCGCTCAATAGAGAAGGCATTGTGAACCCTGAAAGCAATTACTGTTTTGGAGAAGGTGGTGCGGGAACTTATAGTGATGGTAAATTGTATACGCGTAGTTCTAAACGTGGCGATATCAATCGCATTTTAAATATACTCTTTCAATTTGGTGCTGAAGAAAATGTATTATTCGAAGCACACCCACATATTGGCACCAATAAGCTGCCCCATATTATTACTGCTATCAGAAAACAGATTATAGATTGTGGCGGACAATTTCTGTTTGAAAAAAAAGTGATCAATTTTATTATTGAAGCAGATCATATCAAAGCAGTTGAAACAGCCGATGGCAACAGATTTGATGCGGATGCAGTGATACTCGCAACTGGTCATTCAGCACGCGATATCTTTGAATTGCTACACAAAAAAAATATCCTGATCGAGGCTAAACCTTTTGCACTTGGCGTTCGGATCGAACACCCACAAGCATTAATTGATCGGATTCAATATCATTGTAACACACGTGATGAAAATCTTCCTCCAGCTAGTTATGGCCTGGTGGAACAAGTGAATGAAAAGGGCGTCTTTAGTTTTTGCATGTGCCCCGGAGGAATTATTGCACCAGCAGCAACGAGTCCTGGCGAGCTAGTAGTTAACGGATGGAGCCCAAGTAAAAGAAATAATCCCTTTGCAAATAGTGGGATGGTGGTACAAGTAGCTTTAGAAGATGCCATTGCTTATTTCAAGAAAAATAATCCAGCAATCAATTCCTTACAAGATGCCAATGATCCATTGTTGCTCATGCATTTTCAATCTGCTGTTGAACAAGCTTGCTTTAAAGCTGGTGGTGGTAAATTGGTAGCACCTGCGCAGCGGAT
>CAIYAG010000198.1 GCA_903924075.1 uncultured Bacteroidota bacterium | reverse complement strand
GGAAAAGGATTGAGCGGTGCCAAGCTGATCGTATATCCTGATAGAACTGCCACTTTTGTACCAGAAGACAATATCCTAATTGGCAACGTTGCCTTTTACGGCGCTACTGCTGGTGAAGCGTATATCAGAGGAAAAGCAGGTGAACGTTTTGGCGTTAGAAACTCTGGAGCGAGTGTAGTTGTAGAAGGCGTTGGCGATCATGGTTGCGAATACATGACGGGAGGAACTGTGGTGATACTCGGAAATACAGGACGCAATTTTGCAGCTGGTATGAGTGGTGGTATCGCTTATGTATATGATGCCGACGGAACATTTGCTAGTCGTTGTAATATGGAAATGATCGACCTAGATCCAGTTGATCAGGAAGACGCAATCATACTGAACGATCTCATAGCCAAGCACTATGCATATACTGCCAGTACCGTAGCAAAATTTGTATTAGGAGATTTTGAATCCCAATTGAAAAACTTCATCAAAGTATTTCCGAAGGATTACAAAAAAGTATTGTCCGACAAAAAAGAAAAAATAACCGGCTAGTCCGATTCATTAAGAAACCAATCTACTAAACCATCCAATATGGGTAAACCAACAGGTTTTATAGAATTTACAAGAGAATTACCGAAGAAGCGTCCGGTTGCAGAACGTATCAAAGATTATAAAGAATTTGTTGAACGTCTTCCAGAGGAAAAACTGAATCAACAATCTGGTCGCTGCATGAATTGTGGTGTACCATTCTGTCATAACGGATGCCCTTTAGGCAACGTAATTCCAGAATTCAACGACGCGATTTATAATAAGAGCTGGGAAGAAGCTTATAGCATTCTAAGCTCTACCAATAATTTCCCCGAATTTACTGGTAGAATTTGCCCTGCACCTTGCGAAAGTGCTTGCGTATTGGGCATTAACCAACCTGCAGTTACCATTGAAGAAATTGAAAAACATATTATTGAGATCGCATTTGATAAAGGTTTTGTGAAACCTAAAAAGCCAAATGTGAGAACAGGAAAAAAAATTGCTGTTGTTGGTTCTGGTCCGTCAGGATTGGCCGCTGCTGCCCAATTAAATTATGCTGGTCACCATGTAACGGTTTATGAAAGAGATGACGCCCCAGGTGGCTTATTAAGATATGGAATCCCTGATTTTAAATTAGAAAAATGGGTGATCGACCGCAGAATTGCTGTCATGGAACAGGAAGGCGTTAGTTTTAAATGCAATGCCAATGTTGGTGTAAATATTAGCATCAACGATCTATTGCGCGAAAACCATGCGATCGTATTAGCTGGAGGCTCAACCATTCCGCGTAACCTTCCAATTCCAGGAAGGGAATTAAAGGGTGTTTATTTCGCAATGGAATTCTTGAAGCAACAAAATAAAAGGGTTGCCAATCGGGAGGTTGAAGGGGCCGATTTATTTGCAACGAGCAAAAATGTAGTGGTAATTGGCGGTGGAGATACCGGTAGCGATTGTGTAGGTACTTCGAATAGACATGGCGCTAAAACTGTTACCCAATTTGAACTTTTACCAAAGCCACCAGAAGGAAGAACTTCCAATATGCCTTGGCCTACTTATCCTATGACATTAAAGATCACTTCCTCACACGAAGAAGGGGCTGATCGATATTGGGCAATTGCAACGAAGTCGTTCATAGGCGATGAACAGGGTCAATTAAAAGCATTGAATATTG
>CAIYAG010000197.1 GCA_903924075.1 uncultured Bacteroidota bacterium | reverse complement strand
TGGCAGTAAAAAAATAAGCATCCCCAGTAATTAATCCCTTCCAAGCAGAAATTGCATCTAGAGCAAATCGCAATGGAAGTTTCCAGAGCTTTTCTGATAATGGCAAGTGCATACAGAGCATGATTAGGTTATTCCTGAAGTTTAAGAACACTTTGCGCCCCCCTCTTGGCAATGTGCCTGCTCCTACATGGTAAACCACGGAAGATGGACAAACCATGATACTATAGCCCGCCAGCTGCATACGCCAGCAAAGTTCAATTTCTTCCTGATGAGCAAAAAAGCTAGCGTCTAGTCCGCCCATTTCCCGATAAACACTCGATCTCACAAACATCGCAGCCCCTGAAGCCCAAAATATGCGCTGTGCTGTATTGTATTGTGATTGATCTGCTTCACACACATCAAACACCCTCCCTCTTGAGAAAGGATAACCCAAACTATCGATCCAGCCACCGGCTGCTCCCGCATATTCAAATAAGTGTGGATTGAAATAAGACAGCAATTTGGGTTGGCAAGCTCCTATTTTAGGATCAGACTCCATTAAATGTATGATGGGTTCCATCCAACCTGGCGTTACAGAAACATCAGAATTAAGTAGCACAAAATAATCTGCCGCTACATTTGCCAAAGCCCAATTATATCCGCCGGCAAATCCTTCGTTTTGGTCATTAATGATCAATTCAACAGATGGAAAATGGGTGCGTACAAAAGCTACAGAATCGTCTGTAGATGCATTATCAGCAACTACAATTTTTTTGTTGGTATAGGTAGATGCTATTACAGAGGGCAAAAAGTTTTCTAAATGTTTTTTGCCATTGAAGTTGAGTATAACAATTGCTACGCTTGGATATACCAAAATAATAATTTGTGCGAAAATAAGGGAAATTGTATCTTGCTAGCCAATAAGAGCTATGCGTTTTCTATTATTAAATCTCGATTTCCTCGATCATCCTTGTTGCTAAATTTTATTTTGGCAAGCATTCAGCATTATTATTTTCAGATCATTTCATTTTAACTTAATTGGTATCTGCTAGTTTTTTTGCAGCAGTATCCTATATCATTTATTCTATGAATACACATAACCTTTCCGCTAAAACAGCCGCATTTCTCGAAACTGAATCAACATATGGAGCGCACAACTACCATCCATTACCCGTTGTTTTGGAAAGAGGGAAAGGTGTTTTTTTATACGACGTGGATGGTAAAAGATATTACGATTTTCTAAGTGGTTATTCTGCCGTTAATCAGGGGCACTGTCATCCAAAGATCATCGCATCTTTGGTTGAACAAGCACAGAAATTAACCCTTACATCCAGAGCCTTTCATAACAATTTATTAGGTGAATATTCAAAGTTTATCACACAGTATTTTGGATACGATAAAGTGTTGCCCATGAATACGGGAGTTGAGGGTGGAGAAACCGCAATCAAATTGGCACGACGTTGGGCTTACACAAAAAAGGGCGTTGCAGAAAATCAAGCAAAAATCGTTTTTGCAGAAGGAAATTTTTGGGGTAGAACGATGGCAGCTATTTCATCTTCAACAGATCCTAGTAGTTATAAAGGGTTTGGTCCGTTTATGCCAGGCTTTGCATTAGTGCCTTATAATGATATTGCAGCATTGGAAGAAGCTTTAAAAGATAGTAATGTAGCAGCATTTATGGTAGAGCCTATTCAAGGTGAGGCAGGTGTGGTTTTACCAGATGATGGATACTTACAATCAGTACGTGCATTATGTACCAAATACAATGTATTATTTATTGCGGATGAAATACAAACTGGTTTAGCGAGAACTGGAACAATGCTGGCATGCGATCATGAAGGGGTGCGACCAGACATCTTAATTCTAGGCAAAGCCTTGAGTGGCGGCGTTTTGCCGGTGTCTGCGGTATTAGCTGATGATTTCATTATGATGAATATTCACCCTGGTGAACATGGTTCTACTTATGGTGGCAATCCATTAGCATGTGCTGTTGCCATCACTGCATTGAGCGTATTAAAAGAGGAAAAAATGGCTGAGAATGCAACTGTGATGGGAGAACTTTTAAGAGCCGAATTGGCTAAACTAAACTCACCTTTTATCACTACGATACGAGGTCGCGGACTATTAAATGCGATTGTCATCAAACATGCCAATCCGGAAGCTTCTTGGGATTTTTGTTTGGAGTTAAAGGAAAATGGGTTATTAGCAAAGCCAACTCATGGCGACAAGATCCGTTTTGCTCCCCCATTGATCATTACAAAAGAACAGATCCTAGAATCGGTCGACATCATTCATCGATCCTTAAAAATACTGGCATAATAAAAAGCCCTCAAAGAATATTTGAGGGCTTTTTTTAGGTAATTTATTACACTATTTTTTTACATCTAATTTTGGC
>CAIYAG010000196.1 GCA_903924075.1 uncultured Bacteroidota bacterium | reverse complement strand
GTTCTGTATGGGTCCAGTTGGATCGCCCTATTCAAGATATGGTGTTCAATTAACCGACTCTGAGTATGTGGTGGTGAATATGTATATCATGACCAGAATGGGTGAAAGCATTTATCCTTATTTAAAAAGGAATTCTTATGTAAAATGTATACATACAATTGGATGTCCGATCGTTACTCCAGGACAAGACGTTAAATGGCCAAACAATCCAACCACAAAATACATTTCCCATTTTCCAGAAGAGCGCTTGATTATTTCATATGGTAGTGGCTACGGTGGAAATGCATTGATGGGAAAAAAATGTTTCGCATTACGTATTGCATCAGTAATGGGTAAAGAAGAAGGTTGGTTAGCAGAACATATGTTGATCTTAGGGGTTGAATCACCTGCAAAAGAGAAAACCTATATCGCTGCTGCATTCCCTAGTGCTTGTGGTAAAACAAATTTCTCCATGATGATCCCAGCAAAGGGCGTGGATGATTGGAAAGTAACTACAGTTGGAGATGACATTGCATGGATCCATAAAGGAGATGATGGTCATTTATTTGCCATTAACCCAGAAGCAGGATATTTTGGAGTTGCACCAGGAACCAATTACAAAACAAATCCTAATGCAATGGAAAGCATTAAGGCAAACACCATATTTACCAATGTGGCTATTACCAAAGATGGTGATGTGTGGTGGGAAGGAATGACAAAAGAAATTCCTGAAGGATTAACCGATTGGCATGGACAACCCTACGATCCAACATCAGGAAAACCAGCAGCTCACGCAAATAGCCGCTTTACAGCACCAGCATATCAAAACCCTTGTATAGATAGCGAATGGAATAACCCGAACGGTGTACCTATTGCCGCATTTATATTTGGAGGAAGAAGAAGTACAGCGGTTCCATTAGTTTGTCAGTCTTTTAACTGGAACTTTGGCGTATACACTGCTGCAACAATGGGAAGTGAAACAACTGCAGCAGCATTTGGCGAAATAGGTAAAGTTCGCCGCGATCCATTTGCAATGCTACCTTTTATGGGTTATCATATGGGCGATTATGTAAATCATTGGTTACAATTTGGCCGCGATTTACCGAATGCCCCAAGAATTTTCAGTGTAAACTGGTTTAGAAAAGACGAAAATGGCAAATTCCTATGGCCAGGATTTGGTGAAAATATGCGTGTACTTAAATGGATCGTTCAAAGAGTTCATGGAAGTGGCGGAGCTGCAGAATCACCAATTGGCTGGATGCCTCGCTATGAAGATATTGATTGGACAGGCATAGAAGATTTCACTAAAGAAGATTTTGCAAAGATCATGACCGTTGATAGAGAACCTTGGAAACAAGAATTATTATCTCATGAAGAATTGTTTGCAAAACTGTATGACAAACTGCCCAAAGAATTTTATTTTATGCGCGAATTGCTTTTAAGTGCATTATGGCGTTCACCAGAACATTGGGCACTGGAACCTGAACATATTTAGGATAGTAAAAAGGGCGAATGTATACATTCGCCTTTTTTTTTCTTGACCTTAAATGATTTGTTATGAATTGGTTTGTTACATTGTTTACGCAACAATCAGTTGCGCAATCTGCTATTATATATGCCCTGGTAATTGCGTTGGGAATTGCACTTGGCAAGATTAAAATATTGGGAATTTCATTTGGAATTACATGGGTTCTATTTATAGGCTTACTTTTTTCCTACTTTGGAATAAGTATTAACAAAGAAGTAGAACATTTTATCAAAGAATTTGGGTTGGTCATTTTTGTTTATGCAATTGGATTGCAAGTAGGGCCTGGTTTTTTTGCATCACTCAAAAAAACAGCACTTGGAAATAACGCCATTGCAGCTACTGTTGTAACACTTGGAGTGATTATTACCATTATTTTCTTTTATACTTCTGGAACTCATATTGCTGTAATGGCAGGGGTGATGAGTGGCGCTGTTACTAATACCCCTGGCTTAGCTGCTGCACAAGCTGCTGTTAAGGATTTACATATCAATGGAGTAGATAATGGAACGATCACACTTGCTTATGCTGTTGCATATCCTTTTGCAGTAATGGGCATCATTTTATCGCTGGTAATTCTTAAAAAAGTGTTGGGGATTGATATTGAAAAAGAAAAAGAGTTACATAGAAAATTGAATTTTATTCAATCGAATCGACCACTCTCTATTCATATTAAACTAGACAACAAACAATTAATTGGGCAGCCACTACGCAGTATATTTAAAATGCTGAACGAACCTGTCATCATTTCGAGAATGTTGCACAATGGAGAAGTAATAACTCCTACCCCAGATATTGTACTCGCAGAGGGTGATATCATGCAGTTTGTAGCACCTAAAAAATTAATGGAAAAAGTAAAATTGCTAGTAGGTTCAGAATCAGGAATTAATTTAAGAGTAGAACCCAATAGCAATTTGATCTCCACATTTATTGTTGTAACCAATAAAGATATTACCCATAAGAGGCTAGGAAATATTTTAGAATTGCAACACGAGAATCTTACGATCACAAGGATTAAAAGAGCAGGGATTGAAATGGTTGCACATGGAAATGTGTTTCTTCAATTGGGTGACACAATCACAATTGTTGGTACTGAAGAAAGTGTTCAAGAGTTTACATCGATTGTGGGCAACTCTTTAAAACGATTAGAATCGCCAGATTTAGGTCCGATCTTCATAGGTATTGTACTAGGAATTATTTTAGGTAGTATACCATTCAATATCCCTAATATGCCTGTTGCTGTTAAAATAGGAATGGCTGGCGGACCACTAATAGTTGCACTCGTCTTAAGTCGTTTTGGCAATTTTTTATACTTAAATAACTATACAACTAATAGTGCCAATCTTATGATCAGAGAACTAGGAATCGCACTTTTCCTTGCCAGTGTAGGATTAGGTAGCGGACAAAATCTATCCTCAGCATTTAGCGACGGGTCAGGATTACATTGGATCGGGATGGGAATTTGTATCACCATGATTCCTTTACTGATTGTTGGCTTTATCGCTAAAAAGTTTTTGAAGAAAACCTATTTCGAAATATCTGGTTTATTGGCTGGAGCATGCACAGATCCGCCAGCACTTGCATTTGCATTAAAGATGGCAGGAAATGATATTCCATCTGCATCTTATGCAACAGTTTACCCACTTACTATGATTCTTCGAATCTTAGCTGCACAATTGCTCATCCTGTTTTTCGCAGCCTGAACAATATAAATACGATTGCTTGCTTGAGTATTTCAATAATACCCAATAGCACCTTATTGTATTAACAGTTTTAAAAACACAAAATAACTATGAAAAATATTCTATACATCAGTTTTTGCTTTAGCGTTTTCTTTAGCTCAATAAATAATACAAATGCACAATCCAAAGCAAAGGAAGTAAATACACAAAGTCAGTCTTGGTTCAGTATCAACAGCACTGTTAGACTCAGTAAACACTGGGGATTTATTGCCGATGCGCATATGCGCAGAAATAATTTTGTTGCTGACCCAAGTTTTTATTTTCTGAGGGGAGCTGTTAACTATTGGATCACTGATAACGTTACTATGGCTGCAGGATATGGCAGAATGTGGCTCGCTCCTACCACTCCAGGCTGGAAACAATTTGCAATTGAAGACAGGTTGTATTTACAATTACAATCTACTAGTAAGATCGGAAAAATTGGAATATTACAGAGATTAAGAAACGAAAATCGCTGGCAGCAAAAAATGGCTAGTGATACCTTTACAGGTAGTTACAAATTCACAGACCGCATTAGATATTTATTAAGTGCTACTATCCCTGTTTTTAAAAACAAAAAATATCCATCTCTAGTTATATCAGATGAGCTTGCCATACAATTCGGAAAAGAAGTAGTGTATAATACTTTCGAGCAAAACAGGATATTCTTTGGGATCCGTCAAAATATTACAAAGACATTGAGCTACGATATGGGCTATATGCAAGTATTGCAACAAAAAGCAAGCGGCTACCAATACGATAAGAATAATACTTTTCGATTGTTCTTTTACTATATGCCAGATCTAAGAAAAAAATTAGTGATTCCAGTTGTTGCGACCAAACCGGAAGTCCACAGTTAATGAAGGGCCATTATATCCCCAACCAACATGGGCATTTTGATTGTTTGTATTTGCATCAATGGTGAAATTGAAACCTGTATATCCTAATGAAAGGTCTAATTGTTTCAAGGCTTTGAAACTCAATGAAGCATTATATCCTACGATCTCACCCTTAAAATCGCCAGCAGCAATGGATAAATAATCAAATTCACCATTCAATGCTAATCTCTTACTCAATGCCACACCACCCCAGATTCCAAAATCTGGCAAAGGCGCCGTAAAATTGAAATTATCCTTATACGAAACACCAGCACCGCCTGCGGTTAAACCAACACCCATACTTGATTGCAAAGTATGGGCTCCAATCAATAATCCAAGTTCGGCAGTTGGTTTGGCTAAAATTGCATAGCCAAAAGAGGCGCGGTAAATGGTATTATTGAAAAAGCTGCTTACAGTAGCATTCACGTTATAGGTATGATCACCAAAATTAATAGTGCGTTCCAAATTTTTGGAAGCTGAACGATTTAATTGATAATAACTGAAATCCATTCTCCATCTACGAGAAATGCGCCATTGAAAATTGGCCAAAAATGTTTGTACATTTTTTTCCAAACCAAAATCCTTTTCAAAATCAATCTTTGAACCAATTGGTCCACCTGCTGAATTACCCAATTCGATATCGGTAGTGGTGGTAGCTGCGAAAAATCCCGCTCCAATCTTAAATCGGTCTACAAACCATGCTGCAGTTTTTTTCTTTGACCAATTAATACTGTCTTTGAATGAAGATTCGTTAAACGAACTCAAAAGCTTATTTGAATGATCACTTATGCTATTGGATGCACCAAAAACCATCATCGGAAAAACAAATGCGATCCCCACAAATAGTATACAATATTTTCTCATAACTTAATTTTTAATGACCTGTTTTGGATGATATTCAAAAAATAATCAATTGATATCTTACATTTTTTGAATTGCAAAGTTAAAAAACAATTACAGCTTTGATCTTTCAAAGAAAAATCATTTACCTTAGAGTAAAATTATGATTAATATGAAAACGAACAAAATAAGTCAATTCCTCTTGATAATTACCCTATCGATCGTTGCGGCGTCATGTGGTTCTACCTTAAAAGTGACCAATGACTACGATAAAACAGCCAATTTTTTAATTTATAAGAGCTTTAGTATCTATAGTTTGAAAACTACAGGTAGTGTAAGTCAATTAAATGCAGATCGGATTGTAAATTCAATTAAAGCTGAGATGATCGCAAAAGGATACAACTATGTTGAATCTAATGGCGACTTAACCATCAATGCGATCACTATCTTAAAAGACAAACAATCAGTTTCTGCTAGTACCAATTATTATGGTTATGGCGGATTGTACCGTCCTTATGGATATTATGGTGGTATGGGTATGGCTTCTAATACTTCTGTTTCAACCTATAACTATAAAGATGGTTCTTTAACTATTGAAATGGTAGATGCTAAATCCACTAAAATGGTTTGGCAAGGAATTGGCAATAAAGAAATCGATAGCCCATCTAAAGATCCAGATACTGCTATCAGAGAGGGCGTGAATAAGATCATGGCTTCTTTCCCTGCAGCAAAAAAATAAATATCAATTGATCATAAAAAAGAGCATCTTCTAGATGCTCTTTTTTTATGCTCCTACCCCAGCAAATTGATTAAATTTACAAATCTAAAACGCTTTTAGCTTCGCGTTATAATAACAGAAATTGATTTTATGAAATTTCATTCTATCCTTAAACTAAACCTGGTTGCAATGAGTTGTATCACCGGTTCTTTTGCCGTCTATGCACAAAACAACAAAACCATTTATACAATTGAAAACAGCAAAGTGCAGCAGGGTAAATTTACTGCAGTTGCTCAGACCGATCATCAAATCAGTAGCAATTATGAAAGCCCAGCCAATCTTTATCAGTCGGCCGATATCAGTTTTAAGTTCGCAATTAATGGTAGAGATAATGAAATGGCTTCCGGTCAGGATCATCATTTTACAGTGAATGCGATCAATGGATATGCTGAAACCCCATTGATTCAATTTGGAAAACAACTTAAACAAAATTCAGAGAAAAAAGAATGGCTACAACCAAATACAAGATTAAAAATAAAACTAGATGGGAAGGAAATATTAAAACAGTTTGCCGATAAAGGATATTATACTTGCTTTAATGGAACTAAAATTTACAAGCAAGATTTTAAAGGAATCTATGTTGCAGGAGGTACCCTACCTATGATCTGGGATTTTGATAATCTGATGCAAAGAGAAGCATTGCAAATGAAAGATCCTGATGGTGATGGAATTTTTGAAACAGAACTAATTCTAAATGCAAAGCAGGACCAGAAAAAAACTGCAGCTGAATGGAATTTGACAAAAGATATCAGCGCCTTCCCTCAGTTCAAATCTGATTTCACACTTGCCAGCGCAATTTATAATATGTCGGTCGAAGAAATGATCAAAGCTGTTGAACCTGATAGTACTTTCAGAACAGGAAAAGAATGGGCAGGTGTATGGACAAGAGATATCAGCTACTCTATCATCTTATCGATGGCGTATTTACAACCTCAGGTAGCAAAAAATAGTTTGCTCAAAAAAGTAAATAAGAAAAAACGGATCATTCAAGATACTGGAACTGGTGGAGCATATCCTGCATCTACAGATAGGATGATCTGGGCTGTAGCAGCATGGGAAGTGTACACAGCAACTGGCGATAAAGATTGGTTAGAACTTTCCTATGAAATAGTAAAAAATAGTATTGAAGATGATCTATTAAATTGCTATGATCCAATCACAGGAATGGTGAAAGGAGAATCCTCATTTCTTGACTGGCGTGAACAAACTTATCCAAAATGGATGCAACCTGCTGACATTTACGAAAGTGAATGTTTGGGTACTAATGCAGTTCACTATCAGGCAAATAAAGTATTGAGCCTCATGGCAAAAACTTTGAATCATTCAGAAATAGCATATAAACACGAAGTTCTGGCTGAGAAAATCAAATCAGGCATTAATAAATGGTTATGGATGCCAGACAAAGGTTATTATGCGCAATTCCTTTATGGAAGAAATAATAAAATTATTTCACCCAAATCTGAAGCCTTAGGAGAAGCACTTTGTGTGTTGTTTGGAATTGCAGATACCCAGAAAGCTGCAAGCATTATTGCTTCGGTTCCTCAAACAGACTTTGGCATTAGCTGTATCTATCCACAGATTCCGAATATGCCACCCTACCACAATAATGCGGTATGGCCCTTTGTACAAACCTATTGGGCAATGGCTTCAGCAAGAACTGGTAATGGAACAGCAGTGAATGAATCAATTAAAAGTATTTATAGGCCGGCTGCACTTTTCCTGACAAATAAAGAAAATTTTGTAGCAGATAATGGAGATTTTGCAGGCACTCAAATTAATAGCAGTAACATGTTATGGAGTTTATCGGGCAATCTTGCTTTGATTCATAAAATTGTATTTGGGATTAGTTTCCAAGCAGACAGTATTTCATTTAAACCATTCGTACCGACACTGTATAAAGGCATATTAAAATTGGAAAAATTTAAATACCGAAATGCAATTTTAGATATTGAAATTGAAGGTACAGGAAATCAGATCCAATCTTTTTCAGTAGATGGAAATATTCAAACTAGCACCAGTTTATCTGCAAATATTTCAGGAAAACATAGCATACTTATCAAACTGAGTAGTCAGCCGTTTATTACTAAACAAATCAATAAAACAGCAAACTACACAACTGTTGCAAATCCAATCATTACCATTGAAAAAAACGCAATTCAATGGAAAGAAGTTGAGAATGCAGTGGCCTATAAAATTTTATTGAATGGGAAAGTAATCGGCAGTACTAATGCCAATCATTATCCGATTCTTGCTAGCAAATTTGGAGAATACCAAGTTATTGCATTGGATAAAAAGCAAGTGCCATCATTGGCTTCAGAACCGATCGCCTATTATAACCCTAGCAATACTTTTATTGTAGAAGCAGAACAACAAAACAATGCCTCAACTTTCAATTACCAAGGTTTTACTGGATCAGGATTTGTTGAAACCAGCAAAACCATTAACCCTATTCTTTCATTTCAGGTTGAGATCAAAGAAGATGGAAACTATGCGATTGATTTCAGGTATGCAAATGGAAATGGCCCGATCAATACCGAGAACAAATGTGCTATTAGAACACTGTTGATTAATAAAGAAATGAAAGGCACCATTATTCTACCACACAGAGGCACAAAAGAATGGAGTAATTGGGGCTACAGCAATAGTGTGCAAACAAGTTTAAAGAAAGGCATTTATATCGTTCAATTAAGTTTAGAAGACCATAACGACAATATGAATCAGCTCATTAATCAGGCAATGCTTGATCATCTGAGAGTTATTAAGTTATAATACTGTTGGATCAGGAACGATCAAATCAGGTCTTCCTGATTCAACATAGCAATTACAATTTCAGCTTCTTTTTTTAAATCGCGGAGACATTGTGCGGCATAGTCTTGATTGAATGAGGTCATTTCAGAAAACTTCAAAGCTAGCTTACTTAAGACCTGCATACTAGCTGTTAGTGTAGCACCTTTTAACCGATGCCCTGTTTCTTTTAATTGCTTCAAATCTTTTGATTCAATTGCTTCCTCCAATTTAAGAATCGACTTTGATAATTCTATCTGGATCAATCCAATAAATTGTTTCATAACCACTGTGTCTTTGCCAATATATTTTTCTGCGTTTGCCTTATTAAAATGTGCTGCTTTTTCTTCATCATTCATTTTTTCGACCATCGATTCTACACCTTTGCTGTTTGACAAATATTTATCGAAAATAGCTATCAATGTATCTTCAACAAATGGTTTCGAAATAAAATCGTCCATACCGGCATCGATGCATTTTTCTTTTTCCCCTTTCACAGTTCCAGCAGTTAATGCTATGATCGGTACCTTTTTGCCATCCTCAATCGCCCTAATTGCTGCAGTTGCTTCATATCCATTAACCATCGGCATCTGAATATCCATTAAAATCAAATCGGGCATATTTTCCTTACAATATTCGATCGCTTCTTTGCCATTCTCTGCTTCAACGATCTCTGCATTTGGAGCAATCCGATGCACTACAGTTTTAGCGAGTAACATATTTACAATACCATCTTCTGCGATCAGGATCTGCAATTTCTGAGCAAACACTTGAGCACTTGTTTCTTCATGTTGCTCCTGTTCTGAAGGTTTAACCAAATTAGAAAGTACCTTAAATAGCTCCTGCATTTTTATGGGCTTTACCATTCGGGCATTTACATCCAATTCTTTGGTCAGACGAATGACCCTTTCTTCATCAGAAGAACTTGACAATAATAAGATGGGCAACTCAGCAGAGCTTGTAAAATAATTTTGACGAATTTTCCTAATTGCCTCCATGCCATCCATCACAGGCATGCGATAATCCATCAAGACTACATCATATTTATTGCCACTTGCGATCAATTGGATTGCTTCAATTCCATTCACAGCTTCATCTGATTGAATCTTTTTTAATAAAAGCATTTGCCGAAGTATCGTCCGATTATTATGGTTATCGTCTACAATTAAAACTCTTTTAATAAAATCAATGTTTTCATTATTGGTAAATCCTGAGGATTCTGTTTTTAATAAAAGATCGAAATAAAATACTGAGCCTTTCCCTAATTCACTCGACACATTCAGCCTACTTCCCATCAACGCTAAAATTTTATTGCTAATGGTTAAGCCCAACCCAGTACCTCCATATTTTTTTGTTACTGAGCTATCTTCCTGTGCAAATGCTTCAAATATCTTTTCTACTTTATCAGCATGAATACCAACACCAGTATCTCTTACTTCAAATCGGAATTGAATATCAGATTTAGAAGTATCAGATAGAGCCGAAACCTTTAATTCAATCTCACCTTTTTCAGTAAACTTGGCAGCATTACTCAATAGATTAAATAATACCTGTTTTAAACGGATGGCATCTGTCCATATGTACTGTGGTAAATCAGGTGCAATGTTCAAAAGCATTTCAATATTCTTGGTCTTCAATTGAAAGCTAATGATATCAACTGCTTGACTTCCAATTTCGAACAGATCGCATTTTTCATTTTCAAGTTCCAGTTTACCTGCTTCTATTTTTGAAAAGTCGAGAATATCATTTATAACACTTAATAAAGCATTAGCAGACTGTCCAACAATGCTCAGGTATTGTCTCTGCGTTTCATCTAATTTGGTTCTTAAGATCAAATCAGTAAATCCAATGACTCCATTTAATGGAGTTCGAATTTCATGGCTCATATTCGCAAGAAATTCAGATTTAGCCCTACTCGCCTCCTCTGCTAATTGTTTGGATTGCTTAAGTTCCAGTTCCTTTAAATACATGGAAGTGATATCCTGTATCACTGAATACACATATTCTTCTCCGTCGATACTTTCATATTTGATACCGTTCAATAATACATTTACATGGTGCCCATCTTTATGTATATATATTTTCTCATAAGGACCATATCTTCCTTTTTTGGTTAGAGATAACCGGTGTTTCATTTCATCGTCATCAAAACTTGCAGGTGTAACATCCCAATGATCAAGGGCTCTATATTCCTCCTCTGTGTATCCGATCATCGCATATAAAGCCTTATTACCATCAATAAACCTTCCATCCCGATGGCGATTAATGGCAATTCCAACAGGAGAAATATCGAAGAATTCTCGATATTTATTTTCGCTATACTCCAAAGCCAGCTTTGTTCGCTTTTGAATGTCAATATCTTGAATTGTTCCAATGACTCTTGTACAAACACCCTTTTGCATTTTAGGTTTTCCAAGTACTCGAACCCATAGCTCCTTTCCTTTTCCTGTCACGATCTGTAATTCCAAATCCCATGATTCGCCTTTACCAATCGCATCTCTAAATGCTTGTCTGATCTGATCCTGACTATCTCCCGCTTTATAATATTTAACACCCGATTCAATATCATAGATCTGATCGTCTTTCACATCATAGATCTCTCTTGTAATGCTTGATAAGATGATCTTATTCGCTTCAACATTAATTTCCCAACCGCCAACTCTTGCAACCTTGCTTGTTTGCTCTAATAATTGTTTAGAATCTAACAATTCTCTTTCAAGGTGCATGCTCTCAGTAATATCTATTGAGTTACCAATGATGTAAATATTCCCATCTACATCTTTTTCGATGATATTATTGAACAACCAAACGCCCAATCTTCCGTCCTTTCCCTGGGTAGTCATTAAGCCAGAAGCTTTTCCTTCTTTGCGAATCGTTTCTAAATAAGACTTTAGCTCTTTATGAAAGTTGGGTGGAACAATATCGAATAAATTCTTTCCAATTAATTCATCTGCAGACTGATAACCCAAGATCTGAGCTCCAGTTTTGTTCACTGAAATAAATTTGCCTTCGAGGTCATGGGTGCACATTAAACCTTGAGAATTTTCAAAGAATGACCGGAACTTATTTTCACTTACCTTAATTTGGTCTTTGCTTCTTGTTTCTATTGTAATATCTCTTGCAATAGCAAAAAGATTTCCAGTATTCAATTCAGGCGTGGCAACCCATTGTAAGGTTCGATAATCGCCTTTAATTGTTTTAAAACGATGTATGAAATTGATGGAGTTAACCCCAGTAGCTAATTTTGAAATTTCTTTCTGCGTTGCAAAAACATCATCAGGATGAATTAGATCAAAAAATGAAGTTGACAATAATTGTTTTTCTTCCCATCCAAAGATCTTAGTGAACGATGGATTCACTTTTTTGAAATATCCATCCAATCCAGCGATACACATTAAGTCGATCGATAAATTAAAGAGTCTCTCAAAGTTTTCCAGCTCCTCTTTTTTTCTGCGTTCTACAATCAATGCAACCACTTCTTCCGCAAGAAGTGCTAATGCTTTCTTTTGGTTTTCATTTAGTTTTTTTGGCTGTCTGTCAATCACGCATAAGGTACCCAACGCAAATCCTTTTGGATCAACTAAAGGAAACCCTGCATAAAATCGGATATTGGGATCTCCCGTTACAAGAACATTTTGTTTAAATCTATCATCTTCCTTTGCATCAACGATCTCGAAAAGTTGATTGTCTTTTATGGCGTGTTGGCAAAAAGAAATCTCTTTGGGTGTTTCACTAACAACTAAGCCTTTATTTGATTTGAACCATTGCCGTTTATCGTCTAATAAAGTAACTAAAGAAATGGGGGTGTTGCAAATCAAGGAAGCAAGTTCAGTAAGTCGGTCAAAATCTGCTTCACTTTCCGAATCCATGATATGGTAATTCTCCAACGCTTTTTGGCGTGCAGCTTCATTGGACGAAATAGATGTTGCCATATTAAAAAGGTTAGGATCGGTAAGTCTTCACCATAAAATTAGTGCATTTCTAGCCTATTCATACGTAAGATTATTCGATGTACTTAACTACTCTTGCCAATTTGCCATTTGAGTTAATACCCTCTAATACCAATTGTAGTTTTTTGCTAGAATCATTATTATAGAATTCGATCTTAACCCTTGGACTTCTTTTATTGGTTAAAACATAAGGATTCCAATATAGGGTTGTTCGGTTATCAGCATCAAAATTGGCAGTTGGTTTGTCGTAGCTGGGATTATAAAATTCTTTAAACACAGAATAACCACCTAGCACGGTATATTCCATGCCTTTACTATTTGCAGAGCCGCCCTTGTTGCTCTTCCCTTTTTTTGTATACACTGCAATGGCACCTCCACTACCGCCACCCATCGATCCGAAAAATGGTGGTCGAATAGCCTTGATATACGCAATATCCGAAATGGACATAGAAGTGATCATGTCGATTTGAGTACTGATCTCGTTTAAGAAGAATTCTGGGGTTGACCCTCTCCAAGAGACTGATGCTTGTGCACCTGTTCCAGAAATTTGCAGTCCTGCAACTTTACCTTGTAGATAGCTAATCACATCCATTGAGCCCATTGCAGACGGATCGTTCTCTAAATCAAATGAAGTTCCATCAACACCCTGAAACATCCCAGATGCATATTTTTCGTCCAATACCTGTATAGGTGATTTAACTTTTGACTTAACGATCACTTCCTGCAAAGTGGCAGCTGCCATTTGTTTTCTTAGCTTCTCTTGTTCTAATAGGTAGTAATTTAATTTTACCCTTGCCATACTATCGCTCCAATTATTTTGGAACCCATTACCCATTGAGATTTTTTTAAACTCCTGTTTTAATAATCCATTTTCGAAGTGCACTTGTGTAACGTCGGTTAATTTTGTATTACCGTTAAATCCATAGAATATTCTGGATGTATCATAATATAGGATTGACTTATCTTCAAAACTTCCATCTCTTAAAACTGGAATAAAAACAATTTTCTTACTACTATCTTTTCCAGCGATGATCAAATTCAAAAGCAGATCACTTGTTAATTTTGCAGAAGTACTTCCAAAGACCTTACCAGTAATCTTCATCAACTCAGTTTCTTTTGGATAGGTTTGCACAGGCAACACTCCCGCCCTCATTTTATCCCAATCGAATTTCCTCCAACCGTTAGTTAGCATTACAAGATCCAAGTGAGCAGCAACGCTATCTGCATCACTAGAAAAATAATACGCAGGGTTATACACTTTACCACGTATATCATTACTCAATAAAAAATCAGAATAAATATTTTGTTGCTCTGGCATCACAATGGATGCATCAGTAATTGATACAGACATATTTGCAGCAGAAGTATCCGTTACAACAACTTCAATTACATTTTTGCCGCGCTTGTTGAGATTAGCAAGTGCTACAGATACTTTTGCGTTAAACTCATGTAGTCGATTATTTACTAAGACAATTCTTTCCGCCACTGGCAACCAATCACTTGTAAAAAGAGAGAATTGAACAATCCCTGTTGGTAATTCATCAATAGGAAGCGCCGCTTTTTGCACCTGACGATCTTCCCCTTTAAAATCTACCGTATATAAAATGTGTTGATTTTGGTGAACCAATAATTTTAAAACCTTACTAGTCTTAGGCACATCAAGCGTTTTCTCAACCTGAACATATGCTTTTTCATTGTCCATACTAACTTTAAGGATGACGCCTTCTTTTTGTGGGGGCAAAATTGCAGTTGTCCCTTTTTGCGCATTTTCATCGGTCCAACTTAATTGATAAGACTCTCCTGCATTGGGCTTTAATTGTATGATGCCCATACCATCATGTGCAACTTTTATAGTATCCAGTATTTTGTTTTTATCATTCATCAAAAAACCCTTGATAAAAACGGGAACGCCAGAACCGTTGGTTGCCTTGAATGCAATTTTGCTATTTAATCCATTCACAAGCACACCACCTTCTGGGAAAACCTCCACCCTAGTTTTTGGGGGAATTGTTTTTACTTTTTCATTGACACCAACGTTAATAGGAATATTTTTCTCGTAAAGAAATACACTATCATCATTCAACATCCATCTAGTAAATGCCTTTACGCGAATGAAGTTTCCTTTATAATTAGCAGGCACATCGAAACTTCCTTTTGCAGAAGATTGAAACAACGGAGCCACTGTTTGTTTAATGTAGTTGCCGCTGGTGTCATACCAAACGACATATACATTTTTACTTAATGTAGTCCATTCAGATTCCGATAATATATATAACTTATAAAAAATGGTTTCACTGGTATTATATATTGTTCTATCGAAATGAATATGAATTTTTTCTTTCGGAAATTTTTCTTCATAAATGTTCAAAACCGAGTCGTAGTACTGAGCATTTACTTTGCAAACAAACAGCGTTAATAAAAGAAGCGCTATACTTTTTAGGAATAATTTTCTCATCAAGGCTAAATTAACAAATTCCGTTATTACAAGTTGTTAAACCAGTTGGTTTAATTCAATAAAAAATGCCTCCGAGCATTCGGAGGCATTTCAATACTTTATTTAGATATAAAAACACTTATAGTTCAATTCTAAAATGAGCTACCAATTAACAGGATACCCGCATTTGCTTATTCTACCACTAAAGGGTTTCTTCTGGTAGGGATCACGGTTTGCTCATCATCGCTTAAATAAGCCCAAAAGTCGTACAGGGCAAAAATGTCCCCAGGAATCTTTGGAGTATTTGGTTCTCCATTGCGTTCATAGGACCCCAATAACTCCCCATGATACTTCAACTCAGATAACTTTTCTTCTAGGGTTAATAACTTAAATTGCTCAATAGTCATAAAACAGGATATTTTTTATAGTCTTTCAGGGCGCAATCTAATAAGAAAAACACAAATACATCCGAAAGCTTCTAAAAAATAGCCCTCAATTTATTAAGAGCCTTTTTTAGCTTCATTTACAGCATGATCCACCGCCCTGGCTGTAATTGCCATATAGGTCAATGAAGGATTCTGTGTGGAAGTGGAAGTCATACATGCCCCATCCGTGACATACACATTTTTACATAAGTGCAGTTGATTGAATTCATTTAATAAAGATGTTTTAGGATCCTTGCCCATACGAACCCCGCCCATCTCGTGTATATCCAATCCAGGGGCAGCTTTTGAATCGGTGGTTTGAATATTTTTAAATCCAGCTACAGTATACATTTCAGTCATCTGCTCTATAAAATCTTGCACCATTTTTTCATCGTTATCATCATATTCCACGTGCATATTTAATTGTGGAATCCCCCAAGGATCTTTCAGACTTGGATCTAAACTAACCATATTGGTTGCTTTAGGGATGGTTTCACCCATCATATGAGAACCAACATACCAGGGGGTCAATTCTTTTTTCGCCAATTGATCTTTTAATTCCTTTCCAAAGCCTTCTGTATTTCGTTTCGTATACCTTCCTGAAGAAAATCCAGCAGCATACCCACGTAAAAAGTTGGTTTCTTGTTTTTCTACATTCCTGAATCTTGGTAAATAAGCACTTGTAGGGGATCTGCCATCAGTAGTAGAATCCATGAATCCATCATATTCGGCGTTGATCCGAGCCCGATAATTATGGAATGCCACATATTTTCCCAAAATTCCATTATCGTTGCCCAAACCATTTGGAAAACG
The DNA here is from genome assembly GCA_903924075.1 of uncultured Bacteroidota bacterium. Lineage (GTDB taxonomy): Bacteria > Bacteroidota > Bacteroidia > Chitinophagales > Chitinophagaceae > Sediminibacterium. Next base: position 2,974 of record CAIYAG010000196.1, on the reverse strand, counting down.
ATGAGAGGTTGAATTTAAGAGAATCAAGTTCGTATTGATGGCGCCAGCATTTACAAAAATCACTTTCGCATAATATTCCACCATTTCTTTGGTATTAGTATCAACAACCCTCACACCTGTGGCAATCCCTTTTTGATCATCATAAATAATGGAATGCACCACAGAGAATGGACGCAGGGTTAAATTACCCGTTCTGGCTGCCCAGGGTAAAGTAGAAGCATTGCTACTAAAATATCCCCCAAAAGGGCACCCTCGTTGACATAGGTTTCTATTTTGGCATTGTGCTCTGCCTTGTTCAAGATGAATTGGATTGGGTTTGGTTAAATGTGCGCACCTTCCATAAATCACATGCCTTCCGCTATATTTTTTTTGTAGTACTTCTTTGAAATAATGATCCACACAGGTAAGTTCTAATGCAGGCAAGAATTCGCCATCTGGCAAATGGGCCAACCCATCTTTGTTACCCGAGATCCCCACAAATTTTTCCACATGGCTGTACCATGGAGCAATGTCTTTATACCGAATGGGCCAATCAACAGCGAATCCATCGCGTGCAGGGCCTTCAAAATCAAAGTCGCTCCATCTTTGAGTTTGTCTAGCCCACATCAATGACTTTCCCCCTACCTGATATCCACGAATCCAATCAAAAGGTTTGCTTTGTACATAAGGATGTTCCTGATCTTTCACAAAAAAGTGAACAGCATCTTCCCGAAACGCATAGCAACGGCTTATTACAGGATTTGCTTCAGTAATTTCCAATGGCAATTGCCCCCTGTGTTCAAATTCCCAAGGCATCATATTGGTGGTAGGGTAATCTTTCAAATGCTGCACATCACGGCCTCTTTCCAATACAAGGGTCTTCCAACCCTTTTCCGTAAATTCTTTAGCAGCCCAGCCACCACTGATGCCCGATCCAATTACAATGGCATCGAAGCTTCTATTTTTAGCAGTTCCGGTATTATTTTCTCCCATAAAAAAATTTCAATGAATTTTATAATAATTAGGCTTTGACACAACCATGATAACGGCCAGGTATTTGTTCATATACCTGCACTTTTGTTAAGAAAAATTCTGAGTTGGTATATGCCTGTAAGGCCAGCCCTTTTGATTGATGATAGAATGCAATTAAAGATTTGGAAATGTCTTTTTTTGCTTCTATTTCGGTCAAGATCTGAATTCTTTGATCGGCTGTTGCCCGATTAAAAAACTGGCCGAATTTAGTTTGACAGTATAAATTCAATTCGTTGATACCATTCAGAATTTTATCCTGATCGGATTTCGGACTACAATCGTCTAACATTTTCCATGCAAAAAGATCGGCATGCAAAGTAGCTGCACCTGGGGTATCTGTTTCAGGAATGATCGTTGCAAGAAGGCTTGCAAATACCGATTCCTGATCAGTATTGATATGCATATGTTTTAATGGAATCCCTGTTTTATGTTTCTCAAACAAACAGGATGGTGCAATAGCAGCGGTTACAGATACAAAAAGCAACTGCTTTAGTAATGATCTACGTGGGATAATCATGGCAAGTAATTGTTCCTACAATTTACGGCCAAATCTTATCCAAAATTGAATAGATATTAAATTTTGAAAATTTAAGCAAAGATTAAACCCCTTGTCAGGCCAATATGGGTTCAATACTTTTGTCAATCGCCGTAAGCAAGCCTTCCACCAAGGTCTCTAAGGATTCAGACTTATCTCTTAAAGTAGTGCGACTACTAAAAATGTGATTGGGGAAGTACTGTACAAAAAAGCTGGAATAAGACTCAAACTCCCAGTACACAAAGTTTCCGCGTAATAATCCATTGATCCGCTTACCTTTTATTTCTGTTTGAACCGGTATTGAAAAGAAATTCATAGGTTAATAATTTATTCAAATGTACAGGTAGATTAAGGAGCTATCTTGTAGTAGTATCCCCAAAATCTTACCGTAAAAACACCCAATTTTACTCTGAAAACCAGTTACATATCACATATCTTTACCATTCAAAATCAAAAAATGAACATATATACAGCTTCTCGTTTATCTGAAGGAAATAAAATGTTTCCTTGCGTTATTCATTTAGACGGGTTGGCCGTAACCTTCAAGATCCCTGGACTTTTTAACGGCAAGGAATCTACCATTCCCATGAGCCGGATCTCATCTGTGGATATAGAAACACCGCTAATCGGCTTTTCAACTATCATTATTGAAACAACAGGGGAAGGCAAAATTCGTGCCCACGGTTTTACTAAATCTGAAGTAAGGGAAATGAAAGAAATTATTCTGTCTAAAATTCTTTAAGCTATTCTAAAATTGTTTTAGATACAAGGTTTTTAGCTCGCTAATAATTTTACGTTAGCATCTCTTTAATAGATGCCTAACATGATTTCGAAAAAGCAAATTCAACTACTACCCTTTTGTTTGCTAATGGGTGTTTTTAATGATGCCGCTAAAGCGCAAGAGCCATTAAATACGCAGATTCAATTTTCAAGTATCAGCAGAAACCCTGCTTTGGCTGGAATACAACCTTCGGATCTTACAATCAATATAACTTATCAGCCGCAAAACCCTGCTTATTTAATTCCCTATAAAGCACTGCAACTACAAATAGAATCGCAGTTCAGAAATAGAGAAAGCTTAGAGGGTTTAACAGCTGCTGCAATAATAAGATATGAGGAGGTTGGGATCAATTTATTAAAAAGAGCACAGTTTTTACCAGTACTTAATTTTCATAAATCATTGAGCGACGTAAAAATCAGCTTTTTGAATCTGGCATGCATGGTAGGGATTTTTAAAAGCCAATTTGATCAATCCAATTTACCAACCACTAAAAATTTTAACCCCATCCCTTTTGATCCGGCAAATCCTGTTCCTCAATTTGTTGCCCACCAAAGTAGCTCATACGTGGATTTTACAACAGGCATTAGTTTTTATGAAGAGGTGAATGATTTAATAAGTGTATATCTGGGAGCAGCTCTTTTTCATTT
>CAIYAG010000195.1 GCA_903924075.1 uncultured Bacteroidota bacterium | reverse complement strand
TGGTACAAATCCAGATGGAACTTTGAATGTTAGAAATACAGTTGCCACACAAATCAATCCGAGAATTAAAAGTGTTAACCACAATTTTCTTGCTGCAAAACTTGCAACTTTAACATAACAAGCAGTGAACTTGTCAAAATACTTATTGAATCCATCAAAGAATCTTTGCAATAATCCTTTGCTTTCTTTTTTCGGTTTTAATAGTATCGCCGCTAATGCCGGACTAAGTGTTAATGCATTAAAAGCAGATAAAGCAACTGAGATCGCAATAGTAATTGCAAATTGTTGGTATAATCTACCAGTAATACCTCCAGATAATGCAACTGGAATAAACACGGCACAAAGAATTACTGCGATTGCTACTACTGGTCCACCCACTTCTTTCATCGCCTTGCTTGTAGCAGCTTTCGGTTCAAGCCCATGTTCCATTTCATGTATCACCGCTTCCACTACTACAATGGCATCATCTACTACTAGACCAATTGCTAATACCATTCCTAATAGGGATAATTGGTTAACAGAGAAACCTAATATTGGGAATACGATGAAGGTACCAATCAATGAAACTGGTACGGTTAATAAAGGAATTAATGTAGCACGCCAATCTTGTAAGAATAGGAATACCACCAAGATCACCAATACGATCGCCTCAAACAATGTATGTATAACTTCTTCGATACCTACTGTGATGGCTTCTGTTGTATCTAAGCTAATTTTTGTAGCCAAACCTTGTGGAAAGTTTTTTTCTAACTCGTCCATTTTGGCCTTTACTTTATTTCTAACATCTAAACCATTGGCACCTGGAATTTGATAAATGGCTACCAATGAACTTGGGTTACCATTTAAATTACTACTCAGGTTATACATCTGTAAACCAAGTTCGATCCTGGCAACATCTTTCAAACGAACCAATGCCCCATTAGGGTTTGATTTTAGAATGATATTCCCAAAATCTTCTTCAGATACTAATCGTTGTTGTAGTGTAGCAGTATAGGTGTTTTGAACGCCATTTTTTGCAGGAGCATCACCAAATGCACCACCAGGTACAATATTGTTTTGTGCTTTGATCGCATTCATTACATCGGATGCCGTGATCTTTAATTTTGCAAGACGATCTGGTTTCACCCAAATACGCATGGCGTATTCAGAACTACCCATGATCGACACATCACCAACACCTTTGATACGCTTTAGCTCATCCACCAAATTGATGAAAGCATAGTTGTTGATGAAATCGGCATTGTATGATTTTGTAGGAGAGTAAACAGAAAAAAGCATCAAAGGAAATGTGAGTGATTTTTTCACATTCACGCCTAAATTAATTACTTCAGGAGGCAAGAAAGGATTCGCTCTTGAAACCCTGTTTTGTGTTAACATATTTGCAACATCCAAATCAGTTCCTACTTCAAAAGATACTTGCAATGTCATACTGCCATTGTAGTTGACAGACTTCATGTAGAGCATATTCTCTACACCATTCACTTGTTGCTCAATGGGTGTAGCAACAGTTTGTTCCATATCCACCGCATTCGCACCTGTATAGCTCGCAGAGATCTGCACCATGGGTGGTGTGATGTCTGGGTATTTTGAAACAGGGATCCCTTGTAAGGTCAATAAACCCATGATCACAATGAAGATCGAAATAACCATTGCAACGATCGGTCGTCTTATAAAAAATTCACTCATACAAATCAGTTAACAGATAAATTTATTGGTTTGATGTTGAGTCGTAATTCCATGTGATCATGCTTGGTTTGATAGCAACTTTAGGGTTGTTAACAACTGCATTACCAATGATTGCGACCTTCGCACCCATTTGCAATCCTTCTTGTACGATCCAGTTACTACCTACACGTTTTCCAACTTTGATTACAGCCGGACGAATCATATTACTATCATTCACCACAAATACCTGATAGATGTTTTGAATTTGATTCACTGCTTGTTGAGGCACCAAAATAGCATCTTTATAAATATCTGTTTGTAAGCGAACTTTCGCATACTGACCAGGCCGCAATAAATTATGAGCATTAGGAAATACCGCCTGTATAAGCAATGATCCAGTAGCTGGATCGATCTGACGATTTGATAAACTGATGGTTCCTGTTTCTGGATAAACTGATCCATCACTTAAAACTAATTGCACAGGAATTTGATTTTGTAAGATCTTATGATCAGTATTTATTTTTGCTTTTGCAAATTTTAAATATTCGTCTTCACTGATAGAGAAACGAACACGTAACGTACCAATTGATGAAACAGTATTCAATGGAGCACCTGTATTTAGTTTTCCAATATAATCTCCTACTAATACTTTTGATATCCCAATCACACCAGTAATGGGAGAAGTTATATGCGTATACTCTAATTCAATTTTTGCATTTCGAAGCGCAGCTTCTGCAGCATCAACCTGACTGATCGATGCCTGATAACCAGCTTTTGCAGCATCAAGATCACGCTGACTCAAAGCATGCATCGCAGTTAAAGGTTCTACTCTATCAAGCTCCGACTTATTTTTGACCTTACCAGTATTTGCTTCCGCTAGCTTAGCTTGTGCCTGATCAATCTTATTTTTGATAGGCAAATCATCTACTGTATAGAGTAATTGGCCCTTTTGTACCAGATCCCCTTCTTTGAAATGAATTCCAGTGATCCATCCATCAACTCGGGATTGAATTTGAATATCTTCTTGTCCGAATGTTTCACCAACATACTCAGAAAATACAGGTACTGTTTTTTGGCCTACAGCTACAACATTAACATCTGCGTTAATAGCAGCTTCTTCTGCTTTTTTTTCTTTGCAGGAGAGCAAGGAAGAGGCAATAAAAGTTCCAGCTAAAAAATAGGCGGGAATGAATTTCATAAAGTCTCAGATTAATTTGGTTGCTAATTTTTCCAGGTTCCGAAAATAATGTAAAATATTTATATGTGTAGATCTCACACTATTATTTTGAGCTTAAAAAAAAGCCCGTTTGATTAAGTTTTTCAATCAAACGGGCTAAAAATATAAAACAAGTTATTACGAATGTATATATGATTGCAGATGGGAAATGGTTTCCTGCTGATTCAAAATCGTTTCAGTAACCACATCGTTCATAGAAATGATACCAGATAATATGCCATTTTCAATTACAGGCAAATATCTAATATGCTTTGCCGACATCAATTGCATACATTTTTCAACTGTGTCATTCGACTTTACAGGAGGAAAATCAGTAGACATAATTTCTGCTACAGGTGTATCGATGGAACTTCTACCCTTGAGAACAATTTTTCGAGAATAATCTCTTTCAGTAATGATCCCAACAAACTTATCGTTTTCAAGAACCACCAGGGATCCAATATTTTGCTCCGCCATAATTTCCAATGCTTCCACAACTGAAATGTTAGGAGCAACATAACTTACTTTATTTCCTTTCCTTTTTAGAATATCGCTTACTTTTCTCATGAGCTTGATTTGAATGTTTAATTTACTCAATCCCACGGATTTCGACAAGATTTTTTTTAAAATTTCGATGTAACAACAGTGACCAACTGCAATTATTCGATTTATTAGGAAAAGTATTTTTAATAAAAATTTATGGGGTACAAATTGGGAGAATCAAAGTTCTTAACTAACTTAATTCCTCTAAACTAAAAAAAGGTCATATGAAAAAATTGTTACTTGCCCTAACGGCTTTTGTATTCATGTCCGGCTTGAGTTTTGCTCAGAAAAAAGATGACAAAACTAAAGCAACTGAAAAAGCAAAAACCGAAAAAGCTGCTCCAGCTGCCAAACCAGCTGCTGCCCCTGCTGCAAAACCTGCTGCTAAACCAGCGGCAAAACC
>CAIYAG010000194.1 GCA_903924075.1 uncultured Bacteroidota bacterium | reverse complement strand
TGGGAAAATCTCTATGAATTTTATTTATTAGAATCAGATGAAAACATTTCATGGGATCAAATAGCCATACTTGATTTTTTAAAAAGCCAGTTGGGCATCCATGAAGCCATCATCAAAGATCAATCAGCCCTTTTTACACAACAGTTAACACACCAACAAATCAAGGCAAGATTTATAAGGGTTGAATTATTTAATCAGCCCGAAAGTTTAAGGAAAAAAGATTGGACCTCATTGCGCAAAATCGCTGCATTGCCCTTCCCCAAAATTATTAACGACTGGTTGTCCCAAACCACTTTGTAAGCTTTTTGAACAAGCTGCCGGATCAGTTGTTATTTTTTTCAGAGTCACTCTTTTGTTTATTAAAAAAAGGTATTTTTAAGAGAGATTCCATATAGACGAATTAAAAATCACATGTATGAGAGGTGTTAATCGAGTAATGCTTATCGGAAATCTTGGAAAAGACCCTGATGTTCAACATCTTGAGGGAAATATTGCGGTTGCTAAATTCCCACTTGCAACCACAGAAACTTATAAAGACAGATCTGGTAAGCTAATTTCACAAACAGAATGGCATACGGTTGTGCTTTGGCGTGGCTTGGCCGAATTGGCACAAAAATATTTGCACAAAGGAAGTTTGATTTATGTAGAGGGAAGACTAAGAACCAGAAGTTGGGAAGACAAGGAGGGCAATAAAAAATTTGCGACCGAAGTGGTGGGTGATAATTTAATTATGCTCGACAAAAGAGGCGAAGCCGGTGCCAGTGGTGATAACATCGACGGTTTTAATACCGAGGATCTGCCTCCTTTAGGTGATCCGGGAGATCGCTTACCATTCTGATGATTTTAAATGATACTTTTGTAACGAACCATTTTCATGTATTGATTGGTTTAGTTTGTTTATTTAAATAATATGATTTTGGATTATCATTCGGCATTGCATTCTTTTTTAATAGCACCCCCATTTTTATCTGCCATTCAGGGGCAGGGCACTACTGTATTGGTAATGGTATTATTGGTGTTATTATTTCTCTCGTTTGTACTTGCTGGTGCTGAAGTGGCTTTTTTTTCGCTCACTTACAAAGACATTAACTTACTCAAATCAAAACAACAGCCACCTTATAAACGTGTTGTAGATCTTTTAGAAGAACCAAAAACATTATTAGCGTCACTACTCATTGCGAATAGCTTTATTAATATCTCCATCATCATCATTTCAAATTTACTAATCGATGGAATGTTCAATTTTGAAAAATTCGATGCAGTATGGATCGAGTTTGTGATCAAAGTGATCTCTGTTTCATTTCTATTATTATTGTTTGGTGAAGTAATGCCTAAAGTACTTGCAACAAATAACAATATCAGATTTGCCAAAGACTTTGGAGGTGTTGTGCAAGCAGTATCTTATGCTTGTGCCGGATTGAGTAAACGCTTGGTTAATTTTTCGGATGTCATTGAAAAAAGATTGTCTAAAAAAACATATGGCGGTGCGTATAGCTTAGAAGAATTGGACCATGCAATAGATCTAACTACGGATAGTACGGCCTCTGAAAATGAAAAAAATATTCTGAAAGGCATTGTGAAATTCGGAAACATTACCGTGAAGCAGATCATGAAGACCAGAATGGATGTGCACGGAATTAATGAACATACTACTTATGCTGAATTGATTGCACAAGTTAGAGATATGCATTACAGTAGGCTTCCGGTTTATAAAGACGATCTTGATAATGTAATTGGAATGATCCACACCAAGGATTTAATTCCATTCTTAGATGAGGCAGATAATTACGATTGGAAGGTGTTGATGCGCCAGCCTTATTTTGTGCATGAGCAAAAATTGATCGAAGACCTGTTAAATGAATTCCAATCAAAACATATTCATTTTGCTGTAGTGGTAGATGAGTTTGGCGGAACTAGTGGAATTGTTACACTGGAAGATATTTTAGAAGAAGTGATCGGAGATATCAAAGACGAATTTGATGACGAAGAAACTGGACATAAAAAGATCGATGATAATAATTATGTCTTTGAAGGAAGAACCATGTTGAACGATGTTTGCAGGATCATGGATCTGCAAGCTGATACTTTTGATCAGGTGAAAGGAGAGAGCGATTCGCTTGCCGGACTTGTTTTGGAACTTGCAGGAGAGATCCCACAAGCCGCTCAAATTGTGCATTCTGGCGATTTTCAATTCACTGTATTAGAAGTTGAAAAGTACCGCATCAACAAAGTTAAGATCACCATCAAGCCACTGAACACAGACTAGACCCCGTATCAATGACGCAGTTTCTGAATAGCCTCAAGTATAACAATTTTTATAAATCGATCTCAGTTTTTTACAGCATTGCATTGCTGTTTATACTGGCTTCCTGTAATAGTAATTTTACAGCTAAACCTCAGGGCTATTTCAATATTGATTTTCCCAAACACGAATACCAGCTATTTGATCAACCTGGCTATCCTTATACATTCGAATACCCTGTGTATGCGAAAGTAATTAAGGATACTTCCTATTTCGATAAAACACCAGAAAATCCATGGTGGATCAATGTTGACTTTCCTCAATTTACAGGTAGGATATATATCAGCTATAAAGAAATTGGATCTGGAAAATATAACTTTGATACACTAACTAAGCAAACATACATGCTTACTGGAAAACATAGCTCAAAGGCCTATTCAATTGATGATTCTTTAATTAATACGCCTAACAAAGTGCATGGTGTATTTTTTTCTGTAGGTGGCGATGTGGCAACTTCCAATCAATTTTATCTGACCGACTCAACCAAGCATTTTTTAAGAGGTGCCATGTATTTTGATGCTACTCCCAATGCCGATTCATTGAGGATCGTGAATCAGTTTTTGATGCAAGACATGAAGCATATCATCAACACATTCAAATGGCGTAACTAATTATTTGATCTTTGCCTTTTTGATTTTATCTAGTCCAGGAAAATGTTTTTCTAAATAAACATTCCCATATTTCATCACCGAATCCTGGTGTTGAAACGTGATCGTGTCTTTATAATTACCATAGAAATTCTGTACAATGTTGATACCTCGAACAACTTTTCCTATTGGTGGAAATGAGTAAGCATGGCCAAAAGTATCTAACCTGCTATTATCGATTTTATTGACAAAAAGTTGTACTGTTCTATTGTTTGGTCCGCCAGTTGCAAAAGCAACTTTACCAACAGTATTTGATTCACTCACTTTCTCATCCTGAATGGTTTGGTGTTCCAGATATTTATTCAGATCAGGCTGGTTGCTGATCCCGAATTGAATGTATCGATTGGTGCTGCGAAAGATATACATATTGGTATAGTACTTTGATTTGACCAATTGATATAATCGTGTTACTCCCTGTGGGCTCCAAGCCTTATAAGCAACCATTTCAAATTCACCCTTCGTGGTATAAAAAACCACATGAAAACTATCTGGTGCATCGTGCTTGAAATTTCGGTTGATTTTTTTGATCGACTGTGCAAACAGCATACCTGTAAACAACGTCAAAACAATGATTAATCCTATTTTATGCAACATCTGAAAAGGTTTTCAAACTAAAATTAGCTTAAAAACATATGCTTGCAAGTATCCCATTAACAGAGATAGCCTTTATCTTTGGAATAGAATTCAGAAAATGAAATTATGATCGCTATTGATAATGTACTGGTAAGTGAAGAAATCATTGATGAGCAATTTGTTTGCGACTTAAACAAATGCAAGGGCGGATGCTGTGAAGATGGCGATGCTGGTGCTCCCATGGAGAAATGGGAACTGGATAAGCTAAACGAATACTATGAGGTGATCAAGCCCTATATGACTGCTGAAGGGATCAATGAAGTGAATAAGCAAGGAAGATACTTGTACGATCAGGAATTTGGTTGGGTAACGCCAACGATCGAAGGCACCATTTGCGCTTATGGATATAGAGATAAATATGGGATCATTAAATGTGCCATTGAGGATGCGTATAATGATGGAAAACTGGATTGGAAAAAACCCATTAGCTGCCACTTGTTTCCTATCCGAATTAAAAAGAGCAAACGCGACCCAGATATAGAATACGTCAATTACGAACCAAGGGAAGACCTTTGTGCTGCTGCATGTAGCCTGGGTAAGAAACTAAAAATGCCAGTCTATGTTTTTCTGAAAGATTCGATCATCAGAAAATATGGCGTTGAATTCTATGAAGCACTAGAGGCAACTGCCAAAGAAATGAATAAAAAGAAATAGACCATGAAGGATAATGCCGCATCATTTATTGCAAAGAGTACGATCAAAGCTGCAGATCTAGATCATCGCAGAAAGATCAACTTTAATATCAGTAAATACAATGCGGTTGTGCCAATTGGTAAGCAACAATTTTCTGATAATATGCTCGCCAGGGAAATGGCCAAAAACAGAAAATGGGATTCCATTGAACATTTAGATACACACTTAGAGAATTTTGAAAAAAGGATTACTGCCCGTGGCGCAAAAGTGATCTGGGCAGAAACTGCAGAAGAAGCACTAGAGGAAATTGGAAAGATCTGCAAGGCAAAAAATTGCAAGACCCTTGTGAAAAGCAAGAGTATGGTTACAGAAGAAATTCACTTGAATGATTATCTGGAATCAAAAGGAATTGAAAGCGTTGAAACAGATCTGGGAGAATATATTCAACAATTAGACGGAGAGCCGCCCTATCATATTGTTACACCGGCGATGCACAAAAGCAAGGAAGATGTAGCAAAATTATTCGCAGATAAACTGGGAACTCCAGGTGGCTTATCGCCAGAAGAATTAACGCTTGTTGCAAGGGTTAAACTTCGGGAGAAATATGTGCAGGCTGAGGTTGGCGTTACAGGTGCGAATTTTCTGATCGCAGATATTGGTGCCATTGCTGTTACAGAAAACGAAGGCAATGCGCGTTTGAGTTGTGCATTTCCCAAAACACATATTGTGGTAGTTGGGATCGAAAAAATGATCCCTTCTATTCACGACCTCGCATTGTTCTGGCCATTATTATCTACTTATGGTACGGGTCAACGTGTTACTGTTTATAATAGCATTGTTACCGGACCAAAGCAAGCCAATGAATTAGACGGACCAGAAGAAATGTATGTGATCTTGTTAGACAATGGCCGCACTAACTTATTAGCTAACCCCACCACACGTGAAGCCTTATACTGCATTCGTTGCGGTGCTTGCTTAAATGCATGTCCGGTCTATAAAAATATTGGTGGCCATGCTTACGAAACAACTTATAGCGGTCCGATCGGGAAAGTAATTACGCCACATTTGAAAGGCATGGACGACTATAAGCATTTAAGTTATGCTTCATCTTTGTGCGGTAATTGCACCGAGGTTTGTCCGGTTAGAATTAACCTCCACGAATTATTATTAGACAACAGGCACGAAGCTGTTGCAAGTGGCAGCAGCAGTATTGCTGAACGCATTGCCTGGAAAGCCTGGAAGACAGCCAGTTTGAACAGAACCATGATGAATATGGGTAATGGCAAACTCAAGAACTGGATGGTAAATAAAATATTTAAGGGTTGGACCACACATCGTTCTGAATTAGATTTTAGTGCTAAAACATTCAGCGAAATGTGGGAAGACCAGAAAGCAAATAAAAAGGAAGCCTAATTTAATCCTACCATCTTGCTATTAATTTACAGCGCAATAACAAGTCCGAGATTTAACTATATCTGCAACACCATTTTTAAAACGGATGTGCAGATCACGCAGGATAGAACTACTTATATCAATTGCGAAACAGCTAAAATTAATTACTCAGAAGATTATTTTTCTGACAGCGATTTTCAAATCATTCCCAATGGATTAGTTTTTCAAAAGTCAATACAACATCAACATATTGAATGTGTAGAATGGGAAGGGCTCACAGTATTTTTTAAAACTGAGGCGGGTACTATTCCCTTCGACATTTTTTCTGCTGCATTTTATTTGCTATCGCGTTATGAAGAATGGCTACCCTATGTTCCAGACCAATATGAAAGGTATGGCCATACCAATAGCATTGCTTTTAAGGAGCATTTCTTACATCTCCCTTTAGTGCAACTCTGGTTCATGAAACTGGAAAAAAAATTGCAAATTCATTTTGGTGAGTATCAGTTGCCTTGTAAAGAATTTTCTTTTGTTCCCACTTATGATATTGATATCGCATTCAGTTATCTGCACCAGCCCTTGATCAAAAATTTGTATGGATTTTTTCGGGATCTGTCGTTCGGAAAATTTGAATTATTTCAAGAGCGCGCCAATGTGTATGCTGGTAAGCAGAAAGATCCATTTGATCAGTTTGATTTTTTAGAAAGTTTGAATTTGAAATATCATTTACCTGCGATCTATTTTTTTCTGCTGGCCGATAAAAGAAAGGGGGTTGATAAAAATATCCATCCCTCTAAAAAAGCATTACAAGAGATCATCACAAAAACAGCAGAAAGATTCAAAGTGGGGATCCATCCTTCATGGCATAGTGGAGAAGGTGCAGGAACTTTAAAAAAGGAGATCCAGACACTTTCGAATTTAGTTCAACAACCAATAGAAGTATCGCGGCAGCACTATTTAAAAATGACCATCCCTGAAACCTATCCCTTACTGATTGAAGCAGGAATTAAAAAGGATTATACCCTGGGATACGGCACTATCAATGGTTTCAGGGCTTCTTATGCTGATACATTTTATTGGTATGATCTAAAAAATGATACGGTAACGCATCTGGAAATTCATCCTTTCTGTTATATGGATGCCAATAGTATTTTTGAATTGAGGCAACCTGTTTACGAAGCAAAAAATGAATTGCAGGAATTATTCAACCAGGTTAAATTGGTAAAAGGAGCAATGAGCTGCATTTTTCACAATCATTTTTTAACGGATCAGCCAGAATGGATTGAATGGAAAAAAATGTACGCAGAATTTTTAGCAGAAAATTTTGAGGTATAATTATTTCAATGCTTTTAAACTCCTATTTACAAGATACACACCTCCCAAAGTGATCGCAGAACCAATGACGATGTTCATGGTAACTTTTTCGTTCATGATCACCGAACCCACCAGAATTGCAACGATTGGATTGATGTATGCATAAAGAGATGCAATTCCGGGTTCCAGATTTTTCATCGAATAGATAAATGCGATAAACGCGAAGATCGATCCTGCAGAAACCAGATAAGCCAGTGCTGCCCATGTTTGTAGCGGAATACTATTGATGGGAATACTATCGCCAGAGATCATTACAATCAGGAACATGATGAATGAACTGATCAGCATTTGCCAACCAGTTGCATAGTAGGGATTCATTTCTGTTTTCCTGCGGGCAATAAAAATCGTTGCCACAGCCCAGGTGATCATTGCCACAAGTGATAGTGCAATACCAAACCAATATCCTTCTGAATGATTGTGAAAAGCACTATCATAAAATACAAGTGCAATGCCGGCAATACCCAGGAATAATCCGATAAAAGTTCCCCAGTTGATCTTATTGTTTTTATAAAAAAACATTTCGATCAACACAACCGATAATGGATAAAGTGCGGCAATAAGTGCTGCTAATCCACTAGGAATATACCTCAAGGCAAGTGTTGCTAAACCGTTCGATGAAACAAACATGAGCACTGCCATGATGCTTAACCATTTGAACTGTTTCCATGTTGGAAGTGGAAGTCCCTTGAAAAGAAAAAAGCAAACATATAAAATACCCCCACTGAACTGACGAATCGAAGCCACTTCAAAAGCAGGGGTTTTTTGCACACCGATCTTACTCACAACCCAGGTAGTGCCCCAGACCATGCTGGTGATCAGTAATGCGATATATGCTTTTCTTTTATTCGCTGCCATTTTAATAGATCCCTGCTAGTGCCTGAAATGGCGTAAGCCGGTCATAACCATTGCCAAGTTATTTTGTACGCAATATTCAATGCTGTCTTTATCTCTCACAGAACCGCCCGGCTGAATATAAGCTTCCATACCAGCTTCGTGTGCGATCTGCACACAATCGTTGAAAGGGAAGAATGCATCACTCGCCAATACTGCTCCTTTTAAATCGAAGTTGAACTGTTTTGCTTTATCAATGGCATGGCGCAATGCATCGATACGGCTGGTTTGTCCGCAGCCCTTGCCCACCAATTGTTTATTCTTGATGAGGGCAATCGCGTTGCTCTTTAAATGCTTACAAACAATATTCGCGAACACTAGATTTTCTTTTTCATCTTCAGTAGTTGCTCTTCCGCCTACCTCATCCCACTTGCTAAAATTACCTTCATCAGCACCTTGCTCTAGAGTTCCGTTCAATAAAGATTTAGAAGGTGTTTTAATAGCAGCACCATCAGCTTTCAATTCTAATAAAATTCTATTTTTCTTAGTTTTTAAAACCGCCAATGCATCTTCATTAAATGCAGGAGCGATCAATACTTCAAAGAAAATTTCATTGATAGCATCAGCAGTTGCTTTGTCTATGGCACCATTGCAAACCAGTACACCACCAAAAGCACTTTCTGGATCTCCAGCCAAAGCCGCGTCCCAGCTCTCTTTCACAGTAGCACGTTCTGCAATACCACAAACATTGGTATGCTTGATGATACCAAATACTTTATTAGAAGTTGCACTGAATTCTTTGATCAACTGCACTGCTGCGTCTACATCAACCAGGTTATTATAAGAAAGTTCTTTACCATTTAATTGCGTAAAGAGTTGTGTTAGATCGCCATGGAATACGGCAGACTGATGTGGGTTTTCGCCGTAACGTAAAGCCTGACTAATACCTGGATTAAAATAATTACTGATCGCAATATCATAGTGCATCACTACTTCAAAAGCTTTTGCAGCATAAGCTCTACGTTGTTCGATGGTTGTTTCGCCCTTTTGCGCAATTAATAATTGTTCCAATGAAGCATAATCATCTTTAGCAGCGATCACTACCAGGTCTTTAAAATTCTTCGCAGCTGCACGGATCATGGAAGGGCCGCCGATATCAATTTTTTCGATGATCAGTTTTTCTTCAGATGTGGTGCGAAGGGTTTCTTCGAATGGATATAGGTCAACAATCACCAGATCAATTTCTGGGATATTGTATTCTTTCATTTCAATCAGATCCTGTGGTTCGTATCTTCTTCCAAGGATCCCTCCAAAAACTGCAGGATGCAAAGTTTTAACACGTCCGCCCAAGATAGATGGGTAGGTAGTTAAGCTTTCAACAGGTACACATGTAACGCCGAGCGATTCCAAAAAAGTTTGGGTTCCGCCAGTAGAATAGATAGTGATACCTAATTCTTGTAATTGTTTGGCAATAGGTTCCAGGCCGTCTTTGTAGAAAACGGAGATGAGTGCGGATTGAATTTTCTTTTGCATGATGAATTTTCTTAACCTGTTCAGGTCGATGATAATTTACCCTTTTGGGGCTCAAATAGAGCCGCAAATGTATGTTTTCGGGAGCTTTTTACCATGAACCGGTTTTCCACAAACCATTTTCAAAGGTTTGCAGACAGAAAAAAATTAAAAAAATAACATAGATCTGATGAAGACCATGAGCATTAGAACGGCTAAAGACAGAATAAAGCCCTTTTTATTCTTGTATATCAGCCAAACCAGCATCGAAGCAATTAGTATATAAAGCAGGATCGCTTCTGGTAAATTGATCGCAATATTTTTAGTTAGTGCGAAAGGAATCCGATTGGTTCGTTCAATGATTTGATTCATTTGAAAAATTAGATAACTGCTTAACTGCCCAGACCATTTTAATAAAATAGTAAATGGACTCACCAAAAGCACTAATAATTCGGCATAGAGAATCATACCAGAAAGTGGCACCACCAGAAAATTGGTGAACAGGAATAAGTTGGGAAATTGATGAAACTGATATAGTACGATGGGCAGTGTTAAAACCTGTGCAGAAAGGGTAACTGAATTTACCTGCCAAACTAATCGAAGCAATTTATTTTTAAAGAAGAACCATCGTTCAATATAGCCACTAAATAAAACGATACCTAGCACTGCAGTATATGATAATTGGAAACCGATATCCCAAAGTAAAAAGGGATCATAAAGCAATAAAAAAAATGCAGAAGCTGCAATAGCATTGATGGTATTGTTTTTATAACCCAGGCTTTTACTCATGAGTAGAAAAGAAAAACCAACCGCAGATCTAAGGATCGCGGCGGCACCGCCGGTAATGAAACTGAATCCCCATAGAACAATTAGAATAATACTGCTGCGCAGATAATTAGTCCACCGCTTATTTCCGATCGGTTGTAACAATCGAAGTAGTAAACTATAGATCATCGTTAAGTGTAATCCGCTAATGGCAATGATATGTACAACACCGGTATTACTGTAGGATCGTACAAGCGATTTATCGAGGTCTTCTTTGTAACCAATTAACAATGCTTCTGCA
>CAIYAG010000193.1 GCA_903924075.1 uncultured Bacteroidota bacterium | reverse complement strand
CAAAATCTGGTGCTAATACTTATTTACTGGAAGTTGTAAAACAAATGAAGCTGGGTTCTGAAAAATTTGATTATTTATTTTTCGATAGTTTCTTACCAGCTTATACCGGAAAAAATAAAATTTTAAAATCGGGCGAACATGCGCTGTTCTTTTTTTGGAAACAAATTAGCTTACCCATTCGCGCATCCCTCAAAGGCTGTAAGATCATCTTTTGCACAGATTATTTTGTACCTTATTTTTCATTGGGTGCTAAAAGCATCCCCGTTTTTCACGATGCATTTTTTTGGGAATTTCCAGAGCACTATAGTAAACCCTGGTTATTGATATTACAACATATCGGTTTACCGGCTGCGCGCAAGGCACCTTATACAGTTACTGTTTCTGAATATAGCAAACAGCGGATTGCAAAATTTACCGGCTTAGCGCAAGAAAAAATCATCCCCATTTATTTGGCAGCAAAAACAATCGATCTTCCTCAAAAAAATCAGTACGAACTGGTCGATCAAAAATGGGTTTCCCTATTGTCAAAAAAATATATTTTACACGTAGGCACGCTCGAAAAAAGAAAAAATATTGGCATACTGATCGAGGCATTTCAATTACTCATCGAAGCAGGAGATCAAGAAACCATTTTAGTATTGGTAGGCCAAAGAACTAATAAATCAAATAGCAGCGAAGAAGCCATCTTTCAAAAAATAGAAAAGGACGAGCGCCTCAAAAACCGCATCTATTTTACAGGTTACCTCAACAATACAGAACTGTTTGCGTTTTATAAACATGCCCTACTCTATGTTTTCCCATCAGCCAATGAAGGGTTTGGCTTACCTATTTTAGAAGCATTCGAATCTAAGATCCCGCTCATCATTGCCAATTCAACCTGCCTTCCCGAAATTGCTGGAGATGCAGCACTTAGTTTCGACCCCCATAATAGTGCGCAACTTTTTAACCTGATACAATCCTTAATTGCAACTGCTGCTAAAAGGAACGACCTTATAGAAAAAGGCAGTAAGCGCCTGCAACAATTTTCTTGGCATAAAACAGTAACCGAGCTTGAGCGGGTATTTATGAAAGCCCTTGAAGCATAGTTTGTTATATTTGTTGCCATAAAACATTCTTATCAGCATCATTTCACAAATACAATCCAGGTTCCAGGGTAATTGGCATCCATCAGATAAGGCAAACACCCTTGCCCGTCTGTTATTGTATTATGTAAGGGGCAGTTTTCAACGACTGTTTTTTGGAACTGCAAAGGGGATGGTTTTAGTAGGCCGCAAAGTATCTATCCGGTATGCCAAATATATTAGGGCTGGTAAGGATCTTATTATAGAAGATGGCGCTGAATTAAATTGCTTAAGTGAGCAGGGCATGCAATTTGGAGATCGGGTAACCATTGGAAGAAATGCCATCATCAGGCCATCTAATATCTATGGCGGTGAAATTGGGCAGGGTTTAAAAGTGGGCAACAATTCCAATATTGGCCCCTTTGCCTATATTGGCTGCTCTGGTTTTATTGAAATTGGTAATAACGTCATGATCTCTCCGAGGGTGAGCATTTACGCAGAAAATCATTTATTCGATAACCCGGAATTAACCATCAAAGAACAGGGTGTTTTAAAACAATTTGTAAAAATAGAAGACGATTGTTGGATCGCTGCTAATAGCGTTATACTGTCAGGTGTAACCATCGGCAAAGGTTCTGTAATAGCAGCAGGTGCTGTTGTAACAAAAGATGTTCCCCCCTATAGTGTAGTAGCCGGCGTACCTGCCAGCATCATTCGTTCAAGAAAATAATTAATGAGGATACTTTTTTTACATAGTTCATCAGATCTCTACGGAGCCAGTAAAATATTATTGGCAGTTGCAGAATTGTGTAAAAAACGGGAACACGAGGTTACAGTTGTATTAACAGATGTAGGTATTTTGTCTAATAAGTTGATTGAAATGGGTGCAGAAGTAATCTTTATAGACCTCGCCATTTTAAGAAGGCAATACTTCTCAGTTAGTGGTCTGTTCAATAGGATCGCTACCATCTACAAAGCTTATCATGCGCTGCTAAAATTGTGTGCTGCAAGAAAATTTGATATTATTTATTCTAATACCACTGCCGTCATTGTGGGGCATTTTGTTGCCATTAAATCAAAAACAAAACACATTTGGCATATCCACGAAATCATTGAAAAGCCAATTTTTTTATTCCGATTTTTGGGCACTCTAATCAATCATCCAAACAATCGAAATATCACTGTTTCAAAATCGGTTCAACAATATTGGAGCAAATATGTAGACCCTAACAAAATGCAAGTTTTGTACAATGGTGTTGCCTATTGGGAATTTAATGATCGTAGTACCAATTTTAGAGACACACTTCAAATACCTGCAGATGCCCTAGTGATTGGGATGGTGGGTAGGGTTCATTTTTGGAAGGGGCAGGATTATTTTTTAAGAATTGCTGCTGCATTGCACAAACAATTCCCCAATCTCATTTTTGTAATGGTAGGTGACCCTTTTTCAGGATATGAATATTTATATCAAAATTTAGAAGCTATTATAACTTCCGAAGGTTTAGAAAATGCTGTGAAGCTGGTTCCTTTTCAAACCAATGTGTTAAATGTGTACAATAGCTTCGATCTATTTGTACTACCCTCTCAACTACCAGACCCAGCACCATTAGTAGTTTCAGAGGCAATGGCTTGCGGCTTGCCAGTGATAGCCACCAAACAGGGAGGCACGGTTGAAATCATTGAAGATGGCATTTCAGGGATCTTAATTCCTTTAAACAATGCAACTAAAGCTGCCAAGCAAATAATCCCTTTAATTATTGATGAACAAGCCAGAAGAAAAATGGGAGCAGCTGCCAGACTTAGAGTAGAACAGCATTTTTCAAGAGAAATTTT
>CAIYAG010000192.1 GCA_903924075.1 uncultured Bacteroidota bacterium | reverse complement strand
TTCGTGAAACTGGTCAGGGATTTTTTAAGAAAACTAAATCTGCTGCAGGTAAAGAAATATTGACACTGAATTTGCAAACCATGGAATATGGTGCGCGGAGTAAACCAAAATTTGCAAGCATCGATGCAGCAAAACCAATTGAAGATTTAAAGCAGCGTATTAAAATGTTATCAGCTGGTGCTGATAAGGCGGGCGAATTTTATCGTGCATTCCATTTTTCTTTATTCTCTTATATCTCTCATCGCATTCCAGAAATTAGTGATGAAGTGTATCGTGTAGATGATGCCATGAAAGCTGGTTTTGGTTGGGAGATCGGGGCTTTTGAAACTTGGGATACTGTAGGTGTTACAAAAACCGTAGAAGCCATGAAGGCAGGGGGTTATAGCGTTGCTGTTTGGGTTGAAGAAATGTTGGCTACTGGTGCAACAAGCTTTTTTAAAGTAGCTGATGGCAAACGTTTATATTACGATATCCCTACAAAAACTTTTAAAGTTATTCCTGGCGCTGAAGCATTTTTATTGTTACAAAATCATAGCGATAAGATTATATGGAAAAACAGTGCTTGCAAATTATATGATATCGGAGATGGTGTTGCCGGTTTTGAGTGGAGCACTAAAATGAATAGTATTGGTGGTGAAGTTTTGGAAGGACTGAATAAAGCAATTGGCATCGCAGAAGAGCAATTCAAAGGATTGGTGATCGCAAATGATGGCGCTAACTTTAGTGCTGGTGCGAATGTGGGCATGATTTTTATGCTGGCCATTGAACAAGAATATGATGAATTGGATATGGCAATTCGCATGTTCCAGAATAGCATGATGCGTGTACGATATTCTTCTATTCCAGTTGTAACTGCACCTCACGGCTTAACACTAGGTGGTGGATGCGAAATGAATTTGCACGCAGATAAAATTTGTGCAGCTGCGGAAACTTATATTGGTTTGGTTGAATTAGGTGTTGGTCTGATCCCTGGTGGTGGTGGTACTAAAGAATTTGCACTTCGTGCTGGAGATGATTTACATGAAGATGAACCAGAAACAGTAACATTAAAAAATCGCTTCTTCTCTATCGCAACTGCAAAAGTTGCCACATCTGCACAGGAAGCTTTTGATATGGGAATTCTTCGGAAAGGTCATGATGAAGTGGTGATGAATATTGGCAGAAGGATTACTGAAGCTAAAAAATCTGTCATAGAAATTTACGACCAAGGTTATACCATGCCTACACAACGTAAAGATGTGAAAGTAATGGGCAAAGCAGGTCTAGGCGCTATGCTTGCAGGCATCAATGGAATGTGGAGAGGTGGATACGCCACAGATCATGATGCATTAGTTGCACGCAAGCTTGCTTATGTATTATGTGGTGGCGACTTGAGCGAACAGAGCCTTGTTTCTGAACAATACTTACTCGATCTTGAAAGAGAAGCTTTTCTTAGCCTTTGCGGAGAAAAGAAATCACTTGAAAGGATTCAAGCTGTGTTGAAGACAGGAAGACCCATAAGAAATTAGTGAGGACTGAGGGGTGAGAAGTGAAGTGGGCGAAGCCCTTACATGCTCCATTTTTCACTTTTCACTTTTCACTTTTATCTTTTCACTTTATTCCTATTCTATCTGATAAATCGCCCAGTTTGCACTTTCATACATCAGTAGAAAATGTATATTCCTTTTTAGCTTGAATTTTATCAAATTAAATTCATTCAATACCGTTAAGTTTTGCGTGGGATTTAATTGTTTGGCAATTAAAACATATTTGACAAATTTCGAAGGATTCTCTACAATGGTTACAAAAGTTTTTTGATGCGGCAATATCATGCCATTCAAATTTCCAATATGCACAACTACTGGGTATGCTGCTGCGTCATCGATCAATATTTTGTTTTGATCAGAAGCAATGGTTTTGATATAATCAGCCACTTGCTGTGATTCGCTCAATATTCTTGGACCTTCGAAATTTTTATACAATGTGCTCATCTCTTTTGCAAATGCAAATTCTTCTTCATTATCAGAATGCGCGAAGTAATAAAAACCCATCACAATTGTTAGAACGGCTGACACGCCAAAAATCCAGGAAGAGGTTTTCAGGCTGTATTTGTTAGTTCCATAATAACAGATAGATACTAGCGCCAATGGAATGAATAACAGGTAATACTCAAGCGTTAAAGCATACTTATAGGAGAGCAACAAAAATGAGAAAAAGAGTAACATGGCAAGCATGGTAAACAACTCATATAACTTTCCCCTAAATAGTAGAATTGCTGCTAAATATAGGGGTGTCATGAATAAAATAAAACCCTGCAATACGATCTGAGTTTGATAGAGGAAGTTATTTCTGATACCAGCAACATCTAAATCAACTTTACTAATTCGTTGGTTACCTGTAATCCTCCAGTTTGCATACTGACTATCTAAGAAATATGTTGGAGATCCCGCATACTGCGCATTTAAAGACCGGAATAAGACGATCGCCATCAACGGCAAAAGAAAGATCACTAAATATAATGCGGCAGTTCTATTGGCTAGTTTTCTTCTTTGAGACCGATTATTTAATGCTTCATAGTATTGAAACAATGGCGATTCTGTTCTAGCAATCAATAACCCATCTAATGAAATCAAAAAGATAAATGGGAAAAATGCCAATACTACAAATGCAAATCCAAAGTTTGAAAAAATCAGGCAGCCTATATATAAACTTGCCATGGATATATGGTATGTAACAGGCTGCTTATAATATCTATAAAAAGAACGAAATATTAGATAAACGAATAATCCTACAACTGCAATTCTTCGCCCTGTCACAGCCGCAAAAATAAACATCGGGTGCAATAAAAATAGGAGAAAAATAACGGGTACATATAATTTCCATGAAAGCTTAGATACCGTGTTAAATTCTGAAATCAACATATAAAAAAGGCCAACCATCATCACCAATGAAGATGCCACTGGT
>CAIYAG010000191.1 GCA_903924075.1 uncultured Bacteroidota bacterium | reverse complement strand
TGTTTTGCTCGAGAACAAAATTGATGTAGCTCAGAAAAAACGCATGGCGGATGTGGCTTTGAACGCAGCCCGTTCAAAGGGTGCCAGTTATACAGATGTACGCATTGGCCGTTATTTAAATCAATTCGTTGTTACCCGTGAAGATCGTGTAGAGAATATAGTGAATACCGAAAGTTTTGGTATTGGCATACGTGTGATTGCAAATGGAAGTTGGGGTTTTGCAGCAACAGATCATTTAGATACCGACAGTATTGCAAAAACCGCAGCGCTGGCAGTTTCGATCGCTAAAGAAAATGCGAGGTTATTAACCGAGCCTGTGCAGCTTGCCCCACAAAAGGGTTATGGCGAAGTAAGTTGGAAAACCCCGATCGAGAAAAATGCATTTGAAGTTCCGATGAAAGAGAAGGTTGATCTGCTCATGTCTGTGAATGATGCTGCCATGAAAGGTGGTGCCAATTATATGAATTCATTATTATTCTTGGTGAATGAACAGAAATATTTTGCATCAACTGATGGTTCCTATATTGATCAGGATGTGCATCGGATCTGGCCCACATTTACGATCACAAAAATCGATGCTGCCACAGGTAAGTTTGAAACACGAAGTGCGCTGAGTAGTCCGATGGGTATGGGTTTCGAATACATGAATGCAAGACCAGAAGATAAGATTAAAGGCCTCACTGGAACACTCTATAAGAACCGTTACGATATGCTGGAAGATGCGCGTAATGGAGCCATGGAAGTTGGTATAAAAATGGGAGCAAAATCAGTTGAGCCGGGTAAATACGATTTAGTGATTGATCCAACCAATTTGTTCCTGACCATTCATGAATCTACTGGTCACCCTACCGAATTAGACCGGGTATTGGGATATGAAGCCAATTTCGCAGGAACTAGTTTCCTCACGTTGGATAAATGGAAGTCGGGTAAATTCAATTATGGTAGCAACCTTGTAAATATTGTTGCAGATAAAACGCAGCCTTATTCACTCGGTGCTGTTGGTTATGATGATGAGGGTGTAGGCACACAGGAATGGGATATCATTAAAGATGGAATACTTGTGAATTATCAGGCCATCCGCGATCAGGCACATATCATTGGACTGGATCATTCACAAGGCTGTTGCTTTGCGGATAGTTGGAGTGATATTCAGTTTCAAAGGATGCCGAATATTTCATTGCGACCAGGTAAAACACTGATGACACCTGCCGACATTGTAAAAAATGTAGAGAAGGGTATTTATATTGTAGGAGAAAGTTCTTATTCCATCGATCAGCAGCGTTATAATTTTCAGTTCAGTGGCCAGCTATTTTATGAGATCAAAAATGGCAAAATTGGTCAGATGTTGAAAGACGTAGCTTATCAATCCAATACGCAGGAATTCTGGAATGCATGCAGTGCCATTGCAGATAAATCTGATTACAGATTGGGTGGTTCATTCTTTGATGGAAAAGGACAGCCCGGTCAGGTGAGTGCCGTATCACATGGCGCATCAACTACAAGGTTTAATGGAATCAATGTTATTAATACAGCTAGAAAAATTTAACTATGGCCATTTTAAATAAAGAACAAGCACAACAATTGTTGAAG
>CAIYAG010000190.1 GCA_903924075.1 uncultured Bacteroidota bacterium | reverse complement strand
TCATCTCGTTTTTTGATCAGTAATGAATACAGATCGTGCATGGCTTGCTTGTCTTGCAAACGACGCTCTTGTATTTTGCGATATACCTGCTCTCTTAAAGATCGGTCTTCGCTTTCCAAAAATTTTGCAGCTTGTTGTAAAGTATATTCCTGACCGTTTACTTCTACAGTCATTTTACCAGCAATTGCTCCGTATTGTTGCTGCATCACACTCAATTCTGCTTGCAAAGGAATATTGGCTTCTCTAAATAAGTCAATGCTTTTCTTGACAGAACGCAGATAAGTAAAATACTTTTCCTTTTCCAATTCCTGTGTAAACGGAGAATTGATGAGTTTTTTATTCAACAAATCTGCATAGGGTTGCAACTTGGGCTGGATCTCCATACAGAAATATGTGAACGCTTCTTCCAAAGATGCATCGGTAGTATCGCAGGTCATTTTGATCTGGCGCCAACAGGCGTCTTCACTCACCACGGCTTCTACCTCACTCATATCTTTTAACCACTGTTCCAATGCCGCTCTAGATTCAATAGGGCGATCCACTAGGTTTTTAAAAAAGGGCTCCAGGGTTTCCCAATTGGTAACCGTAAAATCTGCCGGCATAAAATGTCGGACTAGTTTTTCAATATCTGCACTCAAGGCCATGTTTGTAATTTTGAATGGCAAATTTAGTGTAATCGTGGTGCAGATGATGGGATAATGCTATTTTTACAAACTTTATCAAATTTCCAGGGGTGTCAGACATTATACATTTATTACCAGACAATATAGCGAACCAGATTGCGGCGGGTGAGGTAATTCAAAGACCGGCAAGCGCTGTAAAGGAATTATTGGAAAATGCGGTGGATGCTGGCGCCACTACAATAAAGCTGTTGGTTACCGATGCCGGCAAAGCCCTGGTTCAGGTAATTGATGATGGTAAAGGGATGAGTGAGACCGATGCAAGAATGGCTTTTGAACGTCATGCCACTAGCAAGATCAGCAATATTGAAGACCTTTTTCGTATTAAAACGATGGGCTTTCGTGGGGAAGCGTTGGCATCGATTGCTGCAGTAGCTCAGGTAGAATTAAAAACCAGGAAAGCAGAAGATTCATTAGGCACTTATATTGAAATAGAAAATAGTCAGGTAATTAAACAAGAACCCTGCGCCTTTCAAACCGGTACCAGTATTAGTATGAAGAACTTGTTCTTCAATGTACCTGCCAGAAGAAATTTTTTGAAAAGTAATGCTGCAGAAATGCGCCATATCGTAGAAGAATTTATTCGTGTGGCGATGGCTTTCCCATCTGTGTTTTTTTCATTGACCAGCAACGGGCAAGAAGTATTTCACTTAGATGCTGGTTCATTAAAGCAACGCATCGTACAAATTTTGGGTTCGCAGTACAACGCAAAATTGGTGAGCGTTAATGAAGAAACAGATTACTTAAATATTTACGGATTTGTAGGCAAGCCTGAGACAGCTCGTAAAACAAGGGGTGATCAATATTTCTTTGTCAATAATCGTTTTATTAAAAGTGCTTATCTCAATCATGCCGTAAACAGTGCATTTGATGAGATGATCGCGAAGGACAGTTTCCCTAGTTATGTGTTATATATCGATCTCGACCCTTCTGTGGTAGATATCAATGTGCATCCCACTAAGCAGGAAATTAAATTCGAAGACGAAAAAATTATTTACGCTTTTGTACAAGCTGCTGTTAAACACGCACTCGCACAATTTAGTATTGCGCCGTCGCTCGATTTTACTTTGAATGCAGATATCCAAAGTTTGGATGCAGTAAGCAAACCATTCACAACAGATAAGCGTGATGCTGCTTCTGGTTCTAACCTTTTCAAAACATTTACGCAAAGTAATCAGGCGCATTTTATTGAAGCCACTGATAAAACTGAATTAAAATCTTGGAAGAGCTTTTACGAAAGTACTGGTATGTCTTCTGCTGATCAGGTAGCACCTGCAGAAAGTCAACAGCTTTTACATACCGACCAATTGAATAAAAAACAATTGCGTGTACTTCCCGATACTAACTTATTACAATTACACAACACTTATATTATTGCTTCAACCAATAGTGGTTTCATTTTGGTGCACCAACAATTGGCGCATGAGCGTGTGTTATATGAACGATATAGTTTGGCAGCACATGGTCAGCAAATGGCTACCCAACAAAGTCTCTTTCCTGTTGAATTAGAAATGACAGGCGCAGATGCTGCATTATTGAAAGATCTACTGCCCGACCTGCTTGCCATTGGTTATCAGGTTGAATCAAAAACCGATCAAAGCTTTGTGATACAAGGCATTCCGGCAGATATTCTTCCGGGTAATGAAAAACACGCGATCGAATTATTGATCGAACAGTTCAAGCATTTTAGTAGCGATATTAAATTTAGTAAGCGCGAGAAACTGGTCCGCTGCATGTCTCGCCAGCAAGCCATCAAAGCCGGTCAACAATTAACACAGAAAGAAATGTTGGCACTGATAGAAGATCTATTTACTTGTGGTAGTCCGAATGTTACGCCAACAGGAAGCCCCACTTATTTAGAATTCAAGGAAGATTATCTAGACAGAATGTTTGGAAGATAATTATTGGTTCTCCATCACATTCATTAAAAACTTCTCAACAGCTCTTCTAATGCCCGTGCTATTACCTGTATAGTTACTTACTAAAACAGAGAAGGTTAATTCATGACCAGATTTAGTAATTAAATATCCACTGAGTGCTACATTATTACTAAGCGATCCTGTTTTTGCATAAATTTTTCCTGATCCATTTTTATAATAATTTCCCAATGTACCAGAACCACCTGATGCAAAAATATTAGTGATCCGATTCCAAGCAAACTCTTCTTTCATTTTATTCAGGATGGCTACAAAGTCATCCGGAGTAAATAAATTGTATCTACTCAATCCGCTGCCATCTACCCATTTTGGTTTT
>CAIYAG010000189.1 GCA_903924075.1 uncultured Bacteroidota bacterium | reverse complement strand
TCTTTCCAAGTACCCTTTTCATACAATCCATAACTCTTAATGTTTACCGCATCATAAGTATAAGCTTGTTGTGCAAAAATATTTGATGCAAACAAAATCAATAAACCGAATATGAAAATTCTTAGTTGCTGCATTGTACATGTATGGTTTGTTTGAAATAGGAAATTGCTTGCGACATATGTACATTCCAACCAAATCTATTTTCAACGTGCAGCATATTGTACCAAGTATCACCACGGCCTGTGATATTGGTTGATTTAAAACTGGTTTCCACACCAACCCCTGTAAATGCCAGACTATTCTGTTTTTCTTTTACTAATGCTTCGGCCGAAAGAAAAGCAAGATGCTTATCAGCCAAGTCTGGTTGATTTAAATATTTTCTACTGAGCCAGAAATAATAATGTGCTGTAACGTTATAAGAATCGTTTTGCAATACTTTTTCATAAGCCTTTACTGCTTCACTGAAATTGCCGATCATAAATGCTGCATAGCCAATTCTTAACCTAAGTAACGTAAAATCTTGGCCATTTGCAATAGCCTCATTTCCATAATTGATCAGTTCTTTCCAAGTGCCCTTTTCATACAAACCATAACTCTTAATGTTTACCACATCATAAGTATAAGCTTGTTGTGCAAAAATATTTGATGCAAACAAAATCAATAAACCGAATATAAAAATTCTTAGTTGCTGCATTGTACATGTATGGTTTGATGATTAAATTGAATGGTAAATGAATCTAGTTGCCCCTTCTCAATACGTGTAACGGCTGTAAATATTTT
Organism: uncultured Bacteroidota bacterium; assembly: GCA_903924075.1. Taxonomy (GTDB): domain Bacteria; phylum Bacteroidota; class Bacteroidia; order Chitinophagales; family Chitinophagaceae; genus Sediminibacterium. The sequence goes on along the minus strand of CAIYAG010000189.1, from coordinate 14,243 downwards.
CTTTCTATTCCAGAATAATTCTTGTGTTTGTTCACTTTCAAAACTAATGGCACTATTCTGTAACAAATTTTCATCCGGTTTAACAGTAGAATTATATTTCATTCTGATAAACAGATAAAATGGAGATACCAGATCCTGCAACCATTTCAATAGATTGATCTTAGAATTGTTTAGTGGAAAATAATCTGTTATAGTTATTGGTTTGTCTGAGCTCAATAGTACGTTATAAGCTACCTGATAAAACAAGTACAATAATGATTTTTTGGAGCCGAAATAATTTGTAAAATAAAAGGTTGATCTATTATTAATGAAATAGGCAAAACTGTTTTGTTCTTTGCAGTACAGGTAGGTTTCATTGTACACAGTGCTGCAAACTTCCCAGCTTTCTGTTGCATATCCTTCAGCTATTACTTTTAATTGATATCCTGGTTGAAAATTAAATGCTTGTTGTAAAGAACTATTCTGTACCAGGTTGCTTACGAATTTTCCTTCTTGAGGAACAGTAAAACTTTTTAATTGATATTGATTACCTTCTCTATTTGTGAAATAGGAAAATGGATAGGCCATTGTTTTAGAACCAACATTGGGTGTTGATTGTAGTTGAATATGCAAATGTGGTTCTGGAGAGCGACCAGAATTACCACAATAAGCAAGAATGTCTCCTTTTTTTACATAAGCGCCTTTGGTAACTGCAAAACTTTGCTTTTTTAAATGAGATAGTTTACTGTACAAACCTTCTGCGTGTTTAATGATGATGGTATTACCCCAGTTTTGTTGTGTATTGTTTCCGCCAATTTCATTGTCTTCAATATGGTCAACTATTTCTTGTACTATGCCATCTGCAATATTTAAAACTGGTTTGTTATAACAATAAAAATGTTCAGGTAAATTTCCGGGTAAACGATAAGTTTTCATTTCCTGATCCAGGATCACAAAATCAATAGCTTTACTCCAATCACCTTTGTGTGTGATGCTTCCATCATAACCCTGACTCACCATCCACTCTCCCAAAAACGGCAATTGCAATGAGAGATATTGTTGACTCAATAATCTATCTTTTCCGTTGAGATAGCGATAGAGGTTTACTTCGGGACTATAATATTGAATTGGAGTCAGTACCAAATGCTGCTGTTGCCCTCTGAGTTTTAACATATATAGAAATAGGATCACCGTTAAACAAAAGGGTAATGAAAATACAGGCACACCCAATTTGAACATGATACTACTTACACCTGTTACCAAAAGAAAAGCAATCGGCACTAAAATTAAAACCCAAAGAAAAGACCTAATAGAAGGAATGATGTAGAAGCCACCCAACGCAATTGCAACCAGCATAAAATTGGTCCCCATATTATAGTAACTCATATTATTGATCTGAGCACTTCCCATCAGATAACCAAAAGCTATTGCTACTGCATAACCATACACCATTAATAGAAATCCAATTCTCGAATAGATCAATAACCCAATGGATAGAATGATTCCAGAAGCAATATTTACTTGAAACAGAATGGCACTCATGCTTCTAAAAAATCCAGAAATATAATCCGGGATTTTCCAGTTTTCAATGCCCATGATAAAATTTACCAGATCGGTTCCTCCAATAGCATAGGTTTGATTATACCAGTATACATGTCTTTGTGTTAAGCCAATTCCACTAAAGCTTTTAGAGGCTAAGATCAACAAACCAGTACTTATAATAAATGCAAGAGATAATGCAGGCAAGCCTCTTTTGTTCAAAATTGCATTGAGCACAACCGACAAAAACAGCGTAAGTAAAGATCCAACAACCAATAATAAGTAATATGAGGAGCTGGATTCGAAATTACTTCCAAGTCCTAAGCCAAAGAGCACTACACTATAAGTTAATAAACCATTTGCTGTTTGCTCTCTTTTAAAACCCAATGCATCTGCAGTGATCAATGCAATGGTAACAGCCAATAATCCACACAATGCAGGAAATGGTGTAATGAACGAAACCAAAACGATGAGCAAAGAAAAGATCCTGTTTTTTGAAAAGAAGAGCATTCCATAGCTATTCAGTATGGCATTGCCAAGTTGTTTTAAATATGATATGCTATTCTTAATCTTCAAAATAGTAATGATTTAGCTACAGATTGATTTGTTTCAAATGCTCAGGCATTTTTTCTTTTAACTCTATATAGGCAAGGTCTTCTGACTCGCGAATCAAATGTGTTTCTCCTTTTTCATCAATCAGAATCACATTCGGCCTCATTTGAATAAACTGCATCCATTGTGTCATATTATAAGCCCCAACTTTATGCACTACTACCTGATCACCACGATTTAATAAGGGTAGGTTCACACTTTGCCTAACCACATCTATATTCATGCAAAGTGGCCCGTATAAAACCATATCTTCTGTATGATGCGTAAAATCCTGTGCGGGACTTATTTTGTGTTCATACCAAAATGAAGTGAACAAAATATTTACCCCAAAATCTAGAATGGTTGCTCTTCTGCCATCACTTAATCTTTTATTAGCAAGTACCGTACCTAATAAATAACCAGCATCATCAATTAATGCTCTGCCAGATTCTAAGATCAGCAAGGGTAATTCGTTTGCAGTGAAACCTATTTTAAAAAGTGCATCAGTAATTGCTTCGGCAAATTCATCGACCGATGGTATGGTATCTGCACCTGGCAAATATGCTCCTCTTAATGTATTACTCGAAGGTAATCCGCCACCCAGGTCTAAATATTGGATCGTTGTATTGAGTTGTGTTTTAGCATTCCAGGCTAAGTCGCCCAGCTTCTTTACCGCAATCCCATAAGCTTCGGTTGATAACATGAAAGTACCGATATGACAATGTAATCCTGTAAGCTGCAATTTTCCAGAACCAACAATTTTGTTGATCGCATTCCAAGCCTGACCATTCTCGTAATTGAATCCAAATCTGTCCCACATAGGATAAATACCAGTATCCATATTTACACGAATAGCTACACGAGGTTTGGTATTGAGTTGTTCACTCAACTCGATCAACTGGTATAATTCTTCAAAATGATCGATATGAATGAGCGAATCGTTTTGAATAGCGAGTGTTAATTCTGCTGTTGTTTTTTCTGGTCCGTTGAAAATGATTTTGTTACCAGGAACATTGTTGCCAAGTGCTTTCTTGTATTCAAATCCACTTACCACTTCAGCCCAACTACCTTCTTGGTGAAATACTTTACAAATGGCGTTGATATAATTTGTTTTATAACTCCACGCAAATTGCACTTTAGGGTATCTTGTTTTGAAAGCACGAACTGTGTGTTGATAGGTTCTTCTAATGGTTCTTTCGCTGATCACAAATAGGGGTGAGCCATATTGTTCAATCATAGAACGTACAGAAACACCATCAATGTGTTTTACTGGTTCGTATTCGGTTCTAGTGCCGTATTTGTTCATGAGACCTGCATTCATTTTTTGAATAACAGGGCTTTCGTATCTTAATTTTTGCATCTTAATATTTTTTATTGGTAATTATAATTCTCCAAACCCACTGATCTGTTGAAACTCTTTTACATCAGTGATATGATCCCAAGCATAACGGATAAATATTTTACCCACTTCATAATCTGTAAATGGTGCTACAATTTCTCCCAATGCCATGCGTGCCAATGAAGCAGGCTGATTTTGCCCGGCTCCCGCAGTTAAATAGATCCATGCAGGAAATCTGGGATTGATCTCCATGATATATGGTTCGCCCTGCACTGTTCGCATAATTTCAAGTTCACAACCACCTTTCCAATTTGTAGCTGCAACAAATTTTTTAGCTAAATCGATCAGAGTGTCATCTTCTAATGTAATGCCAGCCCAAGCTTTCCCTTTATCTGTGATATATAATTTGCGCATGGGGATACTACTGATCGTATTTCCTTTTCCATCTCCCAGTACAGCAATATTTATTTCGGTACCCGTGATAAATTGTTGCACAATGATGGGGGTGCCCCATTTTGCACTTAATTTATAAAAGGCTTTTTGTGCTTGTTCCATGGTATGCGCAATGATGGCATCATAATATTTTCCTTTTACAACCAGTGGATATCCAAAAGATTCAGCACATGGATACAATTCTTCGGGAGAATAAATGATTTTATCCATTGGAACAGAAAGGCCATATTTTTTTCCGAAACTGTACAAATTGATCTTATCTCTTGCATCAAACTGCTCGATACTTGGGAGGAATGTTGCAATGCCAATGGATTGAAGTGTAGGGCCGAGCTTAATAAAATTGTATAGCTCTGCATCAAAATTTGGGATCAGTAATTGGATGTTTTCTTTCTCGTGTATATGTTGAATTCTTTTGAGTAAGGTTTCTGTACCAGCAGCAGGATAGGGAATCTGATAGGTTTTGTCTACTAGGTCGTGTAAATAAATTCCGGGTTCAAGTGTTTCATAACTCAAACCAATGATGCGTAAAGGTTTGGGTAGTCCGTCACGCAAGGCCCTGATAACGGCCACTCCAGGGCCCGGGCTATCTATTGCATTCAGGCCGGTTACAGCAATGGTTAGTATGTTTTTATTTTCAGGCATGTGATCGATTGAAAATTTCGGAATTAGATTTCAAGCAGGTTAGCTGATCTTAATTGGTTGATGAAATCGTCCCAGTCTTTTTCTAATTGTGAGGCGCTGACATCATAAGTTTCTTTGATGAAATTTTTGATCGAATCATCGGAGATGCCTTCCTTGATTTTTAATAAGATCTCAGCGGCAATTGGATTGGCAGAATAGGAATCGCCTGTTGTGGGATTAAAAATGAAACCAGATTCACTGGTTGCAATATTTTTTTTCAGGTACATATTTGCTGTTTGAGGATTTACAATCTTTTTTACAGACTATCTGACGAAGGGATAAAAAAGAACCTTCGCATTGTTTTGTTAATCTCTTGTTAAGTGAAATAAATTACCAGGGCCTTAATTTTACCCATATATAATCATCCATCAAAATGGCATTCTTATATACTGCTTTTCGTCTCACGCCTTCAAGGTAAAATCCATTTTTTTCCAAGACCCGCATGGATGCTTTATTGATCTCAAAAACTTCGGCATAGATCCGAATGATGTCAAAATAGTAGAAGCAATAGTCAACCATTTGTCGAACCGCTTCTGTGGCAATTCCTTGATTCCAAAATGGTTCTCCTAGCCAATACCCTATTTCAGCTGAGTATGCATATACGTCTGTATTAAGGATTAGTCCGATGCCTCCAATACATTCGCCATCCATATCGATTGCCAGATTTACGATGGGACTTGCCTCAGCCATTTTTTCTAGCCAAACCTTTCCGTCATCTTCTGTATAAGGTGAAGGGAAATAGTTTCGAAGGTTATTCCAAACATTAATATTGTTGGCATATTTTACTAGATTATCTAGATCATCTGTCTTCCATTGTCTAATCGTGATCATTGTTCAACCGTTTTGCAATTGGCGGTAAAAGTTTGACGAATTGAAAATTCAAAACCTTTGCCGATTCTTTTCTTAATTATTTAGTTTGACATCTTTGATAGTGGTAGGGAGCCAAACTTGCATTTGATTGCTGCCTCTGTTACACCAGGTATAGTACGGAATTGCCAAGATCTTTTTATCAACTGTAGTAATGCTTTTGCCGTCGGCTCCAATTTGAACAGTAGGAACAGTTGTGGCAAGTGCCACGATATTTTCATCTAAAACACGCATCTGCAGTTCTTCAATTTTAGTATCTGAGGGTAATAAAATGTTGTAAGCCTTTCCATCATTGTCGGCACCTTCTACACAATACACTAATGGGCCACGTTCTAGCGCCATTCTATAATGATTCGTTTTGATGGCATCATTAGAAATCACGCGTTTTATTTCCATGGGTAATTGGTAAGAAATGATATCGTTCTTTTTCCATTGTCTTTGAATAATATAATAGCCATTTTCTTCAGTGTATGCTACCGTTTTTCCATTAACTAATAATGTGGGTTGTAATCCACTAAACGCAGCAAATGTGTAAAGGTTGCCTGGGACTACTGTATTATTTGACCATCCTGGTTTACGAAGCAAGACCCTAAAATTGCTGGAAGTAGTTGGATTCACTGCGATCTGAATATTGCCATCTAAAGGATAATTGGTTTCCATTTTTACGGCAATATCCTTCCCTTTTAAATTGATAGTTGTTTCACTTCCTACAAATAAATTGATATAAATAGATGATTGATCTTTTGCATAAATATAATCGCCGATGGATGCAATTAAGCGTGCAATATTAGCTGGGCAGCAAGCGGTTCCAAACCATTCTCTTCTGGCATTTTTTCCAGTTGATCCGAGTGGATTGCCATAAAAAAAATGATCGCCTGTTAAACTCAATCCATCCAATGCACCATTATACAAACTTCGTTCTAATACATCCATATATTTTGCATCACCCGTTAATGCATTCATTCTTTGATTCCAAAAAACCATGCCAACAGATGCACAGGTTTCGCAATAGGCCTGTTCGTTAGGCAGGTCATAATCAACTCCAAATCCTTCATTACTGCCAGAAGAACCAATGCCACCAGTGATATACATGTTTTTATACACAACATCTTTCCAAACCCTTTGCATGGCTGATAAATATCCCGTATCACCTGTTTGCGCAGCTACATCTGCAGCACCTGTATACATATACATCGCACGCACGGCATGCCCTGTGATTTTTGATTGCATCTTTACTGGTACCACATCTTGTGCATAGGCAGTGTCTTTCCAATCTGTCCAGGTATAGCCCACTGCATTTTTGTGTCCTCTTTCTGATAAGAGCCAATCAGCTAGGTTTAAATATTTTTTATCGTTTGTTACTTTATACAATTTTACTAATGCCAACTCCAGTTCCTGATGACCAGTTACCCAATGTCTTTTTGTGGGTCCGAATAATGCATCAAAATGATCAGCCCAACGAATTGAAACGTCTAAGAATTTTCTTTTTCCTGTTGCATAATAATAAGCCACAGCAGCTTCGATCATATGACCAGCATTGTAGTCTTCATGCATACTCATATCGGTATATCTTTTTGTGATATCTCCAAGAGTAAACCAAGTATTTAAATAACCATCTGGTTGTTGTGCAGCAGCAATTATGTCGATCCACTCATCTGCTTTTCTCTCCAGTGCAGAATCTGGATTATTTTTAAGGGAATAAGCAATTGCTTCCAGCGCTTTGAATACATCGCTATCATCATAAAAGATGCCCTCGTGTTTTTCCCCTTTTTTTCGGGCCACTTTTTGAAAATTGCGTAGCCTAGGTGTTGCCGTTTCTGTTTGATAAACACAGGCATTTAGGGTTTTGGTAGCAACCAACTGCAATTTTGGCTTCCAGAAATGGTCTGTGATGACCACCTTCGAAAAGCTGATGGGCTCAATTTTTATGAGTTCACTTTGGCCGAAAGCCAAGGAGATTATACACATCAAACAGCAAAAGCTGAGAAATTTCTTATACATGGGTATCAATTTTAAATGGACAAAAATCCACCTGTTTTCCAATAACTTAAATATAAATGATTGTAGGCAGATCGGGAATTGAAAGAAAAAAAATCGTTAGATATACACATATAAATAATAAAACATAAATAAATAATCTACTGTGAGAGGCCGTTTTGGGTTACCTTTTTTCAAAAAGCGTATTAACGGTTGTAAAAAACCCTATAAAAAATGGTACAAAAAACCTATTTCAAGACAAAAGATTATTGCAAAGTAAAATTCAGTTTTAACGTTGAAAACGCTGAAACGATTGAGATCTTAGGCTTGAACAGTGATTGGGAGAACAGTATAGTGATGAGCAAAAAGAAAGACGGAAGCTTTAGTGCTGAGGTTTCTTTACCTAAAAATTCACAACACGAATTCAAATATCGCGTGAATGCTTCAGAGTGGTTGAATGAACCAGAAGCAGATAGTGTGAACACCAACGTTTTTGGTAGTAGCAATAGCGTAATCGTATTATAATATCCTATGTGCGGCGCCTCTGATCATTCAGGGGCGCTTCTTTTTATAGTTTGTTGTAAAAAAAAGAGTCGACCAATGGCCGACCCCTTTTGAAAATTTGCAGATCATATTACTGATCGATAGATCCTAGTACTTTTTTCATAAAAGTATTACCAGCATCTTTTTCAGACATACCTGATGCAATGAGTTCGTGCACTTCTAGTGCGCCACACATATTTGAGATCAATTCACCAATCGCATTTAATTCTTCTTCTTTTAAAGAAAGTGCTTCTGATGTATTCTCTAATACAGTGATGGCAGTTTCTATTTGTGCAACAGAACAACTGCGCTGTATTTGCTTAATTACTGGTAGTTTCATCGATCAAGGTTTTTAATTGTTCTTCTTTATTGGTCTGTACCTGATTTACCAATGCTCCTTTTTTAAATCCAGCAAATGTTGGCAGATTATTTACTGCAGCAAGTTTGCGAGATAAAGGAAATTTTTCTGCATCTACTATTACAAAAGCTGTGCTTTCATTTTCGGTAGAAAGGCGTTTGAATTTTGGTTTCATCAGTCTGCAATTACCGCACCATCCGGCAGCATACAATACCATTACAGTATCATTCGCATGTACAATTTCTTGCAGGTTATCTTCTTGTAATTCGATTAACATCTTATTTTTTTTAAGGCCTTCGCCTGTGAATTAATGTTTTGACAAATAGTCTGAAACACCTTCGTGTGTTGCTTTCATAGCATCTTTACCTTCTTCCCAGTTAGCCGGACAAACCTCACCATATTCCTCTACGTGCAATTGCGCATCTAATAAACGTAAGTACTCATCGATATTACGACCTAAAGGAAAATCGTTGATAGATTCGTGACGAACAATTCCTTCTTTATCGATCAAGAAAGTTCCGCGGAAAGCGATGGGGGCACCACTGAACGACCATTGTCTGGTATCGTTATTAAATGCATATTCACCACCCAGTACTCCATAGTTCAATGAAATCACTTTAGAAGCATCTGCAATGATCGGGAAAGTTACACCTTGAATGCCACCATGATCTTTTGCAGTATTTAACCAAGCCAAATGTGTTTCTTCAGTATCAGTAGAACAACCGATCACTACTGTATTTCTTTTTTCAAATTCAGCGATCTTTTCTTGAAAAGCATGAATTTCAGTTGGGCAAACAAAAGTGAAATCTTTAGGATAGAAAAAAAGGATCACGTGTTTCTTCCCGATGTATTGATCCAGACTAAAATTTTCAACGATCTCTTCGCCATTGATAACCGCACCAGCAGATACCTGGGGTGCTTTTTTTCCAACTAATGCCATAGTATTGATTTTGATATTTAAATTATTGAATATATAGTGCCGTTTGCACTGTCTCAAACTATAAACACCAGTTGATGTAAATTGTTTTGAGATTGCAAAGTTACATTATATTGCAAATCTGTACCAGATTCATCACCAAAAGCAACCAACAAATGCAAAAGTCTTTTCTAATTTGTTTCGTACTAACTATTGCCGCCTTTCAAACGATTGCGGCACAGGATAAACCAGAATGGAAACAGGTCTTCACCAACATTAATAATGAAGCTTTAGAACATTCTAGGGCTTATGAAACTTTGAAAGAGGCAACTGAAACAATTGGTCACCGTTTAACAGGGTCGGCAAATGGTAAAAAAGCAGAGGATTATGCCTATAATTTATTAAAGAGCTATGGCTTTACAAACCTGCGCTATCAGCCATTTGAAGTAGAGAGCTGGAGCCGGGGTAATTTGTCTGTAGTGATAGGTTCTGATACGAATCATCTTGTTGCAGTAAAATCTGTGGCACTAGCACATTCACCTGTATCGTCTGATGTTTCAAATGAAGTAGTGGATATGGGAAATGGTTTGGAAGAAGATTATCAAGCTGCACCAGATAAAGCAAAAGGAAAAATTGCCTTAGTATATCTGGGTGTTTTGCCAGGTTCAAAAGCTGGTACCAAAAGTTTGCATCGCTCTGAGAAAACAGCCATTGCAACCAAATATGGTGCAAAAGGAATCATCGTAATTAATACTGCAACAGGTGGCATTTTATTAACTGGTACTGCTTCAGTAACAGGAAAATTAATTCCAATTCCAGCAGTATGTATCGGCAAAGAAGATGGCTTGAAACTGAAAGACGATTTGAAGAATGCGAAATTATATACGCATATTAAAATGAATAATTTTTCTGGTTTGATCAAAGCCAGAAATGTGGTTGCAACTATTAAAGGAAAAACATTGCCCAAAGAGAAAGTGGTGGTTGGTGGTCATTTAGATAGCTGGGATCTGGCAACTGGCGCCATTGATAATGGGATTGGTTCCTTTGCTGTATTGGATATGGCTAGAACCTTTGCTACGCTTAAATTACAGCCTGAGCGCACTGTTGAGTTCGTACTCTTTATGGGTGAAGAAGAAGGCTTATTGGGTTCTAGGGCTTATGTAGATGCTGCAATAAAAGACAAATCAATTGATCAGATCAGATACATGTTGAATTACGACATGACCCATGATCCGAAGGGATACAATACTACTGATGAAGGAAGTAAAGCTTTATTTGAATCAATTGGATCCATTGCGCATTCTCTGGATTCAAATTTTAAAAACACGTTTAGATCTGGAGCAGGATTGCATAGCGATCACCAACCCTTTATGTTAAGAGGTGTTCCAACTGGAGGTAGTTCAGGAAATGGTTTGCCAAATAATGCTGGTCCTTGTTACCATGCAGACTGTGATGTATTTAGTTTAGTGGATAAAGCAGGAATGGTAAATAATGTGCGTTTTAGTTCCATGTTATTATATGGAATTGCTGATGCAAAAGAGATCACTGCAAAGCACTTTAATGATGCAGAGACAAAAGTATTTTTAGAGAAAAATAATTTGAAAGAACCTTTGCAAATAGCAGGGGAGTGGCGTTGGAAAGATTAATCGAGGATAGAAGGATCAGTGTTTAGAAGAATATTGATCCTTCCAATCCTGTAATCGAAGTGAAAAATAAACACTGATGATACCCCCGATCATACCTGCACCTACATCAAAAGGAAAATGCTGCGCCAAGTAGATTCTTGAATAACCCACTAGGTACATATATAAACATCCTGCAGGGATGATCCATTTTTTTGGGATCAATAAACAGAATAATAAATAGATGCTACTTGCTGTAGTGGTATGTCCTGATGGGAAACTATCAACGGAGTTTAAAAACACTCCTGGTACAATATGGATAGAACTCCAATCTGTGATGAGTTTGGTTGGTCTTGGTTCGCCATTAAAAAGAAAGTGTTTGGGGATCTGCGCAAAAATGGTAGAATAAAGAATGCTCCCTAATAAAAGCACTGTATATTTTTTTCGAAACAACAACACATATGCTGCAATGGGGATCCAGATCATACCATCTCCTAAATACGTAATGTATGTAAAAGCCTTATCTGCAATGAATCCCAGATTTCCATTGAGCAAAAGAAAAAAGGAAGCTTTTCCTAAAAGCAAAGACAGAATAATTAATATAGACCCAGAAGCCGCTGCAACCAGTGCTCCAGTTTTAAAATTCTTGATAGATAATTCAGGCATTTGAGGTGATGCTTTCGGCAAAACTAATATAAAAAAGAATAAGGCCTCGATCGAGGCCTTATTTTGAAATGTTATATCACACCAGCCAATTCAAGGCTTCGTTTTTTTAAATGGATGATATCGAGGTTGTCGATAATTGGGTCGGCAGTCAAAATCAAAGAAGTTTGATTTTCTTTCCACCAGCTATTATTGATGAGTTCTTGTACTGGTAATACACCGATCAGGTATTTTCTTTCTGCATCAGCATGCCATTCTTCGATCCACTCGAATTTTTCTCTTGGGATATATTTCCAATCGTCAAAACTCAAATACACTTTTACATAGTATTCGTTAGTGAGTTCATGCGGCTTATGATGATACAATTTCTTGTATTCATATTTGTAATTATAGCGAAGTGCTGAGATATCACTCAATACTGCTGAGGCAGTTGGGAAGCTACCCGCACCCTTTCCATAGAAAAACTGCTTATCTGCAAAACCACTTTCGATCACAACACCATTGTACTCATTTTTTACGAACGACATAGGGTCGCCAAGGGTAACAAATTGTGGCAATACAAATGCCGCTACTTTACCGTTCTTTAATTTTTTTGCTTGTGCAATTAATTTGATATCAAGTCCCTTTTCTTTTGCAACCAGTGCATCACTTAATTGGATGTTCTGAATTCCAGTGAAAAGGATATTGTTTGGATGTTCCACAATGCCGTATGCATGATTGAGTAGTATGGTCCATTTATTTACAGCATCATATCCTTCCACATCCAATTTTGGATTACTTTCTGCGAATCCTAATTGTTTGGCCAATAAAAGTGCTGATTGAAAATCTAATTTATCCTCAAACATTTTTGTGAGAATAAAATTGGTGGAACCGTTAACGATGGCTTTGATAGCATGTAGTAAATCGTTATCGTAATATTCTTCTAAGTTGCGTATCACGGGGATGGAAGCACATGCGGCAGATTCACAAAGGAAGGGAAGGCCGGTTTCTTTTTGTAGTTGCAGAATTTCGGGAAGGTGTTCTGCGATCATTTTTTTGCTGGCACTAACTACTGCCTTTCCATTTTTTAATGCAATCGAAACAATTTCAAATGCAGCATCTGCATCATCAATTACTTCTACGATCACGTTGATCTCTTCGTCGTACAATAAAACATCTTTGTCAGTTGTAAACAATGCATCCGGTGCATTTCTAGATTTGCCCGGATGCTTGATACAGACTTTCTTAATGCTGGCGTTGAGCGATTCGGTTTGTTGCAATACTTTATACAAACCTTCTCCTACAACCCCAAAACCAAATAAACCGATCGTTAATTTCTTATGCGTTTCCATACTTATTTTTTCTATTATAAACTTGCTTCGGCGAATGCCTTTTTCTTTTCTTTTGTTTTTCCAATCTGAGCAAAGGTAGTTTCCAGATCTTGGATCAGGTCTTCTGCATCTTCTAAACCAATCGACAATCTGATCAAACTATCCGTAACTCCTGCAGCTCTTCTAATTTCAGCAGGAATAGATTTGTGCGTCATGTTCATCGGGTGTGAGATCAGGCTTTTAATACCGCCTAAACTTTCTGCCAATTTGAACAATGAAGTGTTATTTACAATTTCTAATGCTGCAGCTTCAGTATCCTCTTTCAATCTAAATGTGATGATACCTCCAAAACCCTTTGATTGTCTTTTTGCCAAATCATGATTTGGATGGGTCTTCAAACCTGGATAGTACACTTTTTCGATCAATGGATGTTGCTCCAGCCACTGCGCCACTTCTAAAGCAGTTGCACAATGTTGTCTGATGCGCAAATGTAAGGTTTCAATGCCTCTGATGGTTAACCAGCTATCGAATGGTGCCAAAATATTGCCACATGCGTTTTGATAAAATTTCAATTTTGCTCCAATCACAGGGTCTTTTGCAACCAATAAACCTGCGATCAGATCACTATGTCCGCCTAGGTATTTGGTAGCACTATGCACCACAATATCAGCACCTTGTGCGAGTGGTTGTTGTAAAACCGGAGTCGCAAAAGTGTTGTCAACGCATAGCAAACAATTACTTGCTTTAGCAATTTTTGCGATCGCTTCAATATCAGAAATTTTTAAAGTAGGGTTTGTTGGTGTTTCTAACCAGATCAACCTTGTTTTATCAGTGATGGCATCAAAGATCTTTTGGGTATCTGAAGTATCTACATAGGTTACTTTAATGCCAAACTGAGCATATACCGATCCGAATAAACGAAAAGCACCACCATAAATATCATCAACAGCTACGATCTCATCACCGGTCTTCAAAAGTTTGATGACACAATCAATAGCAGCTAAACCACTGCTGAAAGCAAGTCCTGTTGCACCTTTCTCCAATTTCGCAATCAGTTGTTCAAGCACCGCTCTGGTTGGATTATTTGAACGAGAATAATCGTATCCTTTATTCACGCCTGGCGCTTCCTGAACAAATGTGGAGGTTTGATAAATGGGCACTGAAACGGCACCTGTTAGTGGGTCTACTGGAATGCTGTGGATCAATTCTGTTGCGCTGCTCATGATGATTTTTTTTGAAAAATTATTAATCGTCTAAGGCAACTTGTCAAGAGAGGGTAGAACTTACTGTTAGAGCTTCTTATGCCATGGACATAAAAAAAGCTCATCTAGTAAGTCAGATGAGCTTGAATATTTTAATCCCCGTAGGAAGTAGATACAAACTATTACTCTGACTTATCTCTGTA
>CAIYAG010000188.1 GCA_903924075.1 uncultured Bacteroidota bacterium | reverse complement strand
TGTACTATTGCCACAGAAAAAGCTAGCTTTTGTTTCCAGCCCAAGGGTAATGACTTTACAAGGCTATTTTGGTGGTTTTGTAAATGCAAATGTTCAACCAGATAACTTGTTTTATCTTGTATTTGTTTTTTTGTTAAACCATAAATACCCCCATAAAATCGTATATTTTCTTTGATGGTCAGATCCTCATATAAGGAGAATTTCTGACTCATATATCCAATACTTTTTTTGATATTTTCTGTTTCTTTATAAACATCATAGCCCGCAACTATTGCTTTTCCTGAACTTGGTATCGACAAACCGCAGAGCATACGCATGGCTGTAGTTTTACCTGCACCATTAGCACCTAAGAATCCAAAAATTTCACCCTTGGATACTTCAAATGAAATATGGTCGACTGCTATAAAATCAGCAAATCGCTTTGTGAGCCCCTCGGCAATGATTACTTTTTCTTTACTCATTGGATGTATTCATTAAAGCCATGAACGAATCTTCGATATTGGCATTGATTTTCTTGACCACTATTTCTTGAAATTGATTATGCCTTAAAAACTGATCTATTTCATTGGCACCCATTGCATCAGATTTCATTACCACATGGTAGAATTCTCCGAAAGAATAACAGGATTCTACCTCGTCCCAGTGCTTTAAGGATTTAAGTAAGGCAAACATGTTAGTGGATTGAACAGCCCAAAGTGGTTTTGAGAACCTATCATTAATGGCAGAGGGTTTATCGATTGCCAATATTTCACCATTTTGCATCAATGCTACTCGGTCGCACATACTGGCTTCATCCATATAAGGTGTAGAAACTAGAATACTAATTCCTTGTTGCTTTAATCGTTGCAACATATCCCAAAACTCCTTTCTTGAAACCGCATCCACCCCTGTTGTGGGTTCATCTAAAAATAGAACCGAAGGTTTATGGATCAAGGCACAGCATAGCGCCAATTTCTGTTTCATGCCTCCCGACAATTTGCCTGCTCTTCTCTTCTTAAATGGTTCAATTTGCTGATAGATATCTTTGATCAACTCGTAATTCTCTGAGATACTTGTATTAAATATGGTGGCAAAAAAATCAAGATTTTCTTCAACCGATAGATCCTGATACAATGAGAATTTACCAGGCATATATCCGATCATTTTCCTAATGGCTTTATAATCTTTGACTACATCATAGCCCTCCACTTTTGCAGTTCCACTATCAGCCAATAACAAGGTGGTGAGTACCCTAAATAGGCTTGTTTTACCTGCTCCATCCGGACCAACAATTCCAAATAGTTCTCCTTTTGCAACTTCAAAGGATACCCCTTTGATTGCAACTACTTCAGATTTTTCAACCTTGTATTTTTTGATAATATTTTCGACAATTACTGCAGACATATTATTTGAATTGGATTTCACCATACATGCCTATTTTCAAGAACCCATCATTTTTCACTACTACCTTAACAGCATAAACCAAATTAGCTCGTTCATCTTTTGTTTGAATGGTCTTTGGGGTAAACTCAGCTTTATCAGAGATCATGGTGATGGTGCCCACATACTCTTTATACTTTTTTTCTCCCGCATCAATAAAAACTTTTACAGACTGACCGAGTTTGATTTCAGGCAATTGTGTGCCGCTGATATAGGATCTCAAAATCAAACTACTTAAATCCGCTACTTTATATAATGCCTTCCCTGCACTGGTAATTTCTCCCTCCATGGCATATTTTGTAAGTACGGTTCCATTCACTGGATTCATGATACTTGAACGCTGCTCTTTATCTTTCAATTGGTCGATCTGTTTGCGAAGTGGTGCTTTTTCGCTTAAAATAGATCTGTTCTGAGTTTGCACATTATTTACCTGAACTGCAATTTGTTGTTGCGTCACAGTTATTTGTTTTTTTGTAGATTCTATTTGAAAATTAATATCATCTAACTGTTTGGTAGTTGCAGCGTCGGCTTTAATGAGTGCTTCTATACGGGCTTTCTCATGTTGCAGATTTGCCAACTGTGTTTCTTGAACAGAGATCTGGTCTTTCAACAGTTTGATCTGTGGTTCCACATTTTGTGTTTTTTCAGAAAGGGCATTTACTGAAGCTTCTAATTGTTGTTGCTGCAAGCTCACAGGTAACGCATCGATCAATGCTACCAGGCTATCTTTTTTTAATTGGTCGCCCTCATTAATTTTGAATTGCAAAATCTTGCCTCCTACTTCAGATGACACAATTACTTCATCTGCTTCAAAAATACCCGCAGCATCGTGTTGCAATTGACTGGAACCACATGCACTAAAGAGTGTAAAACTCGAAACTGCAAAAATGAAATTTTTAAGATTCATAAAATAATTTTTATTGATTTCCTTTAATATTCTGGTAATTAATTTTGGCTTGTAATAATTGAATCTGATGCAGTATATAACTGCTTTTAGTCTGGTCTTCAGCATTGATCTCTCGGAGATAATCATTTGAATTGATCACTCCATTTTCTAATTGAGCTTTTGAAGCTGCCGTGATGTTTGCCCTAACTGCTACAATTTTAGCATCAATGTTTGAAATCTCTCTTAATTTTTTTATCTCTTCCAATTGTTGAGATAATTGAGTATTGGTATTGAAAACAAATACATCTTTTTGTACATCGTTTATTTTCTGATTCAATTCGATGATCTGATGTTCTCTCTTATTGGTATATAAATTGCTGAGCGACCAGTTTAAGCGTATCCCTCCAATTCCAAAAAGGGCAAAATTATTATTCAACATATTCAAACCTGGTTTTCCATATCCACCTTGGGCAAATAAACTGAGCTTGGGATTGGACTTTGCACTTACCATTTGGTTTTGGGTATGCCAAAAGCTATCTTGATAAGCATATAGTTTCAACTCAGGTCTCGCAATGGTAGTATCTAGTTGTTCAGAAATAATTGGTTTTTCTAATTGTACATCATCGCTGATCGATTCATGAAGGAATAATTCTAAAACCCGCAGTAAGGAGTGTTTGTTTGATGTAAGTTCCACCACTTTTTGATCTGTCTGAAGTAATTGTGCTTCTAAAACAAGTACAGAAGATTTAAATACCGTTCCGTTTGCCAGTTGCGCATTTACCGTTTTTAGTCCGATTTGAATATTCTCCCTAGCTAAATTTGTTTGTGCATACTGAGCATCTAATAGAAGCACCCCTAAATACAATTGATTGATCCTGTCTTTCAATTTATACAATTCCACCTCCAGTTTCTGATCATCTACTAATACAGAACGTTCTTGTAATTCCTTTTGATTTTTTACCATACCACCATCATAAATCAACTGATTCAATTCACCCCAGAATTTATATTGGTCTTTACTTAAGGGGGCAATTGTAATACCTGGAACTGGAATTGTAATACTAGTTACATCAGACTGATAGCTTGCCTGACCATTCACACTGATCTGAGGCAAATATGCGGTATTGATATTTTCTATCGTTAAGAAAGCAGATTTACTGATCAGATCTTTTTGTCTGATCAATGGATAATTTGCCCTTGCCAGCTGGTAAGCCTTCTCTAAATTAAGCGAAGTAATGGTACCCTGGGCGCTTGATCGAACTGGGTTAATTGATACGCTTAAAAATCCAGATAATACAATTAACCATTTAGTTAATTTATACATAAAAAAATTATTTTTTAATTGAATTGATGATAAACTCAGCTACTAAAACCTTGCGTTGCTCCATTAGGTTTCTGAATTGTTCCTCTTCTACCCCTGTTAGTATTTTAATCATGGGTTTTGCTATAAATGGGAAAGCACACATCGAAAACATATTCATTATTAAATGAATGGGGTTTATTGGTTCAATCAAACCCATTTCGATACTATTTTCTATAGCTTGTCGAAATTTTTTAACGAACCCGGGCTTTTGTGCTTCAAAAAATGTCTTCATTCCAATTTCAGGGTTTTTGTTCATTTCATTCATTACAAACAATGGTATATAAGGGTTTTGAATGATCACATCAATATAACTGGCAACTATGGAACGGATTTTATCAAAGAAATTCAGATCAGAATCCATTAGCTTTTCAAAATGAGGAAATAGCTTTCCAGCGGTTTCTTGAAAAATCAGTTTAAACAGCATTTCCTTATTTTTAAAATAATAATGAAGCATTGCTTTATTGATCTCAGCTTTATCCGCAATGTCCTGCATCCTCGCTCCAGAAAGACCTTTTTCTATAAAAACTTGCCTTGCCGCATTTAATATCTTTTCTTCTGTATTAGTATCTTTTCCCTTTTTTGCCATATAATTAACCAAATGGTTAACAAAAGTAATAATAAATGTTATTCAACCAACTATTTTCCATTCAGTTCCAAATAAATAATTCGCTCATTTTTAAAAAATTAAGCAGATACATATACCTATTCATGCCACTATTGCGTTTAAATGGATAGTTGAAAAAGGTTTACCTTAGACTGCTTAGTTATAAAAGGGTAATTATTACAATTTGGGTTAACAGACCCTCTTTAAAAAACACAAATGTTAGCAGAAAACATCTTAATAGGATCCACACTACCAGATAAAACGGTTTGCTTCACATTTGATGATGGACCCGGGCAACCTTCATTTAAGAATAAAGGGCCAAAAACCCTTGAACTTGCCCAATATTTACATGACGAGGGCATAGTGGCCACATTTTTCATGGTTGGTAAGTACATAAAGAAATATCCAGAAATTGTAAAACAGGTAAAAGATCTGGGCCATATCATTGGACATCACACTACCAATCATCCTGATATGAATCGCGCATTTAGCAAGGGTAAGAATCTTGCACCTGAGCTAGCGGTTACGGAACATTTAATTAAAGATTACGTTACTAACCAGAACATTTATTTCAGACCTCCGTTTGGAAGGTGGAATGCAGAAATGAGTAAACAATTGAACAAGGATCTAAAAACAGACCTTAACTATATTGGCCCAATTGGTTGGCATATTGATGGATCGGACTGGTGGTTTTGGAGCAAATTTGATAAGGATGCTGCAATAAAATGTGCGGAGCATTATTTAAAATTGATCAGAGCTGAGAAAAAAGGGATCATTTTAATGCATGATTCAAATGCAAATAAATTATGGGGAATCATTAGAAGATGGAATAGTAAAACTTTAGAGACCGTAAAAATAGTTGTTACTGAATTAAAGAAAGAGGGTTATTCCTTTGTAAGCCTAGATCAGATAAATTTCGAGATCCCTGCTTAATCAAATTATCTTCAAATTATAATCCCATATGTCTTTAATAAAAAAAGCAATCTCTATATTTAAAAATATCCATTTTCAGTCATTACTGTTAAATGGTTCCATGTCATTATTCGGAATTGTAACGCTATCGCTTTTGTATCGGGCTTTGACGCCAACTGATGCCGGTATTTATATTTTCTTATTTACGCTGATCAATTTAATAGATACCGTTAAATCTGGCTTTATGACAACGGCATTTATCAAATATTATTCAGGTTCTGATGAAAAACGTGCTGCAGAAGTAATAGGCTCTACCTGGATCTTAACGATCTTGATCATTGCAGTCTTAGTGTTTGCGAATTTAGTTTCCTTTATATTTTACCACAACACTGATAATATTACTTTAGACCTCCTCAACAAATATTTCTCACTGATCATTGTTTCAACGCTGCCATTTTTCATTGCTGGCATTGTATTACAGTCTGAAAAAAGATTTGACCTTTTACTAAGGATCAGATTATTGAACCAGGTATTGTTTACAGGAACTATCGTTGCCTTAATATTTCTAAAAGAAACAACTTTAAACACGATCATTGTTTCTTATATATTATGTAATGTCTTTGTCAGTATTGTGGTATTGATCATTGGCTGGTCGAAGGTTTCCATGATTAAAGACGCAACTAAAAAAGGAGTCCTTGAAATGTATCATTTTGGGAAGTACAGCATGGGAAGTAGCTTGAGTGCCAATTTATTTAGTTTCACGAACACTTTTTTCCTGGATTACTTTTTCGGCCCAGCATCAGTAGCCGTTTTTAATATCGGATCAAAATTGATGCAAATCATTGAGATCCCACTTTATAGCATTGCAGGCTCTGGAATGCCGCTCCTGTCTGGGTTCTATAATAATAATGAACAAGATAAAATGGTTTTTACACTGAAAAAGATTATTGGTATTCTAACTACAATTTTCATTGGAGTAGCAATAGTATCATTAATCTTCGCAGAACCTTTGATCGCATTGATCGGGGGGCAAAAATATGTTACAACAGAAGCGCCGAATCTGTTTCGAATCCTAATACTTTTATCTCTTTTATTTCCTGCGGATCGATTTTTTGCAATTACCCTTGACGTCATCAATAAACCTGAGATAAACTTCTATAAACTACTTGTGATGCTTGTTATTAATTTGATCGCAGACTTTGTAGTGGTCTTCTATTTTAAATCAGTCTATGGAATAGCTATCACCAATATATTTCCTACGCTGTATGCTATCATCATTTCCTACTACTATATTCAAAAAACAATTAAGATCGATTTCAGCGATACCCTTTCTATCGGAATCAAAGAAATACGGTCCTTTATTTCTAGTAAAATTTCATAATATTTGAACTACTACTATATCAAATAAAAAAAGCGTCCAGATAAAATCGGGACGCTTTTTTTATGATTTAGTTTTAAGGTCTTTTGGGAACAAACACATATTCCAGGCTCCATTTTGTGTACTTGTAAACCAAGTAAAGGAACCTTAAGAATCTAACAATTAAGTTCTTGCTCAATTTCCATTCTGGACGCTCATTTTGCATAGTGCTTGGCTCAGCGTCTGTGTTTTGTTGGTCGAATACTTCGTTAAACTTGGTATAAAATAATCCTTTTGCCTTTTTCTGTACAAAAGAAAGACTCATTCGATATTCAGTAGTATCTCCTTTGATGCCTTCGAGATAGCGACCAAATTTGCTGAAGAAATTACTGCGCCTAACATGCGGATGATCGCTATAGAAATAGAATTTTCGATGATTTGCATACCAGAATTCAGGATGGAAATCTAATAATGAAAAGTCTTCATCAAAAGGCTTGAGATAAGGATAACTGAAATAAGAGTAATATCTAATGATATCAATATCTGGTTGCGACCTCATGATCTTCATTGACTTCTCAAAAAGTGCTGGGAAAATGGGCCTTGGAACAAAGTCTTCCTGCACATATAGGGTATACTCCGTTTTAACTGCGTCTTGGGATACATTATTATTATGTCCCAACCCCTTATTAACTGGAGTGGTTAATAGTGTAAATAAAAACTGTTTCTGTAGCTCCTGAACTTTTGAGAGGTGTTCTGGCCTACTTCCGTCGTCTGAAACAATCACTTCTTCAAAACTGCACTGCAATTTTTTAAAAGTATTTAATAAACATTCCAAGGAGCTGCTTCGGTTATAGTGTGTAATCACTAAACTTACTCCATCAAAATGGTAATTAGAAGCCGACATAAAAAATAAATTATCTATTAAACTTAATGGTCATTCATTGATTCCGTTCCCACCTCCCTCGTATTCAATATCAAATTTACAAAGCTTGCTATGGTTTTTTGCCAATACTCTTCACGGCTTTAATGAATCTTTCCAATCGCCATGAGAATAGAAACAGATAATCAAGGTTGAACTTGACATTTCTATATAAGTTCCGAATGATAGTAATAACAGGATTGCTATCGCTATATGAAATAAAATCTCTTTCAACTGTACTTGGTTCGTCTTCACTATTTAGGTGATCGAACATATCGTTATAATTGTCGTTATAGATCGCCTTACCGTTTTTCCGTATAAAAGACATCATCATCAAATATTCTGCTCTATCACTTGGAAGGTTTTCTAAAAACTTACCAAATTTTTGAGGAAAATTGCTTCTTCTCAAATGGCTAGCATCGCTATACACATAAAACTTTTTATAACCCAGTTTAAAAATGCTGAATGTCATATCTGAAAAACCGTTGCGGATCGTTTTTAGATACGGATATTTCCAATAAGCCCAATACCTAGCTATATCCACATCTGGCCTTTCTTCCATGATCTCTAAAGAATGCTTAAACTTTAAAGGGAATGAAGCACTTGGCACAAAATCTTCTTGTACATAAAGCGTATAGGGTTTTAAAACGGCATCCTGACCTTTATTAATATTATTTGGAAGACCCTTATTTACAGGTGCTGTGATCAATCTGAAATTAAATATTTTCTGGTATTCCAATAAGTTTTGCAGGTGTGCATAAGAACTGCCATCATCAGAAATAACAATCTCACCAAATGTTACATGTAGCTTTTGCATGGCATCTAGCAAGCGATGTAATGATTTGCTCCGATTATAATGTGTAATTAACAAGGATACATTCCCGAAAACATAGGGGTTGTTGATCTCCATAAATGAGTTTTAGTATACTAAGATTCCAATTTTATATATTATATAAATATTTCACCTGACCATACTTGCAGGTTTCGATGCATAGAATAGTCAAGATATAATAAGATAACGGCAAAATAGAGATTATAGTCTGTTGAAGTATATTAAAAAATGCTTTAATTCAGGTTTATTGTGATTTCACTTCCTTTTATTCCAATAATGCTGTAAAAATAAAGCCTCCCAATAAAATTGAAAGGCTTTTGAGAATTAATTGATGATTATCAATTAGATAAGTTGAATATCCTTAAAACTATATGAATAGCATATGTGTGCCAATACCATTTGATTGATTATAAAAATCGCCCACTGTTAATACACCATCTAAATCAGGGAACATGTCTGTTTTTTCGTAATGGAACATTTCCATGGCTAGTTTACAGGCCCAGAGCTTAACTCCGGATGCTTTTAATATTTCTAGGAATTCTCGCACTTCAGGCATATCCAGTTTTTCCATTTCTTTTTTCATCATACTAGTTGCCAAAGCTTCCATACCAGGCAAACCGCCTAACATCGTTGGCATATGCATAGCAGGATTACCTACTGTAGCAACATGCAAATGATCTAGCTTTTTGTTGTGAACTGCTTCAAGTCCGAAGAAAGTAAAGAACATTTCTGCTTCAATACCTTCCATTCTTGCGCCATTTGCCAAAACAAAAGCTGCATAAACATTTTCGATGGAGGCTTTAGAAAGGATGATCATCATTTTTCTGATCTCGCCATTATATTCACTCATGATTAAAATTTTATTGTTGTTAAATACAGCTTGCGGGTTTAGGTACACCAGCAATTTTTGTGGCAGTTTTCAATGGTGCATTTGGAAATAGTGCATAGAATTCTTTGATATCTACTACCCCACTTTTTCCAATTTTGCGGATACTTAGTGGAGATTCATTTTTAACTTCAGTTTGAATATAATTGATCAGCTCCCAATGTTTTGGAGTTAATACAATTTGTGATTCACCAGCTAGGGCCTCTCCGATTTCCTTATTCCATTCACTAAAATTGGTCATGAATCCTTCTTCGTTTACTTGTATGGTTTTACCTGCGATTAACTTGTCCATAAAATGGTTTTATTGTTGGTTAAAAATTTTTGCCTGCGGTTTTCATATGAGAACCTACAAAAGGAATTGGGATACCTTTTAATAACATATTCCAATAGATCCAGCGGAATGCCAATTTACCCCAATGATTAAACACGCTTTCTTTGAGCAATTGTAATGGGCCAATTCCAGGGAATGGGAATAATCCAGACACTGGTTCGTGTGTATAATTGAAATCGATAAGCAAGGCTTTCTGATGGCCTGTTTCAATGAAACAATTGGCATGACCGTCAAAACTAGCTGCCAATGGTTCCTGTTTAATATAATGTAGGATGTTCTCCGTTAAAATTTCTGCCTCAAAATGTGCCACTGAACCTGCTTTAGATGCAGGCACATTAGTAGCATCACCAATTACAAAGATATTTTCAAATGCTTTTGATTGAAGCGTTGCTTTCTCAGTTGGTACATAATTAAGCTCGTCGCCCAAACCAGATCTTTCCATCAATTCGTCACCTTTATTTGTTGGCACTGTAACCAATAAATCAAAAGGAATTGACTTGCCTCCATAATCAACAATTGTTTTCTCTTCATTATTAACTTCTGCAATTGCAAAATCGCTTTCCAGTATGATACCTTTATCTTCTAACAAGTACTCTAAAGCTTCCGTACATTTTGGTTTTGTAAATGCCCCACTAAGTGGCGTTACATAGGTGATTTTAACCTTCTCCCGCATTTTTTTATGCTCAAAAAATGAATCTGCTAAAAATGCAAACTCTAGTGGTGCCACCGGGCATTTAATAGGCATTTCACAGATATGCACAACAAGGTTTCCACCCTCCCATTCACGCAATTTATTACGCAAAGCAAGTGCTCCCTCAAAAGTATAAAAATCGAAAACAGATTTTTGCCATTCCGAGCCGCTCATACCCTCAATTTCTTCAGGCGCGATTTTTGCACCTGTTGCAATAATGAGTAGATCATACTTGATAATTTCTCCCGCATCCAGAAGAATACTGTTTTCCTTTGCATTGATCTTCTCTATGCGCTCTTGGATCAACTCAACATCTGAGGGGATAAAATCTTTGATATTTTTGATAATATCTGTTGGCTTGTAAATATCGAAAGGAAGAAACAGATATCCTGGCTGATAGTGATGCTCTTTTCGTTCATCTATTATGGTAATATCCCATTCTTTTCTATTCAGCTTTTTATTTAGATGGTTCGCCATCATTGTTCCTGCAGTTCCTGCACCTAAAATGACTAAACTTTTCATTTTTGTTCTTTTTGGAAGAACAAAGGTCATTTTAACAATTAATCGGCATTGTGATACTAGTTACAGAAGAATATGATTTATATCAGGAAATCACATTCCTCTGTAAGTATTTATGAAAAGTCATCTGTTTTAAAGACTCAACTGTAATCCCTGAGAAAAATTATACAACCAGTTGGGAACATAGATTGGGATCTGCCCCTTATCATACATATAATGGAAAGCAGTAACAAAGTCGAGTTTACCCCATACATGTATATTCAACTGCATATCTAAAGTAAGCCTAGGATATAGCTTTGTAACAACAGGGAAATGACTATTCTGTGGCAGTCCTGAATAAGGAGGTTCAAACGGCATTTGCATAGATACAAACGCATTCATATTGATATTCTTCGTGAAATTAAATAGGAAGTTCGAATATAAATTGGCCCTCCAGTTATCTCTTTCTAATCTACCTTGTTTGTTAATGCCCACACTATCATAAATATATTGCAGCACAGCTGGTGGTAGTGTATCTAGAGATGGTAATTGTTCATGCTTGACCATTTGCCAATTTTCCCTTTCTCTCAATATCCCTAACCCAACCCTAATTCTTACCAATTTTGTGGGCTTGGGAGCCCACATGGCATTCACTCCCAATTGAATTCTAAAGTTTAATGATCTGCTTGCATCAAACATATACAAAGCAAATGGTTCGGGATAAAATCGTTTTTCTATTACTCTTTGGCCTAGTGTATCATGACTAAAAATATCTCCCCTGATCAATGCAATAAATCGATTGGAACTAGAAAAACTTTCGAGTCTACTGAAATAACTGCTTTGTATAACTTCATAATTCGACTTTTTGGTTGAGTACATCATTCCAATATCAGTGCCCGTTGTTAATGAACTGGTACCGTCTTCACTTGCATTGAATAAGAATCCAACACTAAAATTAAAATCATTAGCAGACAAGGAATCTAAAACCGATTTTTCGAATGGAGTAACCTGTGCATTAGATGTAATTGTAAACAATAAAATAATAAAAGTACATAAGATAGATCTACTACCCCACCACTTAAAAAGCAAAGTAGCTTTTTTAGAAGTTAAATTAATCATGATACAAATTTCGCTTATTTAAATGAATTTACCCAATTGCTCACCCCAGGGATTAGTTCATTGTTCTGATTGGTAATTTTAAAGCTTTGTTCCATATCCCAAATTACCATCGGAATGCCATAATTTTTTAATACCTCAGAAACATCTTTAATATAATTGCTGCGATATTTTTCTGGAATTGTTGCAATTGTTCCTGCTTCTGTGCAAATTACTGGGGCATTATATTTTATTGACCAATCATGAGCAAGCTTTATTTTATCCTCAATAAATTTCCTATTTGAAACCTCTGAGTAATGGTTATAGTTATAAGACATATCCTTATCGTTCTTTGCCCGCTCTGGCATTGGAGGCATTTCAGCTTCAACAAATGGATAAGGTAAAACCTTCATGTAAGCTTTGTCTTTATCCCAAGGCGCTCCTTGATGGGTGAAAATATATGGATCATAAAAGTGAAATGCATACAAAACCTTATCATCATTCGGAATTGGGATTAAAGATTCAAATGCTGTAACATTCATATAATTATTGGATCCTACTATCCAGTATCTATCAGGGTCTAATGGACGCAATTTTGCCATAGCTGTTTTGTTGATCAAGTCCCATCTGGAGTTGTCTTCCATTCTTGGTTCATCATAAAGACCAAAAAATATACGATCATATCCTTTGCCTTTAAAAAGATTTACAATCTGAGCCCAGATATCAAACCCTCTTTTAATTTCCTTTTGTAATTCATCAATTTGCATTTTGTTTCTGGTAACTCCAAAATGATAGGTTAAGATCATGGTCATGTCATGCGACTCAAGATAACCATAAACTTTAGACAGTTTTTTTAAGACCTCTGGATTAAAAGTAACTTTGTCGGGCATTAAGAACATATCGAACTTAATTGGAATTCGCACAGTTTTAAATCCAAGCGCATAAGCCTTATCCAGTTTTTTTATGTTTTCTTTCTGCAATAAAATATCAGGTTTACTCCAATAGTTTTCTAATAAGGAAATATTTACACCTGCTTTAAACATAGGTTCGAACTTTTTTTGAACCTCTGCAACATTAGATTGTGCAAATACAGATATACAATTGATTGCAATAACAATAACTATCAGCAGCAGACTTTGAATCCATTGTTTCAATTGAAGACTTTTTTTCATGGTTTTAGTTTATTATTGATTAGAAGAAGACGTATTGATAACTAACTGAATAAATGTCATAGTTTAACCCGGCATTCTTGAATGCGCCAGCATTCACTTGAAATTTCAAAGATTGAGATTTTGATAATGGAGCAGATAATGTTGCACCAACCCGCCAATTATCTTTTAGCTCACCCACAGATTTATTGTTTACACTTGTTTGGCCTCCATTAAACCAGTTACCATCGATCCCAATCCAAACTTGGTTTTTGAAATAATAACTTGTGTGTGCTTGCAAAGTATACACTGGTGCCTGCTTTAGCAATTTATTAGTCATGTAATCGGTATTGTTACCGTATATCCAAACTCCTAAATAACCCTCTGCATAAATACGATTGAACCTCCTTGAAATGCCAATCTCCGGCTTAATAGTATATCTATTAGAACCAATATTGATTCTTTTATCAGCATAATATAATCCAGTAGGTATTGTGGCAACAACACTAAACCCAACAATTGTTTTTTGTTTGTATTTCCGAAAGTCTTTTCTATCTAAGGCCGGTGAGCCAAATAGATTCATTCCAAATCTGAGTTTTAAATCTCCAAGTCCGTTTCTGGATCCGCTGGTATCTACGCCATTAATTTTAAGGTTGCCATCCATCATAGTATAGGGCAAAGAAACTTGGAATCTTGCCAGTTTTTTTGCCAAACTAAATGTGTGTACATAGGCAGCTGCAATATTGTGACTTGTAATTTTAAAATCTTCAATTGGTAAAGAAGGATCTGCAACAACATTACCACTCATATAACCATAATAGAGTGCAAATGCATTCATCTTTTTTGGAAGATTTGCATACAGTCTCGGATCTAATTCCTGACTTTTACAATTATCGAGAATAAACAGAACACCGATAATAAGAATAAGTTTTTTTATCAATTTAATTTTCTGATTAATGATTATTGAATAGCATTATCTCGAATTTGACTAATCGTTTTCCCATACTCGCTTTGCAATTTTCGAAGTACAAAAGCCATTAATACAAGTAACAACCCATTTCCAAAAAACTGAAAACCAACAATCAAAGAAATGGCGTGATTTAGTTGGGGCAATCTTGTGATAATAAATAAACTCAGGAAAACTGTATATCCTAAAATTAAAATACTCAACCACCACCAATTAATGATAGACTTCAACTGCCAGGTATTCGTGATCAAATAAATAGAATTAATGATCATATAAGAGATGAGAAACCAGATTAATAGTTCAGAATCAAAATATAATCTTGTGATAAACAGTATTGCTACTAAACAACTTAGTGCTCCTAAGATCAAATCAAATTGATTGCTTTCCTCTTTATCAGCAAGAAAATAACCAATTACCGCACTACTCCCTGTAAGCAGTGCAACAAAACCAGTTGTATTTGAAACTGATTCAACAATAGTAGTAAGGTTATTAAAATGAGCATAGCTCAACGTCATTAAAAGGACACCCTGCAATAATAATAACCACCACTTATTAAAGAAAATATTCTGATTCATTGGCTAGTTTTACTTGATCAACGAAAGAAACCCTTTTCCATATTGTTTTGTAAAATGATGCAACTCTTTTGAAGTAATATTTTGAATCTGTACATCCTCTTTTTTTGTAATTAAGATCTCACCGTCGCTAATTTCAATTCCCTTAATAACAAAAAGTGTAACATAAGTGTCATTCTGCTCAATTTCATAAGCCGCATTGTATTTATTTTCAAAAAGAATTAGCACTGGTTTCCATGCTTCAGCTTTCGTTTCAAGATTTAGCTTTTCTGCAGCAGTGACCTTTAATTGATTTAATGAGGGAAAAAACTTAAATACAAGATCTTCCAAACTTTTGCCAATGTTAGCAATGATATTGATTCTCATTAAAAGCCCAAGAACAAATACAATCATCAAAAGGATAAAAACAACTAATATAGTTATTGTTAGTTCGCCAAATATCCTTTCAACACCAAACTGCTTTGATATTGGCTCCACCACTTTTGCAAACATTTCAAAAATTTTCATGGCAATATATACTACAACTCCAAGTGGAATTGCAATTACTAAACCCTTGCCAAATACGTTTTTTATTGAAAAATTGCTCATAAATTTTATTTTTAAAAAGTCGGTATTATTTAATTCCAAAAAGTGTTACATCAGCCTTACCATTCAAGAATCCCTTGGTATCATACCAGAAATCAACAGATTTTAATTTGCGTTTCCCGCCCTTCAAATCAATTTCACGGCTTTCTCCGCCCTTTGGAATATTTGAACGCACATCAATATTTTCTGGTGCGCCACCGTCATCATATCGAACAATCATTCTTTGCAAATTCAAAGGAGAGTTCATCACTTTGAATTTTAAACGACGGAAATAATCGTGGGGCCCTACAACGATGATCTGATCATGGTCTGCTGTATGGTTGGCTGTTATAGATCCTAATAATCTCCAACCACCTCCACCACCTTTTGGTGCAACCACAGTTTGAGCTGATGCAAGAAATGCAAAGAACATAAAAGCCAAAGTGAATGTCAGTTTGATTCTATTATTGATTTTCATTTATTGTTTTTTAAATTATTAATTATCGTCTTCATCAACCTGCGCAACTTCATACATGTCTTTACCATCTTTAGATATCGGTTGGTAATACACATCTCCTAATTTCATATAGGTTTGGTCACCCACTTTTTCTTCTTTAGCTCCCTCTGGTAAATTTTCAACGATTGTTCCAGCTGTTGGAGGAACTACTGTATATCCTTTATCAGATTTCTCATAATAAGTACCACCATAGTAATAGTTATTAGTTGTTTCATTAACTACCACAGTTTGTGAACTTGGTGGAAGTGTAGTGATTGTTGCCCCAACTGGAGCCTGAACAACAGTATAGCCAGATCCACTTTGTGCATAATAAACACCTTGGTCGTAATGGTAGTGCTGATTTTCAACACTGATAATAATAGCGGTAGTTGCTAAAGTGGCAATGAAGAATCCCCATGGATGCCACATTGGTCCCCAATAGAATGGATGATACGGATGATAATGATATCCATAATGACAATAATAGCTTCTGCCACCATAACGGTATGGAGGCCTTGTATAAGGATGATAAGAATTTCTTCTAACAGAATTGTTGTGAATATTTGTGTTGTGTGAATTATTGATATTAGTGTGTTTGCTATTATCTACATTCACATTAACGTTTTTCTTGCTATTGTCAACACTTACTTTATTATTCGATCCAACATTTTTATTACCAGAACCCACATTGGTGGTTTTGTTTCCAGAATTGCTCACCTTATTGCCTGAAGATGGTGAAGGTCTTGATGGTGCTGATTTTGCAGCAGTAGGTTTGCCTTTCTTTGGTTGAGCAAGCAAAGATTGACTTGGTAAAATCAAAACAATCCCCAAAAGGATCATTATAAATTTAACAGATATATTTTTCATATTGATTTTTTAAAATTGAAAACTTAGTTGAAAATTGGCCTATTTATTCTCTGACATTTCCCAGATCCTTCTGTATTCTGGATCCAATATCACTTCAATTCGTCTGTTTTTTGAACGTCCTTCTTCTGTTGCATTGTCGGCAATAGGATCGTACTTACTACGTCCTGCTGCAGTCAATCTTTTTGGATCAATATCAAACTTATCACGTAATACACGAATTACAGATAATGATCTTTCCGTACTCAAAGCCCAATTGTCCTGGAATTTAGATCCAGTACCAGTTACCACTGTAGAATCTGAGTTTCCAATGATCACAGCTTTCATTCCTTTATAATCGATCATCACATCAGCAACTACAGAAATCGCTTGTTTCCCCATATCACTAATTTTAGTGCTATTTTTTTCAAACAAAAGGGCTTCTGGCATAACTACATGGATCAACCCATATTTATAGGTTACTGTGCAGCCTGCATCATTAAAATCTTGCAAGGCTTTTGCAGCTTTTGCTCTCAGTTCTTCCATTGAAGTTCCGTGCTCTGCTAAAGCTTTATTAAAATTTTCAACTCTTTGATTGATCGCTTCTTTCACCTTTCTGCATTGCTCAGCTTCTTTACTGTACGCAATATTTTCATTTTTTAATTGATAAATATTTTTCTGATCTGTAGCAACTTGCTTATTAAGCGATTCTACCTGACCATTCAGTGTATTGATTTGTGCGTTTGCATTTTGTAATTTCTTACTTGGTCCACAAGCAACAAATAAAACGCTAAGCACAATTATTGCAAAACTTGTTTGTTTCATTTTTTATTTTTTAATATTATTTGAATATTTTAAATACTCTTTGCTAATTATTTTTGTTGTGTTTTTAGTTTTTTCAAATTTGCGTATGATAAAACTGCTACAACCCTAAACATATTTGCATTTATATCGTTTTTGCCAGCTAAAATCCAGCTATACCCACTCTGTAGCGCTAGCATTGGTAATACTTGGTAGCCAGCAGAAATGCCAGTTCCAACCATATTAATATATGACTGATCATCGATTAAATTATCTAGCGCAACTGCTCCTCCATATTGATAACGCAATGTTGCGCCAGCCCAAAATTTATCAGTAAAATTGTGCGTCAGGTGGTTTTCAAATGAAAACAAAGGCAATTGCTTGAGCTTATTAGCTTTTGAAATGATGGTTGGATTATTGTTGGCAGCATAATAATGAAATGCTGGGTAAGACTCAATCCAGGTTGCACGTTTAGGGTTATTGCTTAATTGAATGTTCATCGGGAATCCAACATCCAAGCTAAATCTATTCGAGCCTAAATTAATGGGATCATTGATACTATAAGTACCAGAATACCAGAGCCTAGTATACAACATCATTGAAAAGCCTTGCTTATACTTAGAAAACTCCAACACATTTAATGCAGGGGCATTTACAAGGCCAAATTTGAAGCCAACAAAACCATCAGCAAAACCAGAGTTATTGTATTTTGGCACAGCTATATTTGTAGAATTAGCATCTACTGTTGCGTTTAAATAACCAGGAACTGCATTCAACATGATTTGTGCAAACCTTCCACCAATATTGAAATTGTGCACAAGTGTAATTGGAAATACATCAATATTTATTTTTGCATCCTTAATCAATATGTTTGATGGGGTCATGTTTTGTTTCATGTCCATCCACTTAGGAATTAAAGCAGTTACTCCTGTAGGTCCCCAAAGTAGATTTCTTGGTCCATCTCCTTGGCCAAAAACATTAACTGTTAAACATGAACTAACTACTAATACAATTAAAAATTTAAAATATCTCATCCTACTTATATTAAATTAAACTATTCTTTAGCACTCATTTGCCTCATCATCCCCTCGATCATTTTTGTGAAATCACCTGATAATGGAGTTTGGCGAGGAGGGAATTCTTTAAAGCTAGCTAGGTGTTTTTGTAACAGCCCTAACATTGGCGCATAAACCCAACCTTTATGTTCTGACATTTGACGGGGAATATCGCTATCCACTTGCCTTTCATAAGGATCTAATAATAAGTTCACAAGTAATGGTCTACCATAAGGTTGCAAAAATCCATCCCACTTTGCATTTCTTTTAGAAGCGAAATTCAATTTGAATTGTTTGTATCGAACTGCGGTCAAATTTGCTTCATCATAATAGAAATAAAAATCTCTTTTTGATGGGCTCTTACCTGTTATAAAATCAGTTTGATCAATTCCTTCTAATAATACTTTGAACGACTTTCCATTATAAGAAGCCCCTTTTTTTAATTTTTCTACGATCGTTGGATCACCTGCAATAGACGCAAGTGTAGTAAACCAATCTTCTAATGACATGATATCAGCACTTTGGCTTCCCGCTTCAACTTTCCCTGGCCAACGAACCAAACATGGTACACGAACACCACCTTCCCAGGTTGTTCCTTTATCTCCTTTAAAAGGACTGGTACCACCTTCTGGCCACATATATTGATAAGGGCCATTATCCGTTGTATAAATAACAATCGTATTTTCTGTTAATTTTAAATCATCCAATAGTTTCAATAATTCTCCAACTTCTCTATCATGAACAGCCAAAGCATCTCCAAATACATCTTCCCCATTATGTGAAGCACGAGATTGACCTTTGTCTTTATCTTTCAAGTGTTGAAATACATGCAACCTTGAAGGATTGTACCAAACAAAAAACGGTTTGTCTTCTTTTGATTTTCTCTTAATAAAGTCGGTTGTTTTTGCTAAGATCTCTTCATCAAAAGTTTTCATTCTTTCTACAGTAAGCGGGCCTTCATCTACTGTTGGGCCATTAGCTGTACCAGAAACTACTCCCCTAGGATCGAATTTTTTCTTGAATTCTGCTGTGTTTGGTCTGTCTTTATCTTCAGGATCTTCATTTGCATTTAAATGATATAAGTTCCCAAAAAATTCATCGAATCCATGTCTATGAGGCATGAATTTCTCTAAATCGCCTAAATGGTTTTTGCCAAACTGAGCAGTGTTATAACCTTGGGTTTTTAATACTTCTGCTAATGTTGGATCTTCTGCTTGCAATCCCACATCAGTACCTGCAATTCCAACTGTTGTAAGTCCTGTTCTTACTGGTAACTGCCCCGTAATAAACGCAGCTCTACCCGCAGTACAGCTTGGTTGACCATAAAATGCAGTCATTTTTTTCCCTTCTTTTGCAAGTCGATCGATATTTGGAGTTGGCACACCCATAATATCTCCTCCATAACAAGAAAGATTTGACATACCAATATCATCGGCCATGATCACAATGATATTGGGCTTTTTTTGTGCAAAAGAAAAACTGACAGAAAAAAGTACAATTACAAGAAATAAGCTTCTTTTAAACAT
Organism: uncultured Bacteroidota bacterium; assembly: GCA_903924075.1. Taxonomy (GTDB): domain Bacteria; phylum Bacteroidota; class Bacteroidia; order Chitinophagales; family Chitinophagaceae; genus Sediminibacterium. The sequence goes on along the minus strand of CAIYAG010000188.1, from coordinate 12,768 downwards.
GACAATTGAATTATTTGGTTTTGAAATATTTATAAACCAACCCTGCCAATGCAGCACCTGAAATTGGAACAAGGATGAACAACCATAATTGTGATAATGCCCAGTCTCCTACAAATAAAGCCTGACTAATACTTCTAGCAGGGTTCACGGAAGTGTTTGTTACTGGAATACTTACCAAATGAATTAAGGTAAGTGCAAGTCCAATTGCTAAACCTGCAAAACCTTTTGGAGCAGCTTCATCAGTAGAGCCAAGTATAATAAGAAGGAACATGAAAGTCATGATAAATTCAATAACAATTGCAGCAACCATGCTGTAATTTCCTGGAGAATGTTCTCCATAACCATTAGCTGCGAAAGTTCCGATTGCTGAACCATTGCCAGTTACAATTACATACAATGCACCTGCAGCAATGATACCTCCTATAATTTGAGAAACGATATATGGAAGAACATCAGAAGTAGGAATTCTTCCTGCAACCCATGCCCCTACTGTTACAGCAGGATTTAAATGCGCTCCAGAGATATGTCCAAATGAATAAGCAATGGTAACCACTGTTAAACCAAATGCAAGTGATACACCTGCTAAACCAATCCCCACATTAGGAAAAGCTGCTGCTAATAAGGCGCTACCGCAACCACCGAATACTAACCAAAACGTACCGATTAATTCCGCTAAATACTTTTTCATTTTTTTGATTTTTTTGTTTTTGTAAAAGATTGATTTATTATTTTTTTGAAGTAGGAAACATGGCATTGATTTGAAACTGAAGAATGAAGTCTCCTTTAGTTGGTCCACTTACTATATACTGAGGGGCAACAAATGCACTCAAATTTTTGGCAAATGCTTTTCCAAAAGAAACATTCAAGGGAATTGTAGAAGTGTTATTCTCCCAATCAAAAGTGATGATGGGACTTACTCCCATAAAATATCCATTACCTAGTACTTTATTATAAATGGGTTGAAACAACATGAAGTTTCTTTTTGCTCGAGAATCACTTCCTGCAAATGAATAAAACTGTTGTACTAATGCACCAAACTGTGTACCCTTTGTTTTAGTATTTAGCGCTACAGCTGTTAGTCCAGTACACCATTTACCTCCACTTAAAGCAGCTGGAGTTACCGAGGGAATTACCAATCCTGGTCCAGCACCTAATAATCCCCAACTTTGTTTAAAAGCAACAAGGTCAAGTACAATTACATCACTCATACCCGTTGCATTTAATGCAGTTGTTGCTGGTAATGTTTGACTAATAAAGGGCAATTCCAATCTATATAGCGTATACACTTTAGAAGGGTCATTGCTTTTAATAAAAGGTAAAAGAATCGAAGCTGTAGGTTGAATGATTCTTGTTGTTAAATTAATCTGTCTACCACTAGCATCTTTCCAAGCAAAGTTGGGCTGGATCTGTAATTTGGTTACAAAAGCCATTGGATTGGTAGCATTAGATGCTGCTTCGCCCAAACCTGCATCAGCCGCTTTTTCTTGGGCCAATGCAGGCAAGGCTAGGCAACCTAACAATACCAAAACTAAACTTGCTCTCAAACAATTCATCAATTATTTTTTTAAATAGGCGATTGTGGTCTTACCAATTTTTCCATTGAATTTAAATGGTGCCTGATCATAGTAATCAAGTGCAACTGGAGAATCAGTATCAATACCAATATCAAAAGTTGCATTAGATGTAAAGTGAAGCGACATGGCAGCAGGAACTTTACCAGTGCCAACTACTTCTCCATTTACACGCAATGTGATATCCATTGCTCCGCCAATACGATCAACCAATTTTGATTCAACTTCTATTTTTGCTTTACCAACTGGCAGTTTTGTTTTAGATTTTACTTTGGTTCTTTGTACTTCAAACAAATTGAATTCATAATTCAGGAAGCCATCTTTTACAAAGCAAGTAACACCACCCGAGAACCCTGCCAATGCATATAATACCCCATTTGCTTTTGCAGGCACTTCTAATTCCATTGTAACCAAACTACTGTTCTTACCTAGTTTAGGTGCAGCAGATTCTGGCATACCAACGATGGGTGCATCGAAAGTCCATTCTGTAAGTGAAGAAGCTGGTGCATCTTCTGGATGGAACATGGCTGTAGACCACATACCACCACCGATTGGTAAATTTTTATATTTGGTAGACTCCATGATAAAGAGGGATTTCATTTCCTCTAATTTCTTAGGTTCAGAAGCAGCTAAATCATTCGCCTGGCTCCAATCTTTATCAATATTGTAGAGTTCCCATTTGTCTGTAAGTGGAGACCATTCTTTGATTCCTTTTGGCATACCACCTACCCATGGTTCACGCGGGCCACGAGCACTTGCAAACCAACCATCGTGATAAATACCACGGCTTGCCATAATATCGAAGAACTGTGTTTGTCTTGTTCCCTTTGCTTTTGCATCAGTAAAACTATACACCATACTTGTTCCATCAATTGGATCTTGTTCAAACCCATTTACGATATGTGGCGCTGTGATTTTTAATAGATCATATACTGTAGGAACGATATCAATTACGTGGTGAAACTGTGGCCGAGCAGTTGGATCTGCTTTAATTCCTTTAGGCCAAGAGATAGCCATTGGTTGACGGATACCACCAAAGTAAGCACCCATCAATTTGGTTCCCTGATAAGGGGTACTTCCTGCCCAAGCCCAACCAGCATTGTACATATTGTCGGTCTTTGGTCCACCCAGTGCATCCAATCCGCCCAATTCTTTCAATGCATCAATGTGTTGAGAAATTTTTGTAGGGATTCCGTTTTGTGCTAATTGCTCACTGATGGTTCCATTCAATCCTTCTGAAGAAGAACCGTTATCACCCCAGATATAAAATATCAGTGTATTGTCTAACTTTCCTTCTTTTTCAATTTCATCAATTACTTTTCCGGCATTATAATCGGCGTGTTCTGCAAATCCAGCAAACACTTCCATCAATCTGCGTTGGAAAGGTTTTTCAGCATCAGGAATTGAATCCCATGCTGTCATTGAAGCAGGTCTTGGCGTAAGTTGTGCATCCTGAGGGATCCAACCTTTTTCTTTTGCACGTGCAAAAGTTCGTTTACGATATTCGTCCCAACCATCATCAAATTTTCCTTTGTATTTATCTGCCCATTCTTTCATTACCTGGTGCGGACCATGTGCTGCACCTGGTGCCCAATACATAAAAAATGGTTTATCTGGTGCGTATGCTTTCTGTTCGCGTAACCATTTGATCGCATCTTGAGCAATGTCTTCCGTAACATGATAACCCTTTGGTTTTTCTTCTGTTACTTGAGTGGTATTGCGCGTCATGGTTGGCTCATATTGTGATGCTTCGCCTGCAAGAAATCCGTAAAAATATTCAAATCCATATCCTGTTGGCCAATAATCAAATGGACCTTTATTTGTGATCTGTTCTTCTGGTGTGTTATGCCATTTACCCCAGGCACCAGTATTGTATCCATAATCTTTCAATACTTCTGCAATAGTTGCAGATGATTTTGGAATGATGCCACTAAAGCCATCAAAATCATTTGCAATTGCAGAGATCTGTCCGTTGCCAACAAATGTGTGATTCCGTCCAGTTAGTAATGATGCTCTTGTTGGAGAGCACATGGCTGTTGAATGAAAACGATTATAGGAAATTCCCATTTTAGAAACACGATCCAGTGTTGGTGTATGAATTTCACCACCATAAGTTGATGGGGTACCCGGACCAAGATCATCCATCAAGATGATCAAAATATTCGGTGACCCTTCAGGCAAATGCTTTGCATCAACTCTTTTTTGATAAGTTGATGTTTCCATTGTAAGGCCTGCTTTTGATGCAGATGGTGTTGGGGGAAATGGCAGTATTTGCTGAGCTGAAACAGCTGCAGAAATAAAGAAACCAAAACCAAATAATACTTTTTTCATGTATGGTTATTTAAAATAAATCGATTTATAATTTCCAGCCAATACCTGTTTGCATGACATAGTCTGTATTTGATGCACCAGCCACAGGTCGATTATCATAGTTATAAGTAACCCCAAGTTTGATATAAAAATTCAATGGCAAATCGTATTTCGCATCAAAGTTGAAGTCGTATCTCCAACGTCCTGATTCGGTTAAACTTGGATAAGCTGCAAATCTGGTTAACAGGTTCAAGTCACCAATATTGTACATGTTCAGCTCCGTACCAATATATGCTTCCCAGCTTTTTCTGGCAGGAGTACTGTAATAAGTTTCACTGTTATAAGTTAAACCACCTGCAACTCCCCAATAACTGCGATTAGAGTGTACTAGGTAATTACCTACCCCTAATTTCTCAAGCATTCGAAGATCTAGTTGTTGTTCTGAGTTAGAAAGAAACGTTACAGATGCTGGGATATACCAATCTTTTGGTAACAGATAATTGAATGTAAGTCCTCCGTCAGTTCTTTTGATCTTATCGGTTTTATCTTGATTAGAGAAAAGGGTATTATAAGAAACATCTGCCGACCAATTTTCTGCAAGATATCCAACAGTACTCCTTAAAGTAATTTGTTTTAAGTTTTGAGCCTTAGTTAAACTAAACCCGAAATCAGCTGCTGCATGTAAACGATCAATAAATCCTGTTTTGATGGGCTTTAGAAAAACGATGGTTTCATACTTAACTATTTTTGATTTACCGTCAACTGTTTTAATGCTAACATCACTTGAATCAGAAGTTTTTACGGTGCCATGAAGCCTGTTCCCGTTCTTCAAAGTAATGATATAAGATGAATTCGTACTAATTGTACTAATCCCTTCCCACTTTACCTTAAAGTCGTCTTTGCTATAGTCTGTTCCAATAGTAATCACACTTCTATCCATCCCTTTTACTTCTCCAATAATGACATCTTTATTTTTAAGTACAAGGGTATCTTTTTGTGCATTTACAAAATTTGCAATTAGAATAAAAAGACAAAATGTTAGTCCTTTTTTAATGTTATTAAATGACATACTTATTTTTTTAAATAGATTGATAATCGATTGCTTTAAATAGAAATGGAATTACAAAGCAAACTTTGCCAACTTCATTTTACGACGCATTTTATTGGAAGTTTTTTTCATACTTTTTCTTGATTCTTCATATTTTGAATCCTTTCCAAATATGTTATCTATATCGTTATCCCTTTTATCAAAAAGGCCATCAATTTCTTTGTCGCGATCGTTCTTTGATTTCGGACTCTTATCTACTTTCAATAAGCTTTCAGCTAGGTCATTATTGCTTTTTTCATACTCTTTTTGTTGTTTAGAGTCAAGCTTAACCCCTTCAGTGTTTCCGAGATCAGACATGATAGATTTTTTGTTCATGATCTGTGCTGATGCAGCCTGCAAAGACAAAGTGAAAATTGCAAGAAATAAGATTTTTGAAAATAGTTTCATAACGAAATTTTTATTTTTTTAAAGTTTTTAATTCAAAATTTATAATAGATCAACTTTTACTTTACTAATGGTACCAGTGAATTTGAAAGGTGCTCTTTTTGCATATCGCAATGATACTGGAGCTCCCAAATCCCTACCCACATCAAATGATTCGTTTGCGCTGAAAGCTGCCGGCACTGTGCGTTTCACATCACAGTTAGCTACATCTTTTCCGTCAATATTGATTTTCACAACTGCAGGAGCAAAAGGTTTCGCAATGGTGGTGGTAATGATAATATGGTGCTTACCTGGTGCTAATTTTTCTTTTGTCTCCACAGAGTAATTTTCAATTAACATCATATTGTATTCATAAGTTAATTTGCCATTATCCATGAAGCAGGTTAGTCCACCGCCAGATCCGCCCAGTGCGTAAACAACACCTGATGCATTTGCGCCAACTTCCAGATCAATTTCCACTTTGTTACTTTTTTTACCTAATCCAGGAGCACTGAATTCAGGCATGCCATAGGTGGATTGATTGAACACCCATGATTTATAAGGAGATGCAATAGCATCTTCAGGATGCAAGCGTAACCAGATACCTGCACCAATTGGAAAATCTTTATTGTCTTTTGCTTGTTCTAAATAAAGCGCTTGCATTTTTTTCAAACGCTCTGGCTCTTTAGCAGCTAGATCGTTGAACTGTGTATAGTCTTCATTTAAATTATACAATTCCCATACGTCTTTTTTAGAATCCCATTTGTCTAAACCCTTTTGAGCTGGGATCCATGGATACAATGGACCAAAAGTACAAGCATACCAACCATCATTATATACACCCCTACTTCCATTATTATCGAAGAACTGTGTTTTAGCAGCAGCTGGAGCTTTTGCATTATCGAAAGTATATTTCATACTAATTCCATCCATTGGCATTTGATCAAAACCATTCACCACTTTTGGAACTTTAATTCCTAGGATATCATAAATAGTAGGAACAATATCATTTACATGGTGAAATTGTGAACGAGGGGTTTTGTCTGCTTTAATATGACCTGGCCAAGATACTACCAAAGGATTACGAGTTCCACCAAAATGCGACGCAACCAATTTTGTATATCTGAATGGTGTGTTACCAGCCCAAGCCCAAGAAGAGTGATACATATTTTCTGTAACATGCCCGCCCAATGCATCAAGGCCACCTATTTTATTCAATGCAGCAATTTGCTGATCGATGGTATTTGAGATCCCATTTTGTGCAAGTAATTCACTGATCGACCCATTTTGTCCTTCTGCACTAGAACCATTATCTCCCCAAACAAAGAAGATCAATGTATTGTCTTTCTGTCCATTTTTTTCAACCGCATCAATTACTCTTCCTATTTCAGAATCTGCATGTTCTACAAATCCTGCAAACACTTCCATCAATCTAGCTTGGAAAGCTCTTTGAGACTGTGGAATACTATCCCAGGCAGTCATGGTTTTATCTCTTGGAGTTAATTGTGCATTTGCTGGAATCCAGCCCAAATCTTTCTGGCGTTTGAATACTCTTTCACGGTATTTGTCCCAACCATCATTGAATTTACCTTTGTATTTATCAGCCCATTCTTTATAGATCTGATGAGGACCGTGACCAGCGCCAGGTGCAAAATATAATAAGAAAGGTTTATCAGCCGCGTAAGCTTTATGCTCGCTCATCCAATCAATTGCATGGTCTGCAAGATCAGTAGTTAAATGATATTTTTCATTTTTGGGTAATTCAACCTGACTATAATTTTCAACTAAATGCGGTTCCCACTGAGAGGTTTCTCCTCCCAGAAATCCGTAGAAATGTTGGAAACCATATGCGTTAGGCCAATAGTCGAAGGGTCCTTGAGAAGTAGTTTGATTAGCAGGAGTATTATGCCATTTACCAAATGCTGAAGTATTGTAACCATAATCTTTCAAAACTTCAGCAACAGTAGCAGCTTCTTTAGGTATGATACCAGTATAGCCATCCCAATCAACTGCACGTTCTGCAATGGTTCCGTTACCAATACGTGTATGATTTCGGCCGGTTAACAATGCAGCTCTGGTTGGAGAACAGATAGAAGTAGTATGAAATTCATTATAAGCAATACCCTCATTATAAACTCTTGTTAGGGTTGGCGTATTAACCTCACCACCAAAAGTAGATGGGGTACCAAATCCAACATCATCCATTAAAATGATCAGGATATTCGGCGCATCTTTTGGCAAATGATCTGATTGCGCTCTTCTTACATGCTTACTTTCCGCAAGCGATTCACCAGCGATACTTGCAGAAGGCGGTTCGGCAAAAGGAAGAACACTTCCAACTTCAGATTCTGTTGTTGCTTTTTCTTGTGCAGGGTTTTTACACTGCGAGAAAAGCAATACACTAAAAATGGCTACGAAATAGATTTTCATACTTTAATTTTTATTGTTGTGGTATCACTAATTTAATATCAACTCTACGGTCTTTGTTAGAGGACTCTCCAAACTGACTAGTTGCCGCTTCCGATGAAACAATCATTCTGTCGTCTGTTATGCCTTCGTCATACAATATTTTCTTAACTGAATTCATTCTTTTTTCAGCTACTTTTCTATTGGCCTCATAAGAACCAGAGGCATCAGTTCTACCTGTAATTTCTAATTTCCATCTTGGATGTTTGCCCAATTCTTCCGCTATACGTTTCAGTTTTCCGATATCAGCAGATTTAATATTTGTTGTACCTAAATCGAAATAAATGGTATTGAAATATTCAGAATAATTAGGAGCTTTTGTAGCATCAGGATTGGCAGATTTAGTTACATCTGTACTTACCGGATTGGTAGGTTGCCCCGCTGCTTGGTTCGCAGGCAAAATAATCACTGAGCTTGTGTTATTCTGAATAGTGTCTCTTTCTGTTTTTCTGAATGCAGAATCGATATTTGTAATATAAACAGTGTCTTTTTTAGCTGTAGACTTATTGCTATTTGATGCAACAATTGCAGTTGCAATGGCAGCGTCACTAGCCATCATTGACACTCTTAGTCTTTTGATCTCTTTATCTAAATCATCGTTATAACTATTCTGACGTTTGATGTCTTCTTTCCTTTGCTGGTCTGCTTTTTTAGCTGATTTTTTATCGGGTTTGATCTGGGTGTTTTTGTTTTTTTCTTGTTCATCTCTCAATGCCAAATTACTCTTTGCTAATTCAGTGATCAAACGATCAATACTAGAATCGCGTGAACTGTTATATGCATTGGCATTTCCTGTAATTACTGGATTTGAAATGATTAATGAATCACCTGATCTGTTTGCTGTAGTAGCAGTTGTAGAACCTGCTACATTATTGATCACAATGTTTACGGGTTTATAACTGAATGAAGAATCACGAAGCATTTTCTTCAAAATATCTACTTGCATCGCTATCGAATCAATTTTACGACGATCTGCTTTTTCATTGCTGATCAAGGAATCTTCGCCTAATTTTAGTCCAGTGATATATTGGAATGCCTTCATGTTTTTGGAAGGAGCACCATAAGCAATGGAAATTTTAAATCCAGCATGTATATCTGCTTCTGGAGATCTGCCATTCGATAAAATATGGTAGAAATTATTAGATCCAACATAAACTGGTCCGAAGCGAACTGTTAAACCAATATTGGTTCTGTTGTACATATTTGAGATCGGAACATATACACCTAATAACCTGCTTTCAAATCTAGGAGTAAGAGCCACCCATTTTTCTGACACTAATCCAGTAGATGTTTTTTTACCAAAGTTTTCAAGTGGTTGTTTGGTTGCCAAATTCACATAGAACCCTTCAAACAAATGCAAATCAATATTCGCAGTTAAGGCGGTTGGCAACTTATAGGTGAATAATGATGAAGTATCAGTAGTGTACTGCACCAATTTAGAGTATGGTACATCAAATTGACTTAAGCTACCTGCTTTCACATTCGAGAAATCCCAATTGTTAATATTGGCAGAATGATCTCTTGTCAAAGGTTTTCTTTGAAAATTAAAGTTGCCTACATCTACGATCGCAACTCCAATTCTAAGAATGTACTTATTAACGTCTTGTCTTAATTGAGTTTTCAGATCATAGTCTACAAACTTCTTATTTTTCAAACTACCTCTTAACTCATAAATCAATCCTGCATCCCATCCAAATTGATAATTTTCGATATTATTAAATAACTCTCTTGTTTTAATATCCTGAATATCAGCGTGTTCAGTACGCGCATAATGAATTAGGGGTGATTGTATCGTTACATGGTTTTGATCCTGAAAATTGAGTGTTAGTTGATCAGCTTGAATATAAGCCCCTGCACTAGCAGCCATTAATTTTCCTGTAAATGCACCTTTAATAAAATGGTGACCAGTATTCAACAAAACGGTACCATAGGTAAGGTTAGCTTCTTGCCAGCTAAGAAAATTAGCCCTCAACCCATCATTGTTCATGGGTGTATTGTATAAAGAAGGATTTTTTAGTTCAGAATAGAAGATCTCAGCAGTTTGGGTATTCATACCAGATACTTGCATTACAGAACGATTATTCAGGGTAAATGCAATGGCAGACTTCTTGCCGGTGGTAACCATGAATGATAAAGGCAACTGAATATTTGTTTTAACCCCAGCTTGTACCCGCTCTTTCACTGCTAGCAATTGAGACACCTGATCTTGTTTCACATAACTGAACGCACTATTATAAGGATCTTTAGAATAGGTTCTTCTGAGAAAAAAATCGTTATTGAATTTTAGGTAGTTATTATTGAAATAGGAATCGAATCCAGCGATATTCATATCAAACTTATACCTGTTGTCTACAATACTAGCGGGGTTCATTGAAACCCCAGTAATGCCAGCATAGTTACCATTGGCCATTCCGTAATTCTGTTGCGCAGAGATCTTATTGTAAAAAGATAAAGTCAGTAATAAAAAGCTGACTATTGCGATAATTTTCGATTTCATGTAATTGTTTTTGATCTTTTAAAAGGAAAGTCTGATGAGTTGTTTTAGAAAGTGAACTTTCCGCCAATTCCGCCCCATCCGCCAGCAAATGTGGATTTGCTACTAAATTCTAAAGAAGGCTGCCAGTCAATAGAAAAAGCAAAAGGCAATTTTGATAGCTTATATTCTAATCCAACGATGCCATCTACTCCCACATTGGTACCTCCACCATGTTCATAATCGTAAAATTGAACATGCATACCTGGTCCGAGATACCATTTTAAATTACCCTCATTGCTTAAAGTACCATGCCATTCATATAGACCAGTGATCCGGGTACCTTCATTAAAGTAGGCATATAGGTCTAAGGCCTTATTAGTGCTAACGAAATGTTTTAATGATACTGCCAGTGGAAAGAATTTGATACCAACAGCCGATGTGTAACTCGCTTTAGGTGTAATTACTGAACTTTGGGAAGATGCCAATAAGCATGACATTACAAAAATGCTACAGAAGAAAATAGCTTTTCTCATAGAAAAATAGTTTTGGGGGTTGAATAACAGGGCAAAAAACTAATAGCCCTTAGTTTTCAACGTTTCAATTAATAACTGAAAATTAGTCTACGAAAAAGCTTGCGGTTCTTTTTCAAAGATGGGATTTGTTATAATTAGTCAAATATTGACAAGAATTAGTCAAATATTGACACTAAAGACTATTACAAAGGGAAAAACTACTATTTCAGGCCTTGTTTCAGGTAGGCACTCGGAGTTGTGCCAGTGATTTTTTTAAAGGAATTGATAAAAGTTGTACGGTTTGAAAAGCCTGATTCTTTGGCTAGGGCTTCTAAAGTCAGTTCTTTATACAAAGGGTCTTTACACAATTCCATAAAATAACGCACCCTAAATTGATTGATCCAAGTACTATAAGTTTCATCATAATAATTATTGATCAGGGGCGATAACTGATAAACTGGCACTCCAATATCTGTTGACAAGGAGTAAATGGTATAATTCTGGTCTAGGAAGACCTGATTCTTATTAACGTAATCTTCAATTTTAGCTATGAGTTCAGCAATTTTTTCATCCTCATACCTATTTTTTGACTCTTTAGTCGATTCTGTTATAACTGGTTTTTCAGCCCTATAGTTTTTAAGATCATCCATACCTTGAACTATAGAAAATGGCAAAAAACCATACAAAATGCGGGGAGAAAAGAGTAAAAAAAACGCGGTGATAGTTAATGATAAAGAGAGATTGATACCTACAAAAGAGATATTATACCATGAAAGATGCAGTAAAACTCCAAAAATCCCTGGAAATACTAGTAACCCATAGGTGACTGTCAAAATTAGGATATGCCAAAAGACTATCCGATTCTCCGGCTTTTTCTGAATGGAATGAGTTTTCCAATACTTGCATATAATATTAATCTGGAATATTAAAAATAATACGCCTGATAAATACCTTAATAAAATTTCAAAACCAACTAACTTGATCCATCCCTCACCAATTTTCGATGCAAATGCCGCATCTTTGAGCCTTTCTTGAAATACAGCTATTTTATAATTTGAGTCTGAAAGGAAAAAAGGCCCCAAATCAATTAAATAAATGGTTAAGGGTAAGAACCAAAGCAGATCAGCTTTCTTAAAAAATACATTTGGGTAAAAGGCCCCCCTAGCATATAAATAAAGAAAAGGGAAAAACAAAAAGACACTGATACTACCAGTTCTAATAAGATAAGGGAATTCTAATATTTGTAAACTCTGATTTAAGTTATTTATTAATAGTGCATACCAAATATTCAAGAGGGAAATGGCTAAAAATAAATTGTTCCGATTTTTTCTACTATAGTAAAATAGTATCACAATAACAGGAATACCAATGATCAAACTTCCTTGATAAAAAAATGGAATTGGATTCATCTATTATTAAATATATCAAGTTACAAATTGGGGAACTTCATCCAATAACGCCTAACACATTAAAAGGTTTAGTAAAATTATGAATTTCATTAATGTAAGCACAATAAATTTATGAATGGCTAAACATGGGAAGTTAATTGCATATGAAAAACATGTAATAAATCTTTCATTGATATTTTTTTATAATTATCTTGCCGGCCTTTAATTAAAAAATTATGTTCAAAGAAAATATTTTAGATAATAGTACAGGCTGGTTGATATTTAGTATTTCGGTGTTTTCAATGCTTTTGATCAACTTTGCAGGATATCGTTTAGGAGTGTGGCATAAAAAAAGAATCCCTGAAACCCCTACTACTTCTATTACCGACATTATGAGTGCCATTTTTGGGTTATTAGGTTGGAAAATCCACGCAAATTGACCCCCTAATACCGGTGTCTAGTCCTGAAATAGCTTGTCAAAAAACTATTCAGAATGACAGTCAAAGTGCCAAACAAGTCTAAACGGAGTCCCAAAAGTAGCCAGCCCTATAAACGCAGGAGCGAGGCTGAAATG
>CAIYAG010000187.1 GCA_903924075.1 uncultured Bacteroidota bacterium | reverse complement strand
AGTTCTTCGATCAATGCTAGTCTTTGTTCTTCTTCATTTTTTCTTAAAGTTATATCCCGATAGTTCAATACAACAGCTTTCACAGAAGGTTCATCTAACAAGTTGTATAGTGTTGAGTCGATCCATCGAAAGTCATTTTCAGCTACCTGGTACTTCAATTCTAGGTTTCGGATATCACCAGGTATTTTTGAAACTTCAAAAAATGTTTTTATAGCAATCGATCTATGATCTTCATGTATTAATTCGGTTCTGAAAAAGCCCTGTTCATTTATGGGATTTAATTTAAAGCGTACTTTCCCATATGGACTCAAGTCGCATATTTTACCATCAGATTCAATTAAAGCATATCCATCAATACTGTTCTCTACAATTGAACGAAACCTTTTTTCACTTTTTTGGAATAGCAGCTGAATCTTATTTCGTTCAATACTATAGCTGATACTTTTTTGCAGAATTATTGGAGTTACTTCATCTTTAATTAAATAATCCTGAACACCCATTTGCATGGTATCAATTGCAAAATTCCTATCTGCATATCCCGTTAAAACCACTACAGGGATTGCTTTTGCCAAATCCAAGATTTCTTTTACAGATTCTTTTCCATTGCTATCCGGCAATGTAAGGTCGAATAATACAATATTAAATTCAACTTTATTTAAAATTGATTTTGCTTCAGATAAACGCCAGCTATGCTCTATGAATACATCGGGAAATACTTCATTCAAATATTCCTCCACCAGTAAATAATCGCCTTCATTATCCTCAACTAATAATATTTTCAACGCTTGTATCATGTTTCTTACTTAGGGATGCTGAAATAAAATTTACTGCCAATACCCGGGGTTGATTCCAACCAGATCTTACCATTAAAACGTTCTATGATCTTTTTACAGATCGCCAAGCCAATTCCTGTACCACTATATTCATCCTTATTATGTAATCTTTGAAAAATTACAAAAATCTTTTCATAAAATTTCGGGTCAATCCCTATCCCATTATCTTCTACAACAAAAACCCAAAATGCATTTCTCTCTATTGCACTAACTTTAATGATGGGGTCGCGACCTAAACTTCTATACTTTAATCCATTGCTAATTAAATTTTGAAACAGTTGCAGTATTGGGGTTTTATCTGCATGTATTATTGGAAGATTTTCTACTATCAGTGTACCATTGCACGACTGCAGTTTCATCTTAAAGAGTTCTTTCAGTTCATCCAAAACTTCATTGGCATCTACAGGAATCAGTACAAGTTTTGAACTTGTGATCCTGGAAAATTGTAATAGATCGTTGATTAGCCGCTTCATTCGATTAGCGCCATCCACTGCAAGACCAATATACTTGTTAGCTGTTTCGTCTAATTGTGGATCATATTTCTTCTGTAACAACTGAAGAAAGCTTGTGACCATTCTCAGCGGTTCTTGCAGATCGTGCGAAGCTACATAGGCAAACCTTTCTAGTTCCTCATTCGATTTTGCAAGTTCCTCAGCCCTATTTTTAAGTTTGTCATTAAGATCTTTTAGAATTGTCTCAGTTTCGATCTGCATGCTAATATCCCTAGTAGCACCAATCATTCTGACGGGTTCTTTCTGGTCGTTTCTTGTTAAATACCCTTTTTCAAAGAAATAGGCATATGTATCATCCGGTTTCCTAAATCTAAAAGTGCAAGACCAGTATACGCGAGTCGGATCTTTCAAAAACAGATCCATTTTCTCTGACACTTTATCTTTATCATCTGGGTGTAATCTAGATTGCCAAAAAGCATTTGTACTTACATTTGGATTATTGGTTGCATCAATCAAAGTTGCCATACCATCTCCTGTTCTAAATACTTCGCCTGTTTTAATATTCCAATCCCAGATAATATCATTTGTGGCTTTAGTAACCAAGTTGTACCGTTCGTTCATTTCAAGAATTTCCTCTTCAAAGGTTTTATTCTCTATAATTACTTTCAGAATATTAATGGCGCGAGAAATATTATTGGTTTCTTCCTTATTGGGTAAACGAGAGTGCTTATGATAAACCGCAAACGTTCCGAGTACAACACCAAGAGAATTTTTAATCGGGTATGACCAACAAGAATGATAGCCTGCTTTAATTGCAAGTGTTCTATATTTAACCCAACGTGAATCTGTATTAATATCTGCAACAATCACATTTTGTTTTAAGTATGCAGCAGTTCCGCATGAGCCTTCATTATCACCAATCGCCAATCCATTGATTGAATTTGCATATTCCTTATCAATATTCGGACCTGCCCAATTATACAAAATATTTCCATCTAACTTTAATACAGAACAGGTCATACCTGGATGTAATTTTTCAATTTCAGCTAAGTAATAACTGATGGTTTCGCTCAAAACTGCATCTTGACTGGCATTTCTTTCAAGAACTTCTTTTTCTAATTGTTCAAGGGTAATTAATCGTTTGGTTTCAGTGATGTCTTTAAAATAAACCGACAAGCCTAATTCTGAAGGATAACCACTTACTTCAAACAAAGTACTTAATGGTTCGAAGTAATCCTCGAAATGAACAGCTACATTTTCTCGTAAGGCTCTTAAATACTCATTTTGTGAAGTGGAATTAGCAGCCTCAGAGAATACTTCAAATAAAGATTTTCCAATGATTTGATCTCGCTCTATTTTAAGGATTCTTTCCGCTTCCTTATTAAAATAAGTGACTTTAAATTCTTTATCAATGGTAAAAAATCCATCAGTAATACTTTCCAATATGGTGTTTTTCTGTTCATAAGCAGATTTGATCGCCTGTTCAATTTTTTTCCTTTCATTGATCGATCTAAAAAAAACAGAAACCCCATCTGCCGTTGGGTAAAAACTCTCTTCGTACCAATCTGCAGATCCGGAAAATTGTAATTCAAAATGAATGGGTTCCTTTTCGCTTAAAACTTGCTGAAAGTTTTTATAAAAAATTCCTTCTTTCAAAAATGGATAGGCTTCAAAAATATTCTTGCCAATTAATTCATTTGCAGATTTTTTTAACCAGATCTGTGCGGGGGTATTTAAGTAGGTAAAATTAAAATCAGTATCGAGTGCATAAAAACAATCAGAAATACTTTCTAGAATATTTTCCCGCTCTAGTTCCATTTGCTTTTTCTCTGTGATGTCTTTTGCCACAGCAAAAATCACAGCTTCTTCCTGAATTGGCACAGCTGTCCATGCAAGCCATTTCATTTCGCCCGACTTGGTTATGATCCTATTTTCATAGTTCACAATATTTTGCCCATCAAGAAAATGCCTCTTCCTCCCAAAACTTTCTTCCACTTCCAGATCATAAAAACTTGCAATATCTCTTCTGAGCATTTCATTTTCAGAATAACCCAATAATTTAGTAACTGCTTGATTGATTTTTTTAAAATATCCATCATACCCAATAATGCATAATAGATCTGGGGATAAATTAAAAAAGCGATTCAATTCATCATCTGCCCTTGATTTTTGAATATTAGAACCAATCTGTTTACTTATTTTATTTAAGAGTTCAGAGCTGATCTGCTCAAATGTTAAGGGTTTATCGTTAAAGAAATTGAACATAGCAACTACCCGATCGTTATAAAAAATCGGCACTATCAAGACACTACTTAGCCCAGCTTCTAAAGCATTCTCTTTGCATATGAACTCTGAGTTTTGTATATCATTATAATACAGAATTTTTTTCTCAAGCCATGCTTTACCCATAACGCCTAATCCTCTAGAAGACGATTCCATTGGCGGTTCGATCCTAAATCTTGCAGCTTTTTCATTGTTAGCCCAATTGGCTTTATAAAGCATTTTGGTATCATCAATATTTATTAACCAAGCTTCTGCATAACCGTAACCAAAATATTTGCTGATTTTTTCAATACCGATACTTAACGATAATTCTAAAAACTCGTGGCCATTAATGGTTTGAATTAAATCATAGAAAAATTCTTTTTCTATTTCCTCTTTTTTGCGTTCTGTTACGTCTCTTTGAATTGAAATCCAATGTGTAAAATAGCCAGTTCCATTTGCTAAGGGCATCACTGAAATACTGTTCCAAAATTGTTCCCCATTTTTCTTGTAGTTCAATATTTCTATTACACATGGCTCCCATTTTTTCATTGACTCTTTTAGTCGATCTAGCTCGTCCCTATTGGAATTTGGCCCCTGCAATATTCTAGGGGTTTTTCCAATAATTTCTTCACTAGAATAGCCAGTTAATTTTGTAAATGCTTCATTCACATATAATATTCTTGGCCCAGGAAGTTCAAATGGCTCTGCTTCAGTAATCAATACCGCATCTGAGGTATTTGTAATAACCGATTTAAATAACCTTAACTGTTGCTCTTCTTTTTTTTGCAGGGTAATATCTTGCATTGCGCCGATCATCCGTATACCTTTTCCTTTTGTATCACGAACTACCAGTCCTTTGTTTCGAACAAATGCGATCTCACCATTTGCTTTTATGAACCGGTATTCCTCAGACCAGTTATTATTTTTTCCTTTGATAAGGGTATTAATGCTATTTAAAATCCTTGGCCTGTCAGCTTCATGGATGTGTTCGTACCATAAAACGATATCACCTTTGTTTTCACTGCTTTTATATCCAAAAAGTCTTTCAAATCCTTCGCCCCAGTATAATTCATCATTGATCAAGTTTAAGTCCCAAATGGCATCGAAAGTTGCCTGGGTAACATATTCATATCGTTCATGACTATCTTGTAAATCTTGAAGTGCCTTTTTCCTTTCCGTAATATCCTTGGCATATACAGATATCCCAATCTGCTCTTCATTTTCTTTAATGATGGGATTCAGTGAAACATCAAAAAAAGTTAGTACTCCATTTCTTGAGAGTTTATTTTCGAAAGAATAATGACTACCACCTCTTGCCTCAGCAATTAAAACTTCTACACTGTTTTTGTCTGCACCTGGAAACAGATCTATAATTGGATCTCCTATTGCTGGAGTTTTACCAAAAGTTTCTATACATAATTTTGTAAATGCAATGTTGAAGTTGATCAAATTCAAATTCATGTCGAAAGAAAAAACAATATCAGGCATATTGTTGATCAAGGCCAAAAAATCAGCTCTTTGATTTTCTTCCTTGTTTTGCAAATTCAAATTTGGATCCATTGGGTAGATTTCAATCTTTAATTGAATGATCAATCAGCACTAAAATGGTAGGCGAATTTGTTAGGCCAATTATCTACTATAAATATACTAAATAATTGGGTGCCAATACACTTTAATACAACGCAAATAGAGGTCCTAGACAGGATGAATAGTGCCCCATTTTTATCAATAATTCGTCAATTAAAAAGTGAGCGACAGGCTATTTGCAGGACTTAGCATACTGTTCTGCAGCTAGCGCAGATCCCAGATCTTTTGCTGTTGACAGATCCATACAAGCTCCAGTTTTGTCTAGCAAACTCAATTTAGCAACCCCCCTACTATAAAATGCATCAGCAGATTTAGGGTTTAATTCAATGGCTTTATTATAATCGATCATAGCAGCTGAATGTAGCTTTAAGTTTGACTTAGCAATGGCTCGATTTAAATAGATATCTGAAACATTTGATCTTTGCCTGATGGCCTGATCAAAATCATTGAGTGCTTGCTGATAGTCTTTAATATTCATTTTAACAAGGCCACGATTATAGTAAAGATTCTCTATTTGAGGGTTCAAACTGATTGCCTTATTATAATCAGCAAGTGCGGCATAATAATCTAATTGATAGTTTTTAATCACTGCACGATTAAAATAGAGGTCAGCATTGGAAGGACTCAATTCAAGTGCTTTATTAATATCAGCCAATGCGTCTGCATATTTTTTCATCGCCATTTTCTCGATTCCCCGGTTAAAATAGGCGTTGGTATTAGTAGGATTCAATTCAATTGACTTTGAATAATCCTGAATAGCTCCAGTGGTATCCTTTAAGTTCGACTTTACTACTGCACGATTAAAGTAAATGGCTCCATTTTGTGGATTTAACTCAATGGCTTTATTATAGTCAATCAAAGCATCAGCGTTGGCGTGAAGATTTGATTTTGCAATTGCCCGGTTAAAAAAGATGTCTGCATTTTTCGGGTTCTGTAAGATGGCTTGGTCAAAATCTTTGATTGCGCCATTTTGATCATTCAGATTTGCTTTTGCGATTCCTCTGCTAAAGAATAAATTGTTTGTAGAAGGATTTAGTTCAATGGCTTTATTATAATCCTTCAAAGCACCGTTATAATCCTTAAGTGCAACTTTAGATACCCCCCTACTAAAATAGATATCTGCATTGGATCCATTTTGCTCAATGGCTTTGCTGAAATCTACAATAGATCCACTATAATCTCCAAGATTTGCTTTTTCAATGCCACGATTAAAGAATGCATTGATGGTGTTCGGATTCAGTGCAATTGTTTTATTATAATCCTGCAATGCACCCTGT
>CAIYAG010000186.1 GCA_903924075.1 uncultured Bacteroidota bacterium | reverse complement strand
TTAAATAACTTCAAAAAATATGTGGAAGAAAATTGATTTTAATCTTTTGTAAACCTGATTCACTAGCAGAGTTCCGTTTTTTTTGTTTAAATTCAACTTCATTTTTTTTTAAACTAATTGCCATGAGAAAGAATAAGATTTTTCAAAGTATTGTTTTTACTTTTTTTGCCATTTTATTATGTTCTGTAAACGTCCGTGCAAATTTTGAGCCTTCTCCTCTTGAAGGAAGATGGGATCTGGTTATTGCAAAAGACGGAAAACAATTGCCTTCATGGTTAGAGGTACAACACTCAGGAAATCATACACTCATTGGAAGATTTGTATATGCTTTTGGTAGTGCAAGACCTGTTGCAGAAATTAAAACCAGTGGTAGTCATTTTACTTTTTCTATACCTGTGCAGTGGGAGCCAGGAAATACAAATATGGAGTTTGAAGGTGATATCGCTAATGGAATGCTTGTTGGTTCAATGTTGTATACCGATGGGAAAAAGTATAATTTCACAGGTACACGAGCACCATTATTAGACAGATCAACAGCACCGGAATGGGGCACTCCAATTACACTGATCGGCAAATCAGATATGAATGAATGGCATGCGGAAGGCCCCAATCAGTGGACTGTAAAAGATGGTGTTTTAACAAGTGCAAAATCTGGATCTAATTTGATCTCGAATAAAACTTTTAACGATTTTAAATTGCATGTTGAATTTAAATATCCCAAAGGAAGCAATAGTGGCGTGTATTTGAGAGGAAGGTATGAAGTGCAAATCGTAGATAGTAAAGGAATGTTTCCCTGGAATGATCAGTTCAGTGCGATCTATGGATTTTTGCCTCCGAATGAAATGGCTGCAAAAGACCCAGGAGAGTGGCAAACCTATGATATCACTTTGGTTGGCAGAACTGTAACTGTTGTTGCGAATGGCAAAACTGTGATTTGCAATACAGTGATCCCTGGAATTACCGGTGGTGCACTAGATAGCAAAGAAGGAGAGGCTGGTCCCATTTATATTCAGGGAGATCATGGTCCAATTGAATACAGAAATATTGTGATCACTCCAGCAAAATAAAACATCCTTTAAAACTTTTATAATGGCAATGTCAAAGGCAACTAAACCCCTAAGCATTGACGAATATATTGCTGCTCAGGAAGCATTCATGCGGCCTAAGTTGTTACAAATGCGAAAGACCATCATCAAAGCTGCACCAGATTCAGAAGAAGTGATCAGTTATTCGATGCCAGCATTTAAGTTTCATGGAATCGTAGTGTATTTTGCAGCATTTAAAAATCATATGGGATTTTATGCGATGAAAGATGTGATAACACATTTTAAGGATAAAATCGAAGCGTATCAATCAGGAATGGCTACACTTCAGTTTCAGTGGGATAAACCATTACCAGTAAAATTAGTTACAGAAATTGTTCAGTACCGCGTACTAGCAAATCTGAACAAAAAAATGGCAAAGGAAGCCATCAAGAAAAAGAAGAAATGAGACTATTATATTTAGTTATAGGTTGTTTTGTTTTTTTGTCGGTTCACGCACAAGAAAATTATGAGATTCAAGTATATGGATCTGAAACCACTACAAAGGGTCAGACCATGTTTGAATTGCATAGTAATTATACTTCTAATGGCAATAAAGATCTTGTTAATGGGGTAATTCCTACGAATCATTCTATCCACGAGACCATTGAAATTACACACGGCATCACTGATAATTTTGAATTAGGATTCTATTTATTTACAAATTATTCTCCAAATCATGGCTGGCAAATCATTGGGAGCCATTTAAGACCAAGGATCGCAGCTCCAGAAAAATGGGGATTGCCAGTTGGTTTGAGTTTGTCTGCAGAAATAGGATGGCAAAAACCTGAATATGCAGCAGAAACTTTTAGCATGGAGTTACGGCCAATAATAGATAAGACAATTGGAAAATTTTATTTCTGCTTCAATCCCACGCTTGGTTTTGCATTTCAGGGAACAGATATCAATAGTTCACCAGCTTTTGCTCCAAATATCAAAACCTCTATAGCAGCAAGTTCGAAATATAGTCTCGGACTGGAATATTATGGAGACCTCGGCCCTTTAAAGCAATTTGAAAAGTTACCCCAGCAAAACCATGCTATATTTGTTGTGGCAGATTTATATGTAGATCCGAAATGGGAGGTGAATCTTGGTCCGGGTTTCGGATTAACTGATGCTACAGACAAATTGGTCTTCAAGTTGATAGTTGGAAGGCGGATCAACTGGTCTAAAAAGCATACCTGATTGAAATAACTTATATATGAAACATAACGATGTACCCTCCTTTGAAGAATTGATCAAAGCAAGTAGGCCAATTGTTAATGTGAATTCAAAACATCGGGAACGCCTTACAAAAATCAATAGA
>CAIYAG010000185.1 GCA_903924075.1 uncultured Bacteroidota bacterium | reverse complement strand
TTGTTGCAAATGGTAAAGTATTTTCTTCTATGGCTAATCCATATGGCCCTAATCCTGTTGGAACTAAACAGCAAGTAAATTATCAGGGAGGTGATATGGAAAAACCGAAAGAAGTGCAATATATCGCTGGTTTGTTTAAAGGCACTCTCAGCATTTTTGAAGAGCCAACCGAATCGCAATTAGCCGTTTTTTCCAAGCAGGTGTATAATAATACGCCCTATAAAAAAGAACAAGAAACAATTGCAGTTGGAGAAGCAGGAAATCCGATCCCTAGAAAAGTAGGAGATAAAAGCCCCATCAAATATGTGTTCTATGTAATCAAAGAGAATAGAACCTATGATCAGGTTTTAGGAGATATTAAAAAAGGAAATGGAGATCCACGTTTGGTTTTATTCGGTGAAAATATTACACCTAACCAACACGCATTGGCGAATGAGTTTGTATTGCTTGATAACTTCTATGTAGATGGTGAAGTAAGTGCAGATGGCCATAATTGGACAAATGGTGCTTATGCAACCGACTTTTTAGAAAAGAATTGGGTAAGTAGTTATGGTGGCCGAGGTGGAAGCTATGATGCAGAAGGCAATCGGGAAGTTGCCAATAATAAGGGTGGATTCCTTTGGGATCATTGTAAAAAAGCTGGAGTGAGTTACCGTACTTATGGTGAATTTGCCGATAACTTTAAACCAAACATTCCTGTGTTGAAAAACCACTTATGCCCATATTTCACAGGATTTACGCTATCAGTAAAAGACACAACAAGATTTGGTCAGTGGAAAAGAGAATTTGATTCTTTGTTAGCTGTTGGTGCTGTTCCACAATATAATTCAGTACGTTTTGGAAATGATCATACAGAAGGATTACGTAAAGGCAAAGCAACTCCCTATGCAAATGTTGCAGACAATGATTTAGCAGTTGGCATGTTTGTTGAATATTTAAGTAAGAGCCCTATTTGGAACGAAACAGCCATTTTTATTTTAGAAGACGATGCTCAAAATGGAGCTGACCATGTAGATGCCCATAGAAGTCCTGCGTATGTTGCTGGTGGTTTTGTAAAGAGAGGAATCGTTGATCATACTATGTATTCTACATCTTCAGTTTTACGTACAATGGAATTGATCTTAGGAATACCTCCAATGAGTCAATACGATGCTGCAGCTACCCCTTTATGGCGTGTATTTTCATCTACATCTAATCCTACTGGATTTACTGTGCGTAATAGCCTTGTTAATTTGAACGACAAAAATACTGCTATGAATGAATGGCAAAGGCGTTCTGAAAAATTTGATTTTGCAAAAGAGGATGCTGTTCCTGATCTGGAATTCAATGTAGTATTATGGCATGGATTAAAGGGCGATCTAGAACCTTTCCCTGCTCCTAAGCGTGCTGCATTTTTTAAGTCCAATAAAGTTGATAAGGATTAATAAAATTTAGCGACCAGCGATCATTACAATTTTAGTGACCAATTTTTCCTGACCAGCTTCATCGCGAACAAGAATCAGGTACACGCCGCTGGCAACTTTTTGTCCTTTGTAATTATTTCCATCCCAAATGGCCTGACCGCCTAGTGCTCTTGTTTGATAAACGAGTGTGCCATTTAGTTCTGCTATTTTAACCAGTGCATTATTTGTAAGCCCTCTTATGGCAATTGTTCCATGGAATCCAGGTGGCACTGGATTGGGAAATACTAGCACAGACTGATTGGTCTCTGTTGCTTCTGTGGCTGTGCTTCTGAAACTGCAAATGCCATTAGCCGTTGCAAAAAAAGCTTCGCCAGTAATAGGATCAATGGCTATTTTCCTTACATCATTATTGAAGAGCGGACTATTCTCTGTATTAAACTGATAAATGATCTTGTCGCCATCAGGAGATATCAGCCAAACGCCATTCTTAGTGCCTACCCATTTTCTGTTGGCTCCATCTATAGCAATGCATTGAACTGTTTCATTGTGAAACAAAAGGCCTGCAAAACGATCTTGTTGTACAATTGGTAGTATTGCTTCACAACCCGGTCCAGTAAATATTTCTGAACTGCATTGAATAATACCTATGCCTTTATCGGTACCCACCCAGATAAAACCATTTTTATCTTTTGCGATACAAAGCACATTGTTGCTAGGCAAATTTCCTAGACCGGCACCTGCAAGATAATTTTTCCATTTATCATCTGTTAGTGCATCAATATTATTGCCTGGGTTATAACAGATCAGTCCATTCCCCTTGGGGCTCACAATAAAGAGTTGATTAGCATCATCCACTAGTAATTGACTCACTGCATTTTCGGTTAGACTAAAAGGGATTTGAAATCCATTCCAGCTGCCATCATTTTTACGCACTTGCAAATTTTTTGAGGCACCATAATTGCTGATCCAAAGATTGTTTTTTTGATCAAAAGCCAAACCACTCACCCGATAACTCCCAGCGTCGCCAATGGCAGACTGGAGGCTAGAATTTTTCTGCTTATAAATAGTAGTATTATTTTCAACGAAATTTACCAAGCCCCCACCAAAACTGCCAGCCCAAGTACTTCCATTAACTGGATCTGCAGCAACAGTTATAAAATCGAGTACCGAATCAAGTTGAGGCCTGTTAAAATATCCTTGATAGTTCCATAGATCATTGTAATAATCAAAGATCCCATCACGGTTATATTGGTAATTCCATGCATCATTTACAGATCCTGCTGCAACAATCAAATGATTATTTTGAAAGATCATTTCACCACTAGATTTCCCTAGTGGTCCGTTTGGAATAAATTGATCAAAGTTGTTATTACATTGTACGAGACCGCCAAAATAATCTGCAACCCAAATATCGGATCCAACTTTGATTGCGTTTTTGGGAAAAGAAATAACTCCTGCTTTTGCAAAGCTTTGTAGAATCGTGCCTTTATCATCCATAACCAGAACTCTGGAACTTCCATCATTTTTTCTTTGAGTAAGGGTAAGCTCGTTGCCATTACTATTGATGCTAACAATGGGCCAGCTAGCGTCTGTATACAATAGCGACCATGCTGTTCCGTTTTGAATAAAGAGACTATCATTTTTTTGAACAACCATTTTACCCATGATACCAACTACATTGTTGCAAGCGCCGTAAGTTAAACCAGCAGTCCCACTCAGATTTTGCCATGCGATAGGGCTTGATAAATTTGTTGCTTGCTGATTTGCTTTTTTTAATCCTTCATCAGTAGCGGCATAAAAAAATTGACCGTCTTTATTAAAACCATTTACTTTAATCTGACTTCCATTGGTACCAAGGTACCAGGTGTCTTTTATTTCGTATTTTTTTAAGTCGGCAACAATTACTCCAAGTCCGGCACTCAAATAAGCAAAACCGTTAGAACAAAAAATTTGATTGATCGATTTATTGGCTGCAATGGTTGATCTTTTGATATCCCCCATGTTTTTTACAAGTGAACCTTTTAGGATATCAACGTTACTATTTGTATAAGCAATCACTAATTGTGCAGATGCACTATCCCAAGCAATTGCGGCTATTCCCATATCGTTCAATCCTGAAATTTTCGAGTATCGTGTTATTTCATTTGATGCTACAGAAAAAATGGCATCATCAGTAGCAGTATAAATTTTATCAGCAGCAACTACTTGGATACAATGCTGATAAGGTAAATGCTCTCTCCAATTACCTATTGGCTCTAAGCTATTTTGAGAAAACGCCAAATTTCCGCTTAACAGTATCAAAATAAGATACATCCAATGCCTGAATCTTTTTTCAAAAGAGAAATCAGATCTGAACTGTACATGATATCTGTCAGGAGCTTGCATGGTCTAAAGTTAAGAGAATGACCGAATTTGCTGGCATTTTGTAGCAATTGAACTACAAGATATTCAAGTCTATTGTTACAATCTTGCGGGATTAATAGTTCGACTTTTACAATGTGATAAAGAAGTAACGGCAGATGAGAATTACTTTTTAATTGCAATAACATAACCCCTTTATGAAGCATTATAATCAAATAGTTGCCCTTTTTATCCCCCCGGTTTCTATTATAGGATTTTTATCAGGCTGGCAATTTGCCAACGCAATCACCAAAAATTATTATTATACAATTAAAGACTTTACTGGAGTTAAGGCTTATTTAAAGTATCGTTACTGGGAAGCTAACCAAATAACTGATCAAGTCTGAAACCAGTAAATTGATGGTGTAGCAATTAGGGGTGCTCCCCATCAAATTTATAATCCCTTCCTTTCTAGGAGGGGATTTTATTTTGGATCTAAGTTTCTCATTTGAGAAATACCTAGAAGGGTTTGTAATTATTAATTCAAGAACACAGTACTATGAAAGATTCGTATATACATGCAAATGATTTTTCAAAATTCATCCTTATTGATGATGATGAGCTGACGAATATTTTGAATAAAAAAATAATTAAATCAGTCTTGCCCAATATGGCCATTGAAATATTTTTAGATGTTGATGATGCCCTTGATTGGTTAAAAACAAACGATAAGAGTGGAGACCTTTTAATATTTTTGGATCTTAATTTTCCCGGAAGAAGTGGCTGGGATTTTTTGGAGGATTATCAAAACTTTCCTGTCTTGTCGAAAATAATTATGCTTTCTTCATCCATTGTTCAGACAGACAAAATAAAGGCCTTGTCTTACAAAAATGTAGTTCAATATTTAAGCAAGCCATTATCGTTTAATTTTTTGGAAAGCATATTGCTCAGCAAGTAATATTTTAAATGTCTATAATGCTATTCTTAATAGCAAAAATCGCTAAACCTGTTCTGGTCTTGATCTGCAATTTTTTGAAAAGGTTATCTCTGTAGGTATCAATTGTACGTGGACTCAAATTCATTTCATCTGCAATTTCCTTATAGGTTTTATCTGTGCAGATCCATTTGAGAAATGTAAGTTCATTTTCTGATAATGTTTGTATAGGCATTACCTGAGTATCCTGCGAATCTTCCTGATTTATATAATGCATGAGCTTATTACTCACCAATTCATTAATAAAATAACCAGAGTCTCTAATACTGTTCAATGCTTTTCGGAAGATCTTTGGGTTACTATCTTTTAATATATATCCTCTAGCACCATTTTTTAGCATCCGTATAATTGCGCCATCATTTTCAAGCATACTGAGCACTAGTACCTTTGTGTCTGGTAGATTTGATTTGATCCATGCAGCTGTTTCATAACCATCCATCACAGGCATGGTGATATCTAATAAAATAATATCTGGTGCTGGTTTGTTTTTCAGATTTTGTATCAACACCTGACCATTATCGGCTTCTAAAACAACACGATATCCCTCAAATGTATTAACTATGGCTGCCAGGCCAGAACGTAAAAGCTCATGATCGTCAACTAGTGCAATTGTTGTGGTCATTTAGTGATCTGTTGATTTGTGATATCAAAATTAATGGAAGTTCCCTTACCCTGGGTACTATTAACTTTTACTGTTGCATTGATCAACTTAGCGCGGGCAAAGATATTTTGCAATCCAATACCGGTGCTATCGTTGTCTAATGTTTTTGTATCAAAGCCCTTGCCATTATCGGTAATATTAACAGAATAAGTTCTGGCGCCCTGGGGCTTGATATCAATAACAATATGTGTTGCAGCAGCGTGTTTAATAATATTATGCAATACCTCCTGAACCATCCTATAAAGGATCAAACAATGGTCGTTGTTCATGAATGAAAGAGCATTGTCTGGAGCATTGAATTCAGTGGTGAATTTTTCTGTTTTATCTAGCTGCTGTAGAAGTGAACGAAGTCCTTCTACAATACCAATTTCTTTTAATCGGTTACTATTTAAATTATGACTAAGGTTTCTAAGGTCACGAATTACTTTTCCAAGTAAATCATCTGTATTTGCGAAATGAATTTCTGGAGATTTTTCTGAGAGCACATTCAAATTGATTCGTACTAGACTAAGGATCTGGCCAATATTGTCGTGGATCTCCTGACTGATATAATTAAAGGTATGTTCTTGGATCTCGAGTTGGGTATTGAGCAGCGTTTGCTCAAAGCGGTTTCGCATATCTTCTTTCTCCATTTTGTATTTCCGTTGGCGACGCAAAAAGAAGAAGACTAGTATCATTAAAAAAATCCCTATCAGTACAAAGAATACAGATGCGATTACGATGGTGATAAGGAATTCTTCCTGTTGTTTCGGCATAATATAAATGAAATACTAAAGGATGTATACAATATACAATTTAGGCTCTTATTGATTAATGTGTATATTTTTTTGCCCTCTAAAAGCATATCGCTACTTCTGAGATATTCAAAGAGCGCATTAATAATAACTGAACCTAAATAAAATAATAAGAGACCTACACAAATCCAAAAGAACGATTGTTTTAATAGGTTCTGAGTAATCTGTTCTGGTAAAACCCATTCGTAAAAATAACAGCAGCAAAAAAATACCATGAAGAATGAACCAAACAAAAGGGTATAGGTATGAAAATGATCTACTCCTTGCAGAAATAAATAGTTAGTTAATGAAAATGCTATTAGTAGTGGAATAAATGCAATAACAATTTTCTTTAATACAGGGAGTTTGAAATTATGATAAAACAAAAAAGCATAAAATAGAAATTCTACAATATTAAAGATATTGTAGAGCCAGTAGTTTTTACTTCCGATATTATATACATAAGAAAGATAGCCGATAGATTCAACAGCTACTGTAAGCAACAAAAATGGTATAAAATATACCATTTTTGTTGCTTTAAGATCTTTATAAAATATAATCGCTAATAAAAGGCTTATGACCTCAAAGTAAAAGAAAATCAACATTAAGGGACTGTTTATTTAAACCATTATGGCCATATGTTACCGTGATTCATGTAATCAGCACTATCATCAAACAATACTGCTACACCGAACCCAGTACGACCCCCATTTCCAGATCTTGCTTTTGGAGCACCAGGACCAAAGAAAATAGTTGTTCTTCCGATCAATGATTTGTCTGGAGCTGTTTTGCTATCATAAATAGCCAAATTAACAGTTACTTCGTCTGTTTTGCCCTTTGCTTCAAGGGTTGCTAAATAAGCTTTCAAATCAGAAATTTTAAAACTTACATATTCTGTAGCACCTGATCCGGCAGTTCCCTTATAGGACCCATTCATTTCTTTAGCCTCAGAACCAGAAATTTTGCCATTGTAATTGCCTCCGCCAGCTATATTCTTGATAACTGCAGCATCTGTAGTATCAGTAACAGTTGCATCTTGCTGCTTTTGACAAGAAACAACCAAAATTGATAAACCAAGTACTAATGCCAAATTGCCCAAAAAGGATAATTTTTTCATAATCTTACGTTTGAATTGTTAGCTAAGATAAAACCTCAAAAACAACTTTAACGTAGTAAAAAACACGGTTATTGTAATGAATATTGTAAAGCATTGAAAATCAGACTATTATATTTTTCCTATTTTATGAAATACGGTGTTTTCACGGTACTAAAAACTGAGTTTTCACGCTTAAAAACCTAGTTTTTAGCGATATACAAAATTAAACCTCCACTTTCTTACGTGTAAAACACGTGTCAAAATTGGGTGTTTTAACTGTGGTTACTAAACTAACAAGGACTACTTTTGAGCTAATTTTAAACAAGTGGCCCCCCCCTAAATGTTGAATCAATGAATTCTATTTTTTTTGGAGATCATTATACTATTGAAGAAAAAGCAAATTTGCTGGAATCGGTATTTAAGAACCTACCAGATTTGGTCTTTGTTTTCGACCTAAAAGCACACAAAATTGTATTAAGAAACCCTGCTTTGGATAGAATACTAGGCTTTAACCATCTTTCAATGGAGCATATCGAAACGGAAGATTTTAAAGCAATGGTGCACCCAGAGGATCAAAGTTTATTATTTGATGCTTTTAATCAGATCAGTCATATTAAGCCGAATGAAAAACTAACTATTGAAACTCGCCTTAAAAATTCCCATGGAACCTACACCTATTTTCAAACGATGATTTCATTGTTCAAAAATAATGGGGCAGAAGTTGAACAGGTTTTATGTATCGCACAAGACATGTCAGAAAAGATCAAGTATGAAATGCACAAACAACGCAGCATTAATACGCTGAAGGAATTGTCTTTCATAACTTCTCATGAATTACGTCACGAGTATGCAAAGATTCAATCCATTATACAACTGATCGATAATCAATTCATCGACGAAAAAGAAAGACAGATTTTATTGCTCGAAGCAAAACAATCGATTCAAATTATCAATAGCACCATATTTAAAATCAACCATAAACTTTCTTTTAATCAAAACGACTCTTTCTTTGAGAGCACAGGGGTAGTTGCGAAATACAAGAAGGTATTGTTAGTGGATGATGATGCATTGACTAATATGCTTAACAAGAAAATCATTCAAGTGGCGATCAAAGACATGCCAATTGAAATATTTACCAATACCGATGACCCGCTTAAATATTTACGATCTCATGATTCTGGTGGCGAGTATTTGATTTTTCTGGATATTAATTTTCCTGAAAAAAATGGCTGGGATTTTCTAAATGAATATTCGTCGTTTGAGAAAAAATCGAAAGTTATTATGCTGTCATCATCTATCGATAACGAAGACAGAGACCGAGCTCGTAGTTATGATTTTGTAATCGACTATATCACCAAACCACTCTCTATTGATTTTGTGGAAGGAATTCTAAAAGCTTAACTATTTAGTGGCTTGTTGCAATCGAATGTATTTTTGAATGCTGCTGTAATTCATCCATGCAATAACCAGCAATAATAAAAATGCTGCTGCAATGCTGTACAAGGATATGTAAGGACTTAGAATGATCTGCTTATCAATCAGCCAGCTATACAAAGCATATTGCGCTATTGAAACAACTACTATTCCAACAATCACGATCCAGATATTCGCTGAAAAAAAACGCTTCATTAAAAACTTACCTAAACTTTTGGGAGCATTTCCCAATAAGATCAATAGGGCGATTTCTTCTTTGCATGATGCAATTGTGAGCTGTATGAACAATGAAAATATGAGAAGCGCAAATGATAGCATCAATAAACCCGTGATGCCAGAAATGTTTACAACGAGATCAACTACTTGCCTGTATTTGCTAAACCTGGTTTTATCTGCATCTGTTATTAAACCCTCTTTTTTTAAATAACTACTCAGGGCTGGATTACCAGGATCTTTCGTCCTAATGATGATCCTAGATGGTTGCTGTTTTGTGGAGGCTTGCGCAAATTTATTGTTTGCCCAATCCATAAAACTCTGAGGCACTAGCATCGAAGAGATTCTATTGCTGAATCCAACTACTCTTCCATTCATACTGGTCTGTTGACCTGTTCCTAGTAAAGTAACTTTAAAAGAAACCATTTTTACTACCTGTGGCGTTAGTTGTGGTAAGTTCTGTGAAAAGGAATATTGAAAATTATAGAAATCTAAAAATTGATTAGGTACTATAATTGGTAAATAACTGGCATGTTCATCCCAATGCCAGTTGTTGGTTGAAACATCAATGAATTCTTCTGGTACGCTTTCAAATGCGATGTCTGTATAAAAAGGAAACAACGAACTATTGCTTTGTATAGAGGCTTTGAATCTAGATGAAGTAAGTGTTCCAATCGACTCTATAAAAGGTTGACTCTTAAGATCGCTTAGTTGTGATTCGCTCAAACTACTTGCCCCTACATTCTGATCGGTTAAGGCTTTATTGACAACCAGAAAATTGGCAATGCTGTCTTGATTGTTTTTGCTATGTAATAATTCAAAATAATTCGATTGAAGTTGAACTGCAGATAAGATCAAAACAATTGCTACAGACAAACCGATCAATGCCATTACAAATTTTGTTTGGCCTGCTGAATTTTTGATCAATTTTTTTAACAATTGCTCTAACATGTGGATCGCTGAATTTATAAAACCAATTCTTTTTGATATTGAAAATGATCGTCCTTGTTCAGACCCATGATGATCATCCCTGCATTTCTTTTTTTACAAGCAGCATCAATCAACTGAACACTGTGATGAATATTTTTTTGGTCGAGATGACTGAATGGTTCGTCTAAGATGATCCATTCAAAAGGTTGCATTAATGCCCTTATGATGGCAATGCGTTGCTGTTCTCCATAACTACAAAATCGGATCTTCTGTTCTAGTATTGATGATACCCCTAATTGTTCGGCCATTTCATCAATGAGTTCTTTCGATGAATAATCCGGGGCCAACAATCTTTTTATTTCAATATTCTCTTTTGCAGATAAATCAGGGAATAGTCTAAGGTCTTGAAAAACGATACTGATTTTATTTGTACGCAATCCGGCAAGTTCATCATCGTCACAATTTTTTATATCAATTTGATCATAACGAATACTGCCTGTATAGTCTGTTCTAACCCGATATAATAAATGCGTTAATGTGGTTTTGCCTGTTCCGCTTGGTGCTTCAACTTTTACATATGTTGAGGGATCAAATGAAATGGATTGATTCCAAATTGCCGAACTACCCAGCCCAATCTTTTCTTTTAGAGAATAGGGATTTAGTTGTTCCAGTTCGAGTTTCATATACCAGTTGAAAGATTGATTAATTGGTTCTAATGATCGCAGGAACGCCTGTAGGAAACATTTTTTCCTCCTGGTCGGTCTCTTTCTTAGATGCCATACGCATATCTACTGCAATATCAGTAAACAAACTTGTTAATGTAACCAGGCTATTTTGTTTTTCGTTATTCAATCTTATTTCAAATTTTCCTTTCAAAGTGCTTCCATCAAAATTTTCGGTACTGATGATCATGTCTTTGAAGGTTTCTTTCGCTGTTACCAATGAATTTTTATAATCGCCACTTTGATTGTTTAAAAATCCTTTGATCGTGTTAGCAATATCAAAATAAGCGATGGCCGATTTGCCTCTGAACATATTCAGTGCATCATTACTGATCACTGCTTTTGTTTTATTAGAAATATATTGGGCATACGTAAGCGAGTCACTTGCAACAATTAGATTCTTATCATCAGCATGTACATACATTCCTAAAAAGCTCACCAATTTCCCTGCACTATACACAGATCCGTTTTTGGTGAAGTAACCCAGTTCAACTGCCTTATTCATGATCTTTGCAAATGCAGCTGGATCTCCGATCGGTGCATTGAAGACCATTTTACCCAATGGTTTTCTGTCAACAATCAATGTGGAATCATTTTTAACCTTTAGATCTTTTGTTGGTAAACTTAAATCAGAAACTACAACAGCTATATCGCCCTTAAGTGTTTTGTAAAGGTCCTGACTGCTGAATCCTGTTTTCTCCATAAAACTGTTTACCAGGCCTTCTACTTCTAATTGCTTCAAAACACCACCAAATATTTCAGGATTAAAAGAAGCCATCATGATCATATTGATATTCTCAGAAGGATAGTTTTCTATCAGGGATAGATTTACGGTTGGTCCTGCATATTTTTTCAAAATGCTGCTCACGAACGGATTGGTATAGGTTGTAGCAGTTGCCACCACTTTACCCTCTTCAAAACTTAAAGTAGATGCCACATAATTGTCTTTTACCAATTCTTCCAATTTAGGAAGTTGTAAAGGCATAGTTCCCAGAATACTTAAATATCGATTGGTGCTACTAAAAGCATATCCATCGGAATTTGTTTTGAACATATTTCCAAACGCATCAATACTGGCCAAAGATTCTGATTCTTTCTGCGTAAAGTATTTATCTACTTCAGCCTTCATTTCCTTTTCCATATTGGCTTTTTCTGGCACAATGAATTTCATCGCAACAGTATCGTAATATGGTTTCACATCGCTATGATATACACTACCAATGACGTTGGTCTCATTCCATGCAACCATTGATTCATTGCTGATGATTATATAGGAATAGGTCTTTTCTTTTTGTACCGACTTATTTAAAAATGTTGGCTGCTTTTTTAAATAAGCTTCAAATTTTTTAGCATCGGTTAGTTCGCCCATCAAATTTAAGACTGTTGAAGAGGCTTGCTTTTCGGTTGATCCCTGTAGGCTAAAAAAATAGATCTTATCATTCCAGTTGATTCCTGCAGCATCCCGTACATCATAAAATTTTGTTCTACCTGCAGAATCAACTCCACCTCTGTTAAATAGTCTATTGATCAAGGTATCCATATTGATTCCTGATTTCTCAAGCTTCTCGTGCAGACTTTTGGGGTCTAGCACCAATACTGCACTTACATTTTTAGGAATATATTTTGCTTCTTTAGGAGCATGATTACCACAGGCAGTTAATAAACCTGCTACTAAAACCATACCCAAGAAAAGTCGAAAATTGGCTTGCATATTTTTCATTTGAACTTGTTGTACTGCTAAGTTACAGTTTCAAGTTTAATGCCTGCAAGCAATGGTATTTACTTCATTATTGACTGATAAACGGCTTCCTGAATGGTTGGTCGTATATTCATTTGGCTCAATTTGTTGTTATCCCTGGTAGGAGTTACACGATTTGATAAAAATATATAGACCAGTTTCTCTTTAGGATCTACCCATACACAGGTTCCTGTAAAACCGGTATGACCAAAAGTTTCTAATGATACACTCGCACTTGGATAAGGCACTTTTCTGGTGGCATTGTCTTTTTCAGGTTTGTCGAATCCTAGTCCACGGCGACTCACATCGCTGTTATAAGCCGTAAACATATCAATGGTTTCTTTTTTCAAAAGTCTAATTCCGTTTAACTCACCGCCATTCAATAACATTTGATACAATTTGGCAAGGTCGTATGCATTGCTAAATAAGCCTGCATGGCCTGCAACACCACCAAACATGGCAGCGCCTTCATCGTGAACATCGCCACGGATCAATTGCTGGCGAAAATGTTTCTCTTCTTCTGTTGGAACAATGCTACCTAATGGCAACCGTTCTCTTGGTTTAAAACCGGTAGTGGTCATTTGCAGGGGCTCATAAAAATTAACCCTTGCATAATCGTTCAAAGGCATGCCACTAACAGCTTCCACTATTTTTCCCAGAAATATGAAATCATTGTCGCTATAGATATAATGTCCAGGTGCTGTTAATTTACTCGCAACAATTCGCTGATATAAACTGTCTTCATAATCGTTGCGAACATACAAATCTTCTGCAGCTCTAAACTGGTGGTTTGCATCTTTCACTTTACTGAAATAGGCAGGGTTAGGTATACCAGTTACAGTATCAATCACTGATCTATAGAAAGGTATAAATTCTTTTAATCCGGCCTGATGTAGCAAA
This sequence comes from uncultured Bacteroidota bacterium, assembly GCA_903924075.1. GTDB lineage: Bacteria > Bacteroidota > Bacteroidia > Chitinophagales > Chitinophagaceae > Sediminibacterium. Next base: position 4,567 of record CAIYAG010000185.1, on the reverse strand, counting down.
ACATTTTTCAAGGTAATTGGTGCTTTATCACTTCCAGCAACCCATGGCAGATAATCCCCTAAGGTTTTATTCAGATCGATCTTTCCTTCTTCATACAATTTCATGATCGACACAGTGGTTGCCGAAACTTTGGTAACCGAAGCCAGATCATACACCATATCCTTGTTGATCGGTTCTTTGCGATCAAAATTGGTATATCCAAAAGCTTTGTTGTAAGCGATTTTGCCATCTTTTGCAACCAGTACCACGCAACCTGGCATGGCTCCTTTAGCTATTCCATTGGTAGCGATTGCATCTATTTTTTTCAAAGTTTCTTCACTCAATCCAACAGTTGCGGGACTTGCTTCAGGAAGAGATTGATTATAAACAATCCCATCACCTACTTGTAATTCATCACATACAGTTACAGGCAATTTTCCTTTTGCATCAAACATACCTTTCAATAGATCCGCAGCTGCATTTTGTGTAATGGCATCATCTTCATAACAAGCCACTAAGTTTTTTGCAGTGCTCAGATATTTCATGGCGTATGGATTGCCAAATACAAAATTGATCGCATTGAATTTTTGAACTTTTTTCAATAGCTCAATGGTATTATCAGACAGTCCATAATTATTTGCTGGTCTGCGGCTATAGTTGTGAACCCCTATCACCACTGCATCGTAAGTGGCTAAGACCTGCATGATACTATCAATTTTTGTAGCAGCATCTTTGTTGCTGTAAAGGAATACATCAGCTTTGAAATCAAGCAAAAGTCTGGTTGCAAATTCATTGCTTTTATCTATGCCAATACCTAAATAAGCCACTTTTTTTGAAATAAGTGGTAGCAGAGAAGGATTGGATCTTTTCAATAATGTGATGGCATTTTTTGCAAGTAATTCCTTGATATGATTGGTCTTTTCGTTTAAGTCGTTCACCAAATTGGCAGTATCAATTTTTGTGACATGATTTAAGCCCAGGTTGTATTTAACGAGTAATACTTTTTTTACCCTTGCATTGATATCATCCCAGCTTAATTTTCCATCAGCGATTGCTTGTTTCACAGCAGCAATGCTTCCGGGAATATCTCCGGGCAAACACAATAAATCGTTTCCGGCAATCAGCGATCTTGCTGATGCTTCCCCTTTTGGAAAAAACTTTGCAACACCTTGCATTTCCAAAGCATCAGTAAAAACAATTCCCTTGTAACCAAGTTCTGTTCTCAATAAACCATTGATCGCTTTTGGCGATAAGCTAGTTGGTAAATTTGCAGTAGTGTCGATCGCTGGTATGGATAAATGCGCTACCATAATACTTCCAACACCTGCTTTGATCATTTCTCTGAATGGATATAATTCCAATTCATCTAATTGCTGTCTTGTTTTATAAATGATTGGAAGATCTTTATGAGAGTCAACAGCAACATCGCCATGCCCAGGAAAGTGTTTAGCAGAAGCCATTACGCGAGAGGCTTCCATTCCCTTCATATATTGAATACCATACAAAGCAACTTTATATTTGTCTTCACCAAAACTCCGATCGTTGATCACCGGATTTTGAGGATTATTATTTACATCCACATCTGGTGCGTAGTTTACTTGTATGCCAAGACGTTTACACTGCTCTCCAACTGCTTTGCCGAATTCATAGATCAGACCAGCATCTGGCACTGCTCCCATCATTAATTGACGCGGATAATTGATCACACTATCCAAGCGCATTCCCAAACCCCACTCACCATCGATAGTAACCATCAAAGGTGTTTTTGCGATCTTTTGGTAGTAATTGGTAAGAACAGCTTCACGAACTGGCCCACCCTGGAAAAAACAGAGCCCTCCCACATTATATTTCTTGATTAACTCAACCACTGATGCAACATGATCTGGCCCCAGATTACTATGTGCTCTAACGATCATTAGTTGCGCAATTTTTTGATCGTCCGATAATTTTCTAAACTTCTTTTTAACCCAGCGTTTTGCAGCAGGGGTTTCGGTATAGAACGATTGTGCGTTTGTGTTCAATTGAATCAATACGCAACAAATGATGGAGCTGAGGAGGATAAGTTTCTTCATGTTAAAAAATTCGGATAACAAGATAATCAAAATAAAAAAGCCGAAGCAAACTATGCTTCGGCTTTTATGATAAGGTTTTGTATTACGCTTCTGACTCTTCGGTTTCCTCAGGTGCTTCAGTTAATTTCAAATCAACATCATTTGCCTTTAGAATCGAAAACCATTTTACCATTTTCTTCATATCGCTAGCGTATACTCTTTCGAAATCGATATCGGCATATACTTTAGCGAAATAAGATTTCACAGCTGCTGCGTCTTTATCAGAAGGAAGTGCTTCAGAACTAGCGTTCATGGCCTGAAATACTTCTACCAAATTCACATTTTCACGAATGGTATACACTTCAATGCTTTCCAGATGTGAGAAATTATGAACGCGACTACTTACAAATTTGGTGGTTTTATCGTCGAGCGACTTAACAATGGCACCGTCGGTTTTACTTCCAACGAGTTCAAACAAACCGGGCATTCCGGTAACAGAAATCAATTTACTATACTCCATGAATTCAATATTTAAGAGCTGCAAAGTAAAGATAAAATGGGCTATCTACCATTTTACTATCCTTAGTTCAGCGGTTTTAACAAACTAATCGTTCAAAATCAAGCATTTATCTCCTTTAAGACTGCTTCCAATCTGGTTGAAAGGTCTTCATAATTCGTATATCCCCTTGCCAGCAAATGGAATTTGGTTTCAGCGATCTGTATCAAAACACAAGGAAAGCCAGTGACCTGCAGTTGTTTACACAATTGAAACTCATAGTGGGCTTGCTCTTTAAACACATCGCTATTGAGCTTTTCATAAAATGCCTCTTCATTGATACTATATTTTTCTAATAAGTGCCTGTAGGCTTCTTTATCGGTTAGATCTCTACCTTCAAAATTCAAAGCATACTGTAGATCGGCAGCAAACTCAACTTGCCGATGCGGATACAATTCTTTAAAGATGCACATAGCAATGGCAGCCATTTCTGAATTAGGGAACCAATCACTTAACTCAGGGTGCTTGATATGCCAAAGGAAATCTGTGCCAAATTTGATTCCTGTTAATTCCTCAACCGTTGGGTAGGCTTTGTCTATAAAATGTGCTGTTGCACTAATTGGAACGGGTTGTTCAGGAACGATCATGCCACCAGAAAGCACTTCAAATTCAACACGGTCACTGTAATTTTCTGTCAGCTTTTTTATAACCGGACTAAATCCATAACACCAGCCGCAATAAGCATCATAACAATAAAAAATGGTTGGTTTCATGCGGCAAAGTTAATTGAAAGCAGTTTTTGTAGTGCTTTGTTGTTCATTTTAACTTTTGCAAAGGCAAGTTCAGTAGGAAGGAGTAATTATTTTTCTACCTTTGGCGCATTCGTAAAATTTCAAATATACCATATGCCAGGTTTTGAATTGTTTGGTGCTGAAGAACGCAAAGAAGTAAATGATGTGCTGGAAACAGGGATTTTAATGCGCTACGGATTTGATGGCCCACGTAAGGGCATCTGGAAAGCATTGGAATTAGAAAAAGCCATTACCGAAGTATTTGGTTGTGAGCACGCGCAACTAACCAGTAGTGGAACATCTGCACTAACCACTGCCATGTGTGCGTTAGGTATTGGTGCAGGCGACGAAATCATCATGCCTTGTTTCACATTTGTAGCTTCATTTGAAGCGGTTTTAAGTGTAGGTGCTATACCAGTTTTGGTTGATATTGATGAAACCCTGACACTATCACCTGCTGCAGTTAAAGCCGCTATCACTTCAAAAACAAAATGTATCATGCCGGTGCATATGTGTGGAAGCATGGCAGATCTGGATGCATTAAAAGCAATCTGTGCAGAACATAAACTAATCTTATTGGAAGATGCTTGTCAGGCAATTGGTGGATCTTATAAAGGAAAATCTTTAGGAACAATCGGAGATGCGGGAACATTTTCGTTCGACTTTGTAAAAACCATTACCTGTGCAGAAGGTGGCGTTGTAATGACGAACACTAAAGATGTGTTTGTGAAGAGCGATGGATATACTGATCATGGTCACGACCATTTAGGAGCGGATAGAGGTGCAGACCTACATCCATTCATTGGATACAATTACAGAATTAGTGAACTACATGCGGCAGTTGGTTTAGCACAGATTCGCAAACTAGATAGTTTTTTAACACTTCAACGCAAAAACAATAAAGCATTAAGGGCTTATTTAGAAACCATTCCTGAAGTTAGTTTCCGTCAGGTACCGGATGAATCTGGTGATAGTTGCTCTTTCTTGAGTTGGTTTTTGCCAACCGAAGCACAAACCAAGGCGGTTGTTGCTGAATTGAAAGAACAGGGAATTTTAGCGGGTAATTTTTATTGGTTTGTAAACAACTGGCACTATATCAGCAAATGGGATCATTTGAAAAATGCAGTTACGCTGAATCCATTATTTGCTGCACAAAAGGAAAGTTTACTGAAATTACAGCAAACACAATTTCCTGCTAGTGATGCCATCATGAGCCGTTGTATTTCAACAGCCATTAGTTTAGTTTGGAC
>CAIYAG010000184.1 GCA_903924075.1 uncultured Bacteroidota bacterium | reverse complement strand
CAGAAAGCAAATACACATCCAACACATGCTTTAAAGGATTACGAAGGCTTATACAATCATCCTGGCTATGGAACATTTGAAGTGTTTCTTAGAAATGATTCATTGATCTGTCATTTGGGCAAAGATGTATTATGGTTAAAAAATTACCATTACGATATTTTTGAACCATTTGATATTGACCCAAAAGATGGAATTGATACAACCGATCGGAGCCCAACCCGCTTTGCATTTCAAATGAACGAAGCTGGAGATATCAATGCCATTCAGTTGAAACTCGAACCAACATTACCTCCTTTAAAATTTAGCAAAACACCCAAACCAAAAGAGATCACGGTAGATGAATTAAAAAAGTACGAAGGTGATTATGATCTGGCAGGTGCTGCAATTGTAAAAGTATATATCAAAGACAATAAGACCTTATTTGTATTAGTACCAGGGCAACCAGATTATGAATTGGTAGCAGTTGAAAAAGATAAATTCAGTTTGAAAATTTTAAATGGGTATTTTGTACAATTCGACGTCAATGATAAAGGGGTTTCCACAGGTTTAACTTTTTTACAACCCAATGGAAATTTCAAAGCTAAAAAGAAATAATAGTTTCATTCAAAATCAAAAATAAAATCATGCGCCAACTCATTTGTTTAATATTTGTCTGTGCTTTAATCACGTCATGCTCTACCAAGCAATACGATACTATCATTCGCAATGGTCTGGTATATGATGGTAATGGAGGCGAACCAATCAAAGCCGATATTGCCATTCAAAATGATACCATTGCTTTTATTGGAGACTTGTCTAAAGCCTCTGCAAAAAACGAAGTGGATGCAAAGGGACTAGCAGTGGCTCCTGGATTTATTAATATGATGGGACATTCAGAAGAATCCTTATTTCATGATGGAAGAGCACAAAGTGATATCAGACAAGGTGTTACTACAGAGATCTTTGGTGAACTTAGTTTTGGCCCACTAAATGCCAAAATGAAAAAAGAAATGCAAGAAGGTCAGGCCGATATCAAGTATAAAGTTGAATGGAACACCCTTGGCGAATACATGCAAGTGTTAGAGAAAAAAGGCATCGCCCCTAATATTGCCACTTTTGTGGGTAGTGGTGCAGTACGTCAATATATCATTGGTGAGGCCAATGTAGCACCTACTCCAGCTCAATTAGATAGCATGAAATTATTAGTTGATCAGGCGATGCAAGAAGGGGCATTAGGTTTAACAAATGCCTTGATCTATCCAGTAGATTTTTTTGCAAAAACAGATGAGCTAATTGCACTAGCAAAAGAAGCATCGAAATATGGCGGCACTTATTCTAGTCATATGAGAAGTGAAGGCAATCATTTATTAGAAGCTGTGGAAGAATTGATCACCATATCAAAAGAAGCCAATCTGCCTGCAGAAATTTTTCACTTGAAAGCTGCCGGAAAAAACAACTGGGGTAAAATGGACTCTGTTATTAAAAGAGTAGAGCGTGCAAGAAAAGAAGGCCTGGATATTACGGCAGATATGTACACTTATTTAGCGGGTGCAACTGGCATGACTTCTGCATTTCCTCCAACACTTCAAGATGGTGGTTTTGGCAAGTTGAGAGAAAGGTTGCAAGATCCAAAAATTCGTAAAGAAATGGCTGTTGCGATGAACACCAATGCACAGGATTGGGAAAACTTATACAACGGTGCAGGCGGTGCAGAACATATATTGCTATTGGGTTTCAAACAAGACAGTTTAAAAAAGTATACAGGAAAAACTTTAGCAGAAGTTGCAAAATTGCGCAACAAATCGCCAGAAGAAACTGCCATGGATCTAATTGTTCAAGATAGTACACGTGTGGGTGTTGCTTATTTTTTAATGAACGAGGATAATGTAAAAAAACAAGTCGCATTGCCTTGGGTAAGTTTTGGCAGCGATGAAGGATCTTATACTACTGAAGGTGTATTTTTAAAGTCAAATGCACATCCAAGAGCATATGGAAATTTCACTCGCGTGATCGGTCACTATGTTCGTGATGAAAAAGTATTGACTTTGCAAGCTGCAATTCAGAAACTTGCAAACGTTCCGGCAAAACATTTGAAATTGCAAAAACGTGGGGAATTAAAAACAGGTTATTTTGCAGACATTATTGTATTTGATCCAGCAAAAGTAAAAGACAATTCCACTTATGAAAAACCACATCAATATGCAGATGGCATGGTGGATGTATTTGTAAATGGAATTGGTGTATTTAAAAATGGAGAACCCACAGGCATTGCAGCAGGACGATTTGTAAAGGGCCCTGGCTATAAAAAATAACTATTTGAATGATGGAAATAATTATTAGAAGAGCTGAAAGAAAAGATTGTGCTAGGATCATGGAATTGATACACGAACTAGCAGTTTTTGAAAAAGCACCACAAGAAGTAACTGTTACCCTATCCCATTTTGAAGAAAGCGGATTCGGCGCAAAACCTGTATGGTGGGCATTTGTAGCGGAAGCAGAAGGAAAGGTCCAAGCTTTTGCACTATACTATATTCGATATAGCACCTGGAAGGGACAGCGTATGTACCTCGAAGATATTCTGGTCACTGAAGTTATGCGTGGCAAAAAATTAGGGCAAAAATTATTCGACCAACTCATCATTGAAGCAAAAGAAAAGCAGCTACATGGCATTTGCTGGCAAGTGCTAGATTGGAACGAACCAGCCATCCATTTTTATAAAAAATACAATGCCCATTTCGATGGGGAGTGGATCAACTGCAGTATTAGCTAACAGCATCCACAATGGCTTCACGATAAATTTTTTGAACCAAGCCTTGTAAAACTTTGCCCGGACCAACCTCTGTAAAATGTGTTGCGCCATCAGCAACCATTGCTTGAACAGATTGCGTCCATCTAACTGCGCCAGTTAGTTGATCGATCAGGTTTTGTTTGATCTCTGATGGATCTGTAATTGCTTTAGCAACTACATTTTGATATACAGGACAGATAGGATTATTAAAATGAGTAGCTTCAATCGCTGCAGCTAATTCTTCTTTAGCAGGTGCCATTAAAGGCGAATGGAATGCGCCACCTACAGGCAGTACCAAAGCTCTCTTTGCACCAGCCGCTTTCATTCTTTCGCAAGCGATCTCTATGCCTTTTAAAGAACCACTGATCACTAATTGGCCAGGGCAATTATAATTTGCAGCAACCACAACTTCACCAGTCTCGGCAGTAATGGCTGCACAGATCTCTTCTACTTTATCATCAGCCAACGCTAAAACCGCAGCCATGGTAGACGGTTGTATTTCGCAAGCTTTCTGCATGGCTTGCGCACGAATGCTTACCAGTTTTAAAGCATCTTCAAAGTGTAATACATGATTTGCAACCAAAGCTGAGAACTCTCCTAGTGAGTGCCCTGCCACCAATGAGGGTTGAGGATCTTGTAAGGTTTGGTATGCGATCACTGAATGTAAGAAAACAGCAGGCTGCGTAATATTGGTTTGCTTTAAGGCTTCATCGGTTCCTTCAAAAAGCACATCGCTGATTCTGAACCCAAGTATATCGTTTGCTTTTTCAAATAATATTTTTGCGGTTGGATGGGTATCATATAATTGCTTTCCCATTCCAATAAACTGACTTCCCTGACCAGGAAACAAATAGGCGTGCTTATTCATAACATTCAATTTCAGGCGGCTAAAATAAATAAAAAAGCCTGATAAAATTTATCAGGCTTTGATGTATCGATAGTTTCATTAAAATTCCGATTTGATTTCTAAGTAACGAAGAAACTCATTGTGCGTTTTTTCTTCTTTGAATTTACCACCATAGTAAGCTGTAATGGTTGATGAAGTATCATCTTCAACGCCCCTGCTAGCTACACACAAGTGTTTGGCATCAATCAATACTGCTACATCATCTGTACCCAATACTTTTTGCAATTCTTTTCCAATTTGCATGGTTAAGCGCTCTTGCACTTGTGGGCGTTTTGCAAAGTATTGAACTAATCTATTTAATTTACTTAAACCAACAACAGATCCGTTGCTGATATAGGCCACGTGCGCTTTACCAATGATGGGAACAAAATGGTGTTCACAATTGCTGTAAAAAGAAATATTCTTTTCAACCAGCATTTCGTTGTACTTGTATTTGTTTTCGAACATGGCCATCACTGGCATATTCGCAGGATTTAACCCGCTGAAAATTTCTTTCACGTACATCTTCGCAACCCTACGAGGCGTGCCTTTCAGGCTATCATCGTTCAGGTCAAGACCCAATGTTTCCATGATGGCAGTAAAATGTTGTTCAATTTTTTCTACCTTCTCATCATCAGATAATTCAAATGCATCATCGCGCATGGGCGTATCAACTGAAGTACTAACATGGTTATCGCCCATATCATCGATCAGTAGATCGCTCAACTCTATTTTGTCTCCGTTAAGCCGGATATTCAACAAAGTTTCTTTCTGTTTCATACAATGTTATTTTTAGTTCTAAACCCGTATCCAACTTCGCTCTCAATAAATCATAAATGACAATTGCAATGTTTTCTGCAGTGGGATTTACAGTTGCAAATTCTTTGGTGTCGAGGTTTAAATTTTTGTGATCAAATTTATCAAGCACTTGTTCTTTTACTAAAGCGCTCAATAGTTTCATATCTAACACATAACCGGTATTTGGGTTCACTTCACCTATCACTTTAACAATTAAATCATAATTGTGGCCATGGTAATGATCGTTATTGCAAAGACCGAATACAGCTTTATTCTCCTCAATCGTCCAATTAGGATTATTCAGTCTGTGCGCTGCATTAAAATGCTCTTTACGATATACGGCAACTTTCTTGCTCAATGGTTATGGTTCTAACTTATTAATTAAACTAATTTTTTCATGGCACTGTTT
>CAIYAG010000183.1 GCA_903924075.1 uncultured Bacteroidota bacterium | reverse complement strand
TTACATCTCTCCATTTGGTAAAGGAGGAACTACCTATGAATAATATGGCATTGGATGCGGGTTTCTGAATGGAATCAAGTTTTTTAAAAGCAATGATGTCTGACCAAAAAGCTGGAGCTGTTTGGGCTTGAGAACTGCCAAGTCCAATCAATATAAACAGGATAACAATGGAAAGTCTTTTCATAATTAAGATGTATTACGATGAATTATCTTTTAAAGAGCATCATTACTGAACCAATCAGCGTTAGTATGATAATTAACTGGCGATAGCTGTTTTCTTTTACTATGTTGACGATTTTTAGTCCCACTAAAAACCCAAGGATCAAAGTTGGCACCAAAACTACATCTATCTGAAGGCTTTGTACAGAAATGTTTTTCCATAAAAAAACCTGAAAGGGCAATTTGAATACATTCATACAAAGGAAGACCCACGCGGCAGTGCCAATAAAATCATTCTTTTCTAATCGCATCGCCAGAAAATAAAGATTCGAAAAAGCACCAGCTAAATTACCCAGCATCGTTGTAAACCCAGCGGCCAATCCCGTGCTGATCACAAAAAATGGATTGGTAGGTACTGTGATCGATTTGCGATATTCCATTACTACAATAATCACAATCGTTAGTAGAATAATGACCGCCATCACCTTGCGAAATATAACTTCATTCATGTCCTTTCCTACAAATATGCCTATAAGAATTCCTACTACCATCCAAGGTGTGATCTTCCAAAAATGGTTCCATTGTGCGTGACGGTTATAATAACTAACCGCTGCAATATCTGCCAAACATAAAAGCGGCAAAACAATACCTGTAGAAGATTTACTACCAAATACAAATGCCATTAGCGTAACATTTAGCATATCTATTCCTTTCAACCCTGCTTTCCCTAATCCAATAAAGAAGGAAGCCAGCATAATGATCAACCAAGTTGAAAAAGGATACAAAGAAAGTATTTGCATTTTATGAGATGCTTGTTAATAATGGCGTAGATGAAAGTAAATGTTCTGCTCCTACCCTACAAATTTTATTGAGTAAAAAAGATAGTTTATATTTAAGACTTAAAATGATTGCTATAAAAAGTCCTTTTTTTTAAGAAATCGACATACGTTCTTCCTAAAATTCAAATTCACCATGATGCCATTTCCAATTAAGACATTAAGATCAATTTTCTTCAGCACAGTCTTTCTTTTATTCCTGCAAACCAGTAATGCGCAATCTTCTATTCTTAGTTATAAAAAAGAAAAAGATGGTGTGAGTTTTGTCTTGAATAATGGACTCATGAAAATTCGTGTCTGCAGTGATGATATTGTTCAAGTAAAATTTACGACTCTCCCAGCATTTCCAGTATTCAATTCATTGGTAGTAAATAATTCATTTAGTGTTCCTACACCATTTCAAATCACTGAGAAAGGGGGAAATATTATCATCAGTACCAAAAAATTAAATATCCAGGTTGATAAAACTAATTATGCAATTAGTTATTTTAATAAAGCAGGGCAACTTATAACCGCAGAAGATAATGCATCCAATAAAACAATGGAAGCGCAAACTGTGGCAGGTATTCCTACCTATAGTTGTAGTACTTCTTTTATTTCACCAAAAGAGGAAGCTTTATTCGGATTGGGTTGCCATCCAGTTGATACAGGTGCCATGAATTATAAAGGCCGCAATCAGGATATGACCATCAAATACCTTACTGGTGCGATCCCTGTATTGCTTTCCAGTAAAGGGTTTGGCTTATTCTGGGACAACTATGCATCCTCTAATTTTTATGGAGCAGAAGCAAACAACACAAAATTCAAATACGTTTCTGAGAGTGGCAAACAAGTCAATTATTATTTCTTCTACGGACCGGATTTCGATCATATCATTGACCTCTATCGTCAAACAACTGGAAAGGCACCGATGTTTCCGAAATGGGCATTCGGACTTTTCCAATCGCAAGACAGGTATATGAGTCAGTCAGAGATCATCAGCGTAAAAGACAATTATCGCAACAATCATATTCCTGTTGATGCTATTGTACAAGACTGGTATTACTGGGATCCCTTACCTATTGGTTCACATGTGATGAAACAGGAACGTTATCCGAATCCAAAGGCATTGGTTGATGAACTGCACAAAGCCAACTTGCACGCCATGATCTCGATCTGGCCTGTGTTTGGAACAGGAACGCCCAATTTTGATGCATTGAAAAAAATGGGTGGATTAACAAGTGTTACCTGGGACAATGTAGTTACACATACTTTCGACACTTATTATGATGCACATAATCCTTCAGCCCGCGACTTGTATTGGAGACAGGCAGCAGATAGTTTGATCCTACGCGATGGTTGGGATGCCTGGTGGGTAGATCAGTGTGAACCAGATAATGGTGCTCTTTTAGACGAACGTCGTAAAGCAGATTTTTCTGTAGGAAAGGGAATTGATTATTTCAATACTTACTCTTTAGAACATAGTAAAGGGTTATACAAAGGATGGAGAAGAGATGTGAAAGACAAACGGGCTTTCCTATTAATCAGACAGGCATTTGCAGGACAGCAGCGAAATGCAACCACACTTTGGTCATCCGATATTTTCTGCAGCTTTGATGCCTTTAAAGTACAAGTGCCACAGGGTATCAATGCATGCGCCTCAGGTATTCCTTATTGGACTTCCGACATTGGAGGTTATCATTATAACTGGACTGCAGCCGATTGGTCGCAGCCTGATAAACAAGAACTCTTTACCAGATGGTTTGAGTTTGGAGCGTTTTGTCCGATCTTCAGAATCCATGGAAAAGGTGAGCGTGCTTTGTTTTCAAAGAACTGGAGTGCAGAAACCAAGAAGACTTTGTTAGCATATGATCAATTGCGTTATAGACTACTTCCCTATATCTACTCATTAGCAGGAAGCGTTACGAATGACAATTATACGATCATGCGAGCGTTGAGTTTTGATTTCAGGAATGATCCGAAAGTTTCTGATATCCAGGATCAATATATGTTTGGGCCCGCATTCTTAGTAAATCCAGTAACAGAACAATTATATACTGGAGCTAACGCTTCCAGAGGAAAAACAACACGTGAAGTTTATTTGCCAAAGGATGCAACTTGGTATGATTTCTGGACGGGTAAACAATTTTCGGGCAATCAATCAATGGCTGTAGCTGTTCCAATTAATACCATGCCACTCTATGTAAAAGCAGGTTCTATCATTCCAATGGGACCAATCATGGAATATGCTACTGAACGAACAGCCGATACCTTAGAATTAAGAATTTACAAAGGCGCGAATGGCAGGTTCAAGTTATATGAAGATGAAAATGATAACTACCAGTACGAAAAAGGTAAGTTCGCAAACATTATTTTTAATTGGAACGATAAAGCCCAACAGTTATCAATCTCAGATACAAAGGGATCTTTCAACGGTATGTTACAAAAACGTGTATTTAATATTGTATTAGTGGATGGTGCACATGGATCAGGAATTGCAGCAACCACTAAATTTGATAAAACGATTAGTTATGCAGGCAAAGCCATGACAGTTCAGATGAAATAAATTTCTCAAAAAAACTAATAAAGAGGATCAGCAAAATATAAAATTGCTGATCTTTTTTATGGAATAACGAATTCAATATTATCGTTTCTCAAAAAGCCCTATGTAAAAGCAGTATCATGTTCGAGAGGTGGAAAATATATTAGTTTGATGCTACAGGCTTTTCCCGAAATGTACCATCAGAGTCTGATTATAACAAAAACTAACATTTTTTTCAAAAAATTTACAGCATAGTAGAAAATACTGTAAGAATGTAATTTTAAATAACCTCACCTTTTTTCCATTCGAGAATACCGATATTAATTTTGGGCATTATAATTATTATGATAACCTAAAATTTTTCTTATGAAAAAGTCTACACTTTTTTTGAGTTTTCTTTTAATTAGTTTTTTTGCAAGTTCCCAAATTACTTTGAAGCCAACAGCTGGATTCAATTTAAGCGACTTCTCACAAGATCCTAGTTCTGGTCAGTATAAGAGTCAAGTTGGTTGGCAATTGGGAGGTAGCATTGCTTTTGGCAAAAAGATATACATTGAACCAGGAATCTTCTATACAGGGAAATCTACTAAATATATAAGCTCTGGAAGCAGTTCCGCGGATATTGCCTATGATATAAATGGTTTTAGAATACC
>CAIYAG010000182.1 GCA_903924075.1 uncultured Bacteroidota bacterium | reverse complement strand
ATACTGTTAAATTGGAATTATAATCCTGTTAAAAACCTCATAGTATCGATCCCGTCAGCATAATCAAATAAACCCGGACTTTGTGCTTCCCCAAAAGGAATTTGTCCATGTCCTACGATACATTGAATTTCCTCATTTCCTTTCAAGCCGTCAAGCACCTGTTGAATGTCTGCATATTTTTCATAATTCACCTGACTAACAGGAGAATAAGCTGCAATATTTTCAGTTAAAATGATCGAGTCGTTATTCATGTAATAGCGATTACTCATAATAAGGATCGCAAGGTGGTAATCGTAATTGTGCTTGTATTTGTGGAAGTCGATATAGTGTTCATATTTTCTAAGTGCATTGAGTAGGGGCAGAAAATCATAGTTTTCTGGAACGTAAATTTTCGTAATGTTTCGGCATCCCAATCCAAAATAAAGTTGGATGTCGTCTGCCAGTGCACCTAGTTCGATCGTATTTTCGGTTCCGTCTAGTATGGCAATGGAAGTGCGATTTTTTCGAATGATATGGGGGTATTTGCCAAAATAGTATTCAAAATAGCGACTGGTGTTATTACTTCCAGTTGCGATATAAGCGTCGCAACCTTTCAAATTTTCAGCAAAAAGGATCTGATCAGCTAGCTCTGGATACCAAGAAATGATCTCAGCAACGATGAATTTGATCAGCACCGCGTCTTTCGAAGATGCTTTGATCGTTATTTTGTGACCAGTGATAAAGCAGCACAGAAAGTCGTGAAACCCAACGAGGGGTATATTCCCAGCCATGACAAGCCCAATATTTTTCGGGGCTGAATTTGAGCTGGAGATTGCATAATGGCGGGTCCAATTGGTCAAAGCCTGCTCTGTCAGGAACTTTTCAGCAATATTTTGAACCGACAATTCCACAAATTCGGGGATAAACCAGGGGTTTTCTCGATAAGCCCTTTCTTTACAGGCCTGCCATTCGAGATTCGGTTTTAAAAAAAATTCCCTTAATCGTAATAATATTTCAATTCTAGTTTGTAAAGTCATCAGTCAGCCGTAATTTTGAACTGTAAATGTAGTTACAAACTCAACAAACCAATTTTGTATGGCTATTAAAATATCAGAAGAATGCATTAATTGCGGGGCATGCGAACCCGAGTGTCCTAACAACGCAATCTATGAGGGCGGCGTAGAATGGGCTTTAGCAGACGGAACAACCGTAAAAGGTTCTTTTACCTTATTAGATGGAACAGTAGCATCTGCAGATCAGCGCTTTGCGCCTCTTGCAACTGATACTTATTACATTACTCCAAACAAGTGTACAGAATGTCAAGGTTTCCATGAAGAACCTCAGTGTGCTTCTGTATGTCCTGTTGACTGTTGTGTACACGACGAAGCTTATGCTGAAACAGTTGAAGCTTTGATGGCTAAAAAAGAAGCTTTACACAGCTAGTATCATTACAAGTGTGCTTAATTTTTTATAGCGATTTATTTGCAAAAAGAGTAAGCAAGTTCTAACTTTATAGTACTTTAATTGTTGCCATTAAACCGGCAACATCTTGTAACAGCGGGTGATATTTCCCGTTAACGTGAGCTGAAGAAACGGAGAGTTTCTTCAGCTTTTTTATTTTTACCAATTGCCATTTTGAGCTTGTTGTTTTGGCAGTTATATTTGTTATCATTAATCAGACAGCATGAAAAAAAAGATCGCATTGGTTACAGGTGGATTAAGTGGCGAAGCTCAGATCAGTTATAAAAGCGCAATCACGGTTTCCAATAATACGGATAGGGAAAAATTTGATTTGTATCGTATCGATATTAATGCAACTGGTTGGTGGTATACGCCAGAGATCGGAGAGAAATCTGCTGTTGATAAATCTGATTTCTCAGTGATCGATGCAGGAAATAAAATTCAATTTGATGCCATCTTACTTTGCATCCATGGCACTCCAGGTGAGGATGGAAAACTACAAGGATATTTTGACATGCTCAAATTACCTTATACTAGTTGTGATGCTGCCACATCTGCACTTACATTTAATAAAAGATATACTGTTGCTGTTGCTTCATTTGCGGGTATCAATGTTGCAAAATCATTGCACCTTTTCAAACATACACCCATTACCAGCAATGCTATTTTAGAACAATTACAATTACCTGTTTTTGTAAAACCCAATAATGGGGGAAGTAGTATTGGAATGAGTAAGGTAGACCTTGCAACAGATTTAGATGCTGCAATTGCTAAAGCCTTCCATGAAGATGATCAGATCTTGATCGAAGAATTTATTAGCGGAAGAGAATTTACAATCGGAGTTTTTAAATCAAAAGGAGCCATCACAGTTCTGCCAATAACAGAAATCAAAACAGGAAATACCTTTTTTGATTTTGAAGCAAAATATTTAGGAAAGAGCGAAGAAATTACACCTGCAGAAATTACTGCTGAAATGCAATCGCAATTAACTGCCGCGGCCAAAAGGGTTTATGAAGTAATGAATTGCAGAGGGGTAGTGCGGGTTGATTTTATTTATAATGAGGCAAAGTCGCAACCATTTATGCTAGAAGTGAATACGGTACCTGGCCAAAGTGATGCAAGTGTAATTCCGCAACAGGTTCGTGCCATGGGGTGGAAACTGACCGACTTTTATACTGCCATTATAGAAGAAGCATTAAATTAACTAGAAATTGGCCGTTTCTATTTCAAGAATTGGTAGTTTCATTTAAATAAAGGAATTTCCCGATATTATTTCCAAATTTTGTTCTGTGTTTAAATTTATAACAAGCAAACCCCTATGGGTAAATATACTGGCAGCAATGGGCCTTATTTTATTGCTGGTGGTTCTTTTCTTTATTTCTCTCAGCTGGTTAACAGGATTTGGCAAATCTCAGAAAGTGCCAAATATTGTAGGACAGAATGCAATAGCGGCTCAGAAAATATTAGAAGATAATGGGTTTCATGTAGCGCTCCAAGATTCTGTATATGTTGATAGCGTTGCAAAACTAGCTGTGGTAAAACAATCCCCTGAAGCAGATGCCATTGTAAAACAAGGAAGAACTATTTATCTAACTATCAATAGGAGTCTTGCACCAATGGTAGAAATGCCCAATCTTGTAGGCTTTTCAATTCGTAGTGCTGAAATGTATTTACAAAGTCTGGGATTGAAACTTGGATTAGTGAATTACAAACCAGACATCGCGCGTAATGCGGTATTAGAACAAACTTTTAATGATGTTGAAATAAAACCCGGAACAAAGATCCCACTGGGAAGCACCGTGAGTTTGGTTCTTGGAAGTGGCGTTGGTACTGGAGAAATGGATGTTCCCAATTTAATTGGATTAACACTGAGTGAAGCCAGAAGCTGGTTAACCTCTTTAAGTCTGAATATTGGATCAACGATTCCTGTAGGAACGATTGTTGATACAAATGCAGCTTTTATAGTTAAGCAAACCCCGGATGCTTATGTGGAACCAGTACCTGGTCAGAAGGCAGCAAACAAGATCAGAAGCGGGCAATTATTAGGCATTTATATTAGTGCCGTAGCACCTATCAAAGACAGTACGCAAACACCTTCCAATCAATAATTAAACAAATTAAATTTACATGCAAACAATTTCTGTTGAGGCACTGAAAGAAAAAATAGATTCAGGCGAAAAAATCAATCTGGTAGATGTAAGAGAACCACATGAGCACGCTGATTTTAATATTGGGGGTATTTTACTTCCATTAGGTCAGGTTCAAACACTTCAAATCGATGCTATAGAAGACTTGAAAAATGAAGTTGTATATATTTACTGCAGAAGTGGCAATAGAAGTGGACAAGCATGCTTGATGCTTGAATCGATGGGCTTCTCGAATCTGATTAATGTGTCGGGCGGAATGTTGGCTTGGCAAGATAGGATCTCGAAATGAGTGAAGAGTGAAGAGTGAAGATTGAAGAGTGAAGAGTGAAGAGTGAAGAATCATTTTCTAAGTTACTTAAAATAGAAAGAGGCCGTCTCATAAATAAATGAGACGGTTTTT
>CAIYAG010000181.1 GCA_903924075.1 uncultured Bacteroidota bacterium | reverse complement strand
TTGAACCTACATTTGTAAGTTCATACGTATTATTCTCCAATTTTTTTACGATTGGTTGATCTGGAATGGCTTCATCTATCCATGGCATTGGAGGAACTAGTGCAGGGTAGTAGTAATAATTATTTTTTAAACTATCGTTCCATCCCAATGGATTTTTTTCGAAGACTTTACTATTGAAATACACACTACCCTGTGTTGTTTTATAATTTCTTAAAGCGGCAATCTGCTTCGGGATCTCGTTGGGATTTCTCCAGGCAGGGTTGGTTCCGGCGCGGTAAAAACCATGCCCGATATACATTTGACGACCATAAGTATGTTGGTTCCACCAGTCGAGCAAAACATCATAATCGGCTAGTTTATGACCACGTTCCCAATACAATTGAGGTACTACATAATCGATCCAACCTTTTTCTAACCACAATAATATATCTGCGTAGAGGTCGTCATAATTTGTTTGTCCCCCCTTTGTTTCGCTACCCATTGGGTCCTGACTTTTATTGCGCCAGATCCCGAACGGACTGATCCCAAACTTTACACGAGGATTGGTTCTGCGAATAACTTCATAGAGTTGCTTGATAATACTATCGCAATTGCTTCTACGCCAGTTTTCTTTATTCATCCCATTCCCGTATTTCAGATAAGATTGCTGATCGGGAAATTCTTTGCCCGCGATGCGATAGGGATAAAAGTAGTCGTCCATATGAATGGCATCGATATCATATCTGCTTACAATGTCTTTCACCACCCGAACGGTATGTTGGCGAACTTCAGGAAGTGCAGGGTTGAAATATTTTTTATCGCCATAAACTAAAAACCATTCTGGATGCAATTTGGTTAAATGGGTGGAAGCAATGGATGACTTCTGCATATTAAATACCGCACGATAAGGGTTCATCCATGCATGAAATTCCATACCACGGTTATGTGTTTCTTTGATCATGAATTCCAATGGATCATAATAAGGAGTAGGAGGTACGCCTTGTTTACCTGTTAGAAATTCACTCCAAGGTTCGTATTGAGAAGGATATAATGCATCGCCTGCAGGGCGGATCTGAACAATTACAGCATTCATTCCATTCTGCTGGTGCATATCCAGCAATTTGATGAATTCAGCTTTTTGTTCTTCTACAGATATGTTTTTTGAACTCGGCCAATCAATATTATCAACAGAGGCAACCCATACAGCTCTAAATTCATAATTAATGGGTGCTTGTGTGTTTCCTGAAACGGAGAACAGGCAGCATAATAGCAATATGCTGAAAGTTATAATTTGCTTCATTCCACGAATTTAAAGCTATGTTCTTTGGCAAAACAAAATGTGGAAGGAATTTGCATCAACAAATGGTAATGCACATTTAAGTGTGTTTCTCACGGACTTTATCCAGCAAATGACTCAGTTGCAAAGCTTCTTCGTTGGTTAGATTATGCAGCAAATTGTCAATATCGCTATTGCGGCTATCGAGCTGCTCTAATAAATGAAGCCCTTTTGCTGAGATGCTAATATCAACTAAGCGCTTGTCTGTGGCACAAATCGTTTTATCAACCAATTCTTTTTTAATTAGTCGGTCTACGATTCTACTAGTATCACTCATCTTATCGAGCATACGATCGCGGATCTGTAATGTGCTCAATGGTTTTTTACTACCTCTTAAGATTCTTAAAATGTTATACTGTTGTGTAGTAATGTCGGCTTCGTCAATGATTTGCTTGATTCTTTCGTTTAGCCAATTACATGTGAAGATGAGGTTAACTTCAGCTCTTTGAAAATCATTTCTGAACTGGTACTGTTGGATGTCTTTTTCTATGCCCATGCTAGGATATGTCCGGTCTTTTATCTTATGGTGTAAGATGAAAGTGCAAAACTAAAGTGTAAACTTTAAAAAAACATTAAAAAGGCTAAGTTTTTTTAAAAAAAGCGTCAATTATACAATTATTCCTTCCAAACGCTCAAACCTTCACTGCAATTGGAGCAGATGTCGATATTTTTTCGGCTTTTTGTTAGTTCCTTTCGGAATTGACGGTAATTTTCGTTATTCCATATTTGCTTAAAGCTTTGGTTATGAAGGTTCCCAAGTTGGTGCAGGGCATCTTTATCAAAACAGCAGGGAACCACTAATCCATCCCAACTGATCACATTGGCCTGCCAAAGCCTCCAGCAATGATTACTAAGACCGCTTTTGACCTTTCTTTTTCCATCCTTTCCTATTTTATAGCGACTGTATTTGTCGATCGTGGGAACTAATTGGTGTGGGTCGTTTTCAAAATCGTATACCTGTGCTGTTTTATAACGTACCTGGTCAACGCCAATTTCAGCACCTAATTTTTTGATCGATTCGATTTGGTGTTCATTTGGTTTGACCACTAAAAACTGGAAGAATACAAAGGGGGTTTTGCTATTCAGGGCTTTTTTCCATTTCACAATGTTTTTTGCACCTTCAATTACTTTTTCAAGATTTCCCCCAATACGGTACTGTTCATAGACTTCCTGATTGGTTCCGTCTATAGAAATGATCAATCGGTCTAATCCACTCTCAACAGTCGCTTTTGCTTTAAGGTCGGTTAAATAATGCGCATTGGTAGAAGTAGCTGTATAGATCTTTTTCTCATGCGCGTATTTCACCATTTCAAGAAAATCAGGGTTTAGGAAGGGCTCACCCTGAAAATAGAATATGAGATAAAGCAATTCTTGATGAATTTCATCGATCGTTTTTTTGAAAAAGCCTTGGTCCAACATTCCCGTAGGCCTTGTAAATGCACGCATGCCGCTTGGGCATTCTGGGCATCTTAGGTTACAGGAGGTGGTTGGTTCAAATGAAACCGATATAGGATAACCCCACTGGATGGGCTTTCCTGTAATTTTGGTTAACTCATAGCTAATCAACACTTTAATAGCGTTCCAAGCCCGCCTAAAGCTGCATTTTTTGATCAAATTGACACTATCATTCCAGTTAAAATAAGTCATACAGTTGGTAAAAATAGGGTAATCAGATGTACGATTACGTGTTTTTAAAATCTAATATGTCATTTGGTAATCTCGTCAATTTTGATGAAATTGTAACAGTGGGGAGTAGGTTTCTTTTAAGGACTTTGGTCCAAATAATCATTTAATTGCTAACTTGCACCCTCTTTGTTACTGTTTAGGATATTCTATGAATTTTATCAACAGTGCATTTTTGTTAATAGATTATGTCGAATTTTGCGTGTTAGGTTTAACAATTATAAAAAATATTCATGACCCACTTTCATGATCCCACCACCTGCCAATCTTGTGCTCAGCGCTTTACATCGGTATTTTGTAAGGCCAAGCAAGAATTTATATCAGAGATCAATGAGCAAAAGATTTGTAACATTTATAAAAAAGGGCAAACCCTTTTTAATGAAGGTTCCTATCCCTTTGGCGTTTACTGTATTAATGATGGGAAGGTTAAATTATCACATTTAGGGGATGACGGAAAGGAGCAGATCATTCGTTTATTACGAGGCGGTGATGTGTTGGGATATCGTGCTTTATTAAGTGGCGAAAGATATAGTGCTAGTGCCATTGCTTTAGAAGACACTCAAGTATGTTTTATACCAAAGGAGTTATTTATCAGTGTACTTAAAAACGATACTGGCCTTGCATTTGAAATGATGAAATTGTTGAGTGATGAGTTGCATAAGGCTGAGGTTAAATTAACTCACTTAGCACAAAAACCTATTCGCGAAAGACTTGCTGAAACTTTACTTTTCATCAAAGAAACATACGGATACGAATCAGATGGGATCACATTAAGCGTTCGTTTATCGCGTGAAGAAATTGCCAATTTAGTGGGTACCGCTACAGAATCTACGATCCGGTTATTATCGGAATTTAAGAAAGATGGCATGGTTGAATTGGATGGTAAAAAGATCAAAATTCTACGCCAGAAAGAGCTCATCAAAACTGCTAATCTACAGGATTAAAGGGCAAATTGACACTTCAAAACATGACAAAAATCATGCATGTTATTGAGTACTGTCATTTGCTAAACTTCTATGTGTGAATATCTTGCACGTAAATAGAGGTAGATGCTGATCAATCACAACGAAACGGTTTCAAACGAATTACTAACCCCAGATGGGTTATGTGCTCTCATTCAGAGGGAGTATCATCCATCTATTAGTGAGTCGTGCCGTAAAATCGAAAGCTTCTTATTATCTAATCAATACGGGAAAGATATATCTATACCGCTATCTGAATTAATTCATTTGATTTTTATGAAATTGAATGATGAGATCAAGCATTTTTTCCTGAAAGAATCTGGTATCATTTTTCCAGCCATTAAGAAGAATTCAAAGAATAAAACTGGTAAGGATGTGGGGCAATTTTTGCAACCATCAGCTTTAGAGTCGATTCACCAACGCCAGCAAGTGATCACCAATCTATTGCAGAAATTAAGACACTTACTTCAGGATTATAATATCCAACCAACTTGGCATAAAGACTGGAAAGAGTGTGTCAATGAAATGTTTCAATTAGAAACCAATGTGTATCAATGGATCCATATTGAAGGAAGTTTATTGTATCCAAAATTGACAAGTAAAGCTCATCACTAGTCATTACATAAATTCATCTAGCAATTACCAAGCATTAAGCAATTTATTGTAAATTCAATCTATGCCAGAGATATCTGTTTCGCAAAAATCGAAAGTACAATGCTATCATTGTGGGGAGGACTGCGATGATAAACCGATCATTGCGCACGAGAAACATTTTTGTTGTGATGGTTGCAAAATGGTTTTTGAGATTCTGAACAAGACTGGCATGTGCGATTATTATAACATCAGTGATAATCCTGGCACCAATCAACGGATCAAAATCAGAGAAGATAAATTTGCATTTCTCGACGATCAAAAAATTCAATCTGCATTAACGATTTTCACCAACGAAACAGAAACGCATGTTAATTTTTATTTGCCTCAAATGCACTGCAGTAGCTGCTTGTGGCTCCTAGAGAATTTACATAGGCTGAATGAAAACGTGATCAGCTCAAAGGTGAATTTCGAAAGAAAAGAAGCGGATATCGTATTCGATCATCGGAAAGTTTCGATGCGTCAAGTGGCAGAATTATTGGCATCGATTGGTTACGAACCTTATATTAGTTTTAAGGATCTGAAGCAACAGCGCCCAAGTTTGAACATGTCGAAGATCTATAAACTGGGTGTAGCTGGTTTTTGTTTTGCGAATATCATGTTATTTAGTTTTCCTGAATATTTAGGAATTGATTCTCAGGAATTGTTTTTACAAGGCACATTCAGGTACATGAACATCATACTGAGTTTGCCTGTCTTCTTTTATAGTAGTTCTGAGTTTTATATCAGTGCCTGGAAAAGTTTAAAGCATGGCTTTTTAAATATCGATGCTCCCATAGTACTTGCTGTGGTAGTGGCTTTTACAAGGAGTTTGTATGAAGTATTGAGTGGAACTGGGGCTGGTTATTTTGACTCCATGACAGGGATCGTTTTCTTTATGTTAATTGGTAGGGTATTGCAAGATAAGACGTATCAGCAACTCAGTTTTGAGCGCGACTATACCGCCTATTTCCCAATTGCAGTTACAAGGATCAAAGAAGCACAGACAGAATCGGTTGCACTCCCTGATATTGGATTAGATGATACACTTTTAATTCATCACCAGGAACTGATCCCTGCTGATGGGATTTTAACCAGAGGAAAAGCATTGATCGATTATAGTTTTGTAACTGGCGAATCTGTTCCTGTTGAAAAAGAAATGGGAGAAATAGTTTATGCGGGGGGAAAACAAATTGGAAGCAATATTGAATTGTTGGTGATCAAAGAAGTATCACAAAGTTATCTCACAAAACTTTGGAATCGATCCGAATTACAACGCGAACGAAATGATGATGAACGTTCATTTGTTCATTTACTGAGTCGTTATTTCACATGGATTTTATTTCTGATTGCTGCTGCAGCTGCTGTTTATTGGTGGTTTGTTGATCCAACTAAAATTAGTCATGTTATTACCTCTGTATTAATAGTTGCATGTCCATGCTCCTTATTATTGAGCAACACTTTTACAAATGGGAATATCCTTCGCAGACTCGGTAGAAATCAATTTTATCTGCGCAATGCCCAAACAATCGAAGATATCGCAAACATCAATTATATCGTGTTTGATAAAACCGGTACATTAACAACAGGGCGTTATCAGGATATCAATTATGATGGTGAGCAATTGAATGATTCGATCAAACAAAAAATTGCGGTGTTGGCTTCGCATTCTACTCACCCGATGAGTAAGGCAATTGCCACTTGGGCTAAGCAAAGTAGTTTGCAAAACATTGCAGTGTCTGACTTTAAAGAAGTTCCAGGAAAGGGAATTGAAGGAACTGTTGATGGAGATCAATTGAAACTAGGTTCGGCATTTTTTGTACTGAAAACAGCACAGGGAAGTCACTTAGACTCAGCAGTTTTTGTTTCGGTCAATGATCAAGTTTTAGGAAGGTTTGGTTTTAGAAATCATTATCGGGAGCAGGTTCCTGAATTAATGAAGAAGCTTCGAAAACTTGGTTATCCTATTTCAATTCTCAGTGGAGATAATGCAGGCGAAAAAGAATACTTAGAACAATTACTTGGAAAAAATACACCCATCTTATTTCATCAGAAACCAGAAGATAAATTAGAAGCGATTAAAAAAATTCAGGCAACCGGAAAGAAAGTAATGATGGTTGGGGATGGATTAAATGATGCTGGCGCATTGAAGCAAGCCGATGTGGGTATTGCCATCACTGAGAATACCGCCACTTTTACTCCAGCCAGTGATGTGATCTTAGAAGCTTCGATGCTTCCTAGATTCCATCAGTTCCTCTTTATGTGTAAAGCAAATAAGGTGTTGGTATGGACCGCATTCATCGTTTCGATCTTGTATAATATTGTAGGAGAGTCGTTTGCAGTGAGCGGCAATTTATCGCCAATGGTTGCAGCCATTTTGATGCCGGCAAGTAGCTTAACAATTCTCATGATCAGTTTTGGAGCGAGCAATTTATTGAGCTGGAAATTGAAACTTAAATGATTAAATTTAAAGTTTAAACGCCTTTTAATTATATTTAATATATGACAAATATCATTTAATGGGTTGAGTATTGTCATGGATTGGTCATTGTTACCCATTTACTTTTACTAACATCACAACACCACCCACTATGAGTGTTATTATTATTCTTTTGCTGGCTAGCATCTCTGTTGCTGCTTTATTTTTAGTAGCATTTCTCTGGAGTGTTAAAACGGGCCAGTATAACGACGAAATGAGTCCGCCTATGCGGATGTTGCTTGATTCAGTTCCTGCTAAGGAAAGTACAGAACAGACTGCAGTCGAATCCCTTTAAATCTTTTAATCATCGCTAATACCAAACCAAAACCAAACTATCCACATGCAAGTAGAAAAGTTCTATTATGACAACCGGATTGTAAAGCAATTTGCCTTTGCCACCATTTTATGGGGCGTTGTAGGTATGCTTGCCGGTCTATTGATAGCCGTACAGATCTATCTTCCGGCTGCCAATTTCGGTTTACCCTTTACCACATTTGGTAGGGTAAGACCTGTTCACACCAACGCGGTAATTTTTGCCTTTGTTGGAAATGGCATATTCATGGGTGTTTACTATTCATTACAGCGTTTATGTAAAGCGCGAATGTTTAGTGATTTACTCGGCAAGATCCATTTCTGGGGCTGGCAATTGATCATCGTTCTGGCTGCAGTTACATTATTATCGGGCTACACTTCGGGTAAAGAATATGCCGAATTAGAATGGCCGATCGACATTTTAATTGCATTGATTTGGATTGTTTTTGGTATTAATATGTTTGGTACCATCATTAAACGCAGAGAAAGTCATTTATACGTTGCGATTTGGTTTTACATTGCAACTTGGATCACAGTTACTATGCTACACGTAGTTAACTCTTTTGAATTGCCATTTAGCATGTTAAAGAGTTATAGTTTTTATGCAGGAGTACAAGATGCGTTGGTACAATGGTGGTATGGACATAATGCGGTGGCATTCTTCCTTACTACACCTTACTTAGGGGTGATGTATTATTTCTTACCTAAGGCTTCAAACAGACCTGTGTATAGCTATCGTTTATCGATCATTCACTTCTGGGCTTTGATCTTCTTATATATCTGGGCCGGACCACACCACTTATTATACACTGCTTTACCTGATTGGGCACAAAGCTTAGGTACTGTTTTCAGTATCATGCTGATCGCTCCATCTTGGGGTGGTATGTTGAACGGTTTGTTCACACTACGTGGTGCATGGGATAAAGTAAGAGAAGATCCTATTTTAAAATTCATGGTGGTTGCGATTACTTGTTATGGTATGTCAACCTTTGAAGGACCGATGTTAAGTATCAAGAGTGTAAACGCCATTACACACTTTACAGACTGGACCATTGCACACGTACACGTTGGTGCATTGGGATGGAACGGGTTCTTAACTTTCTCGATCCTATATTGGATCATCCCTAAAATTTACAATACACCATTGTACTCTAAGAAATTGGCCACAAACCACTTCTGGATCGGTACGATCGGTATAATTCTATATGTAATTCCAATGTATTGGGCTGGATTTACACAAGCATTAATGTGGAAACAATTTACTCCAGAAGGAACTTTAAAATTCCAGTTCTTGGAAACTGTTACCCATATTGTACCAATGTATATTACAAGAAGTATTGGTGGTGTTTTATACTTATCTGGTGTATTCATCATGGTATATAACCTTGTGAAAACAGTAAAAGCTGGAAGCCTTGTGGCTGATGAAGCTGCAGAAGCTCCTGCATTAGAAGCGCATACAGAAGAAGCTCATGGAAAAATGTACTGGCATAGATGGATCGAAGCTAGACCAATACAAATGTTGTTGTTTAGTTTAGTGGCTGTTGCTATTGGAGGTATTTTGGAATTAGTTCCTACCTTTTTGATCAAGAGCAATATTCCAACCATTGCAGCTGTTAAACCTTATACTCCTCTTGAATTACAAGGAAGAGATATTTATATCAGGGAAGGTTGCTATTTGTGTCACTCACAAATGGTTCGTCCTTTCCGCGATGAAGTTGCTCGTTATGGTGAATACAGTAAAGCGGGTGAATTTGTATACGATCATCCATTCCAGTGGGGTAGTAAAAGAACCGGACCAGATCTGGCTCGTGTAGGTGGAAAATATCCAGATAGCTGGCATTATAACCACATGCAGGATCCTCAAAGTATGAGTCCGGGTTCGATCATGCCATCTTATATCTGGCTGTATGAAAACAAAATTGATACAGCAATCACACCTGCGAAGATCAGAGCTATGACAACATTGGGAGTGCCTTATGCAAAAGGATATGACCAACAAGCGAATGCTGATCTGATGACACAGGCAAAGAAAATTCAGGCAGGATTAAAAGCAGAAAAACTGGATATACCAGCCAATGCTGAGATCGTTGCACTGATTGCTTATCTGCAAAGAATTGGTACTGACATTAAATCTGCACCAAAACCAACAGTAGCTGCATTAACAAATTAAAACAATTATCAGCGATCGTTTTAAACGGTCGCTGATAACTATAACGAAAAGGGTTTATGAAATTTATACATTATTTAGAGACTATCACGGGTGTTGATATTTATGGGTTGAGTTCATTAACCATCTTCTTTACATTCTTTGTAGGGATGACCATTTGGGTAATGACATCAGATAAAAAGTCGCTCGATAAAATCAATCATTTACCCCTTGATAATTAAGCACAAACCTTAAACTAACAGACATGTTTAAAAAATATTCTTCCATATCTTATTGGGTTAAAGCCCTGGTAGTTGTGATTTCTATCGGTTTTAGTTCAAATGATGCATTTGCGGCTGGCCCACCAAAGGCTTCGGAGTTATCCAATCCTTTGGCACAAGTACTGCTAGTAATAATAGTGGGATTATTATTAGCCATTGGTCTTTTGGCCAATGTAATACTTGGGGCCGCCCAAGTGTATCTTCAACGTTACAAAGACGAGCGTAAAAAAACGAGTAGTAGTGCTGGCAAGTTTTTGACTATTGCATTATTATGTTTAACTAGTTCGGCTCTATTTGCCGCTGATGCACCTGCAGCAACTGCAGCTGTTGCAGAAGAAACTGCCATTGGCGGTTTATCATTGACCTCTTTTTATGTGATGGTTTCCGTGATCTTTTTGGAATTATTAATTCTTTGGGTGCTATTAGCCAATTTAAAGAAACTATTAGCAAAAGAAGCAGCTGTAGCTTTAGGATCAGACGAAGCCGAAGCAAAAAGTTCTTCCTTTATGCAATGGTGGGATAACTTTAATAGTTTCAAACCAATTCAAGAAGAAGCATCTATCGACTTAGGTCATGATTATGATGGCATCAGAGAATTAGATAACCGTCTACCACCATGGTGGTTGTATGGATTTTATTTGACCATCATTTTTGCAGGTCTTTATTTATACAGATACCACGTAGCTAAATCTGCTCCATTAAGTAAAGAAGAGTTGTCAATCGCTTTAGAACAAGCAGCTGCAGATAAAGAAGAATACCTGAAAAAATCTGCCAACAAAGTAGATGAAAATACAGTGGTATATCTTACTTCAGCTACCGATCATGAAGCTGGTAAAGCAATCTTCACTACTATTTGCGCAGCCTGTCACCTTGCTGATGGTGGTGGTGCAGTAGGACCAAACCTAACTGATAACTACTGGATACATGGTGGTGGTATCAAAGATATTTTCAAAACCATAAAATATGGTTGGCCTGAAAAGGGCATGAAGAGCTGGAAGGATGATTATTCTCCTACTCAAATTGCCCAATTGGCTAGTTATGTAAAATCTTTAGGAGGAACCAAACCTGCAAAAGCAAAAGAACCACAAGGAACTCTATATGAAGAAAAAGCAAGTGCAGCACCGGCTGCCGATTCTTCAAAGGTGAAAGTTGATTCAACTAAAGCCGTAGCTACTAAATAAGTAGGCTAAAATTGCCAGCTATATTTGTATTGCGGATAGAAATTATCCGCAATACATTTTTATAGAC
>CAIYAG010000180.1 GCA_903924075.1 uncultured Bacteroidota bacterium | reverse complement strand
GTGTCTTGCTATGTGTATTGTTAAGTAGTGTTTATGCCTCGAAGTAAAAAAAAATATATACATTATTGAACAAAGAGAGTTATTAGAGAGTAGCTGGTCATGGAAAGAATGGTACTCGAAAAAATTCCATGTCAATTGTATTAAATATTAGTGTATTACTATAAATATAAAAATGAGTAAATCATGAATAGATGGACGCAATTAAGTATTGATTTTGCAAATCAAAGAAATTATCTTGACCAGCTTTTTAAAGTCTATCCGACGATTCCTGAGGGTCTGAGAGATTTGGACGAAAATATATGGGAGCAGGTTGAGTATAGCTTTAATAGTCGTCATAACGTAGATTTGGTAAAAGCCGTATTGAGGTTAGATTTATTCCCAATAAAAGATAGTTATGTCGCATACTTAAGGCGAGATCCAGGATCAATTGCTCGCAACCCTGAAACAATAAACCGTATTGCTGGTCGCCTCTATGAAATGGGGTTAACTAGTATATATGATAGATGTTCAGAGGCAAAAGAAACAAATCGTCAAATTGGGCCAATGTTCAGGGACTGGCTTCGAAATGATTCACTTGGAGTACCAGTTTTAAAAAGATCAGATTTTTTAAAAGATAGTAGAAATTGTATTCTTGATGCTTCTGATGCGGAAATGATGCGATTTGCACAAGAGAACTTAAATTATACAGGGCTAAAAGGTTTAGATTTTGTTGGTAAATTTGGTGGTAAATATGTAGTTGGAGAGGCTAAGTTTTTAACTGATTTCGGCGGCCATCAAAATGCCCAGTTTGAAGATGCTAAGAATCTAATCAAGAACAAAGATATTAACGCTATTAAAATTGCAATATTGGATGGTGTTTTATATATACCAGGTCGTAATGGGAGAACAGGTAATAAGTTATACAGGTATTTAATAGAGAATCGTGAGGAGTATAATATTATGAGTGCTTTGGTTTTTAGAGAATTTCTTTACACGATATGAAGCTAAATTATCACGGGAAGATACATGAAGATCGTTATCTAACGTCAGACTCAGAATCATTGCCAGGTTTGGGTAGTTGTATTGATAGTTCAGTGCTGCTGCAGGGTGATAATGCATGTATTATGCGCTCTTTATTGCAGCATCACGAATTAGCTGGTAGAGTCGATTTGGTATATATAGATCCCCCTTTCGCAACCAATACTGTATTTAGGATTGGGGATGAAAGGACTTCAACAATAAGTTCTCAACTTTCTGATAAGATTGCATACCATGATGTTATGCAAGGAAGCGAATTTCTTGAATTTATACGAGAGAGATTAATTTTATTGCGCGAGCTCATGTCCGCTCAAGGTTCAATTTATCTCCATATAGATTATAAAATCGGCCATTATATAAAAATAATAATGGACGAAGTATTTGGTATACAAAATTTCAGAAATGATATTGCTCGAATAAAGTGTAATCCTAAAAATTTTTCAAGGAAAGGTTTTGGCAATATTAAAGACTTGATACTCTTCTATACCAAAACAAATAACTTTATTTGGCATGAGCCACGTGTTCCAATTTCGGAATCTGATCTCTCAAAACTATATTCTAAAATCAGTAAAGATGGTAGGAAGTACACTACCGTTCCAGTTCATGCTCCAGGTGAAACAATAAATGGTGTAACATCTAAACCTTGGAGAGGTGTTTTCCCGCCTAAAGGGCGACACTGGAGGTGTGATCCAATTGAATTGGATAAGCTAGATGCAGCGGGTTTAATTGAGTGGTCAAAAAAAGGCAATCCTAGACGAATAAATTACGCGGATGATGCCATTGCTAGAGGAAAAAAATTGCAAGACATATGGGACTTTAAAGATATGGCATATCCTGATTATCCCACTCAAAAGAATCTTGGCATGCTCGAAACAATTGTTCATGCATCTAGTAATGAAAATAGTATTGTTTTAGATTGTTTTTGTGGCTCAGGCACTCTACTGGTAGCATCTGAGAAACTTGGTAGGCGTTGGATTGGTATCGATAGCTCAGATCATGCAATCGATGTAGCCAAAAAAAGACTAGATGGTGTCGGTATTTTTAGTAAAGGTTATGTTGAAGCAAAATACCCTGTATAGTTATTTTTTAAAATGTCTCTCAATTAATACTAATTATTTCTTCCTTGAAACAGGTTAAAGATGGGCCTTTGCAATACGAAACATATTATAAACCCTTTAAATGAATAAGATAGGTGATTTAAGATGGTACGCTATATATGTGCGTTCTCGCTATGAAAAGAAAGTTCATCAGCTGTTGCTCGAACAGCAGATCAATAGTTTTCTTCCTCTTCTTGAAACGTGGCGTCAATGGAGTGATAGGAAGAAAAAAGTAGCTGAGCCCCTTTTCCGTGGTTATGTTTTTGTTAATATCGACATTCACAGTGAGCATATCCAAGTGCTCGATACCGAGGGGGTTGTCAAATTTATCAGTATTGGTAGGAAACCTTCGATCATTATCGAAAGAGATATCGAATGGCTAAAAAAACTTGTCAGGGAGCCTGATGCCATTTGTCGTCCAGTAAATACCCTACCAAAAGGTCAGTGGGTTAAGGTTATTGCTGGTCCATTTAAGGATTTAGAGGGCGTGGTAGTCAGAGAGGGGCGTGAATCTAAGCTGGTAGTGTTTTTCGAAAGTTTTATGCAGGGGGTTGAAGTCAGTATATTTTCAGATGTCCTTCTTCCAATTAAAGGGCACCTAACCATGCCATCTAATGTGCCACTCAATGATAAGTATGTTAATGCTATCATACATGGTATTCAATAAGTTGCGTGTCATTGTAAAATAAGGATACTTTTTTGTTGCACTTCTGCACTCCGGTCTTCACTACCGAGTTCGCCCTGCCGCCTTGCCAAGCTCCACTGGCTTTCCATAGTCTACTGCAGAATCACGCCTACCATCAGTTTGATCAACAACACAGCGTTTTGCCGCTGAAGAGCAACTCAAAGTAGCGGCTATGAGTATCAAACATTTTGAAATCCTTTTTTTACCTTATAGCTAATCATTCCGGCAGTAACAGGAGTCATCCTTCAAAGTTATGGATGCATGCAGAGTAGGTCAACTTTTTCTTCAAACAGCATTCTTAGCCAAGCGCTTACATCTAGCCACATAGGGCAGCTGTCGTTTGCCGTAGAGTTCGAGGGCCAGAAGCTCGACCTTAATGAAGAGCTGATCAAGCACCCTGAAGCCACCTTCTACGCCAGAGTAAATGGCCATTCAATGAAAGACGCCGGTATTCAGGATGGCGACCTGCTTGTTATCGACAAAGCACAAGAGCCGAAAGATGGCTGTGTTGCT
>CAIYAG010000179.1 GCA_903924075.1 uncultured Bacteroidota bacterium | reverse complement strand
GGTCAAATCTTTTTTCCGTGCTGTACCATAACCAATTACAACAACTTCATTCAATGAAGCGTTTGTTTGGTCTAAAGAGATTTGTAGATTACTACCGTCGCCGATAGCAATTTCTTTTGTTCCGTAGCTAACTGAACTAATAACCAGTGTAGTTGCAGAAGCCGGCACTTTCAAACTGAAAGAACCAGTTGCACCTGTTGAAACACCAATTTTTGTTCCTTTAACCAATACTGAAGCGCCCACAAGAACAGCTCCATCTTTTGAATCTGTTACCTTACCGGTAACGACTTTGTCCTGTGCTAAAGCCGGCATAGCAAATGCGAGCATTGCCGTAACAAAGGCTAATAGCAATCGTTTAATGTTCATAAATAGTGGTTTTTGTATATAAAATTTTGACTTAAAAAAACTAGAATTCCCAAAAGGGAATATTCATCCAGGCGGATGAAATAGGAAACTGATATTGGATTGGTTGCTCATGGATATTTTATTTTTCGATGATTAACTTTTCAATTTTTTGTTTGCCATTGATCAATAGTTGTACTAAGTACATACCATTAGGAACTGAACTTATATTATTCAAACTCTGGTTATGTACACCCTTTGTCTGATATCCCTTATAAATACTACTCAACCTATTACCTTCAAGTGACAGCATGTTAATGGAAACCTGACCATTTTCAGGTAAGTCATAACTGATCATTGCATTTTGTCTGGTAGGGTTTGGTGCAATGGTCATTTGCATATTCAAATTAACAGGGCTTGTTGGTAGAAGCGCAGTAGCAATAGAACCAGCGGCATTTCGATTGGTATAAACATAATATTCTCCTGGCTGCAATGTGATAGTCTGTGAAGTTCCACTCGCGGTTATTATTGTTCCTGTTAAATAACTATACCAAGTTCCGGCAACAGGAAATGTAACCGAGCCTGTTTGCGCTACTACATCAGCATTACCAATTACAACTAAGCTCAAAGAATCGCTAGTAACTACCAATGATTTGAAAGCATTCGTTAAATTATAACTAATGGCACCTGTTGTAAATGTGTTGATATATTTTGGTGTATTTCTAAGATTCAAAAGTTTTGAATACACATTATACAAAGCAAGTCGATTGGGATTATTATAATAATTCCAAACCAATGGCTTTAAACTTAATCTACAATTATTATTGATCGTTAAATCTGTACAAGTATTAATGGAATAATCAAATCCTAATTCTCCAAATTGCCACATCATTTTAGGCCCTGGAATCATTGCCCAAAATGCTGCTGCCATTGCATTTCGTTTCAATGCTGTTGCAGTATCTTTTGTACTGTAACTACCGTTACTATTTCCGTACACTGTATTATTATACATCAATCTTTCTTCATCATGACTTTCCTGATAGGCAATTAAATTAGGAGAGTTATATCCTCTATTGGTATGTACTGCGGAGCTTAAATCCCATGACGGATTAGTACTGTAACCCATTGTTACTTGATTGAAACTAGAATGCATGTTTCCCCATATCAACATTCCATAATTTGCTTCAACCACTTCTTCATTATTATCGGCAAACATTTCTAAAATGCAATAGGCACTTGGAGATACAGTTTGTATTTGATCGTAAATATTTTTCCAGGTGGCAACTCTTGCTGCATCATAATTTCCCCAGGCTGTTACATTACAATTATTACCTGTTCCATCGCAGGTATTTGTTTGCGTGAATCCCTTTGCCAAATCAAATCGAAATCCATCGATTTTATATTTTGTTAACCAATGATTGATGACACGATTACGGAAATCAATAGTAGCCTGACTTTGATGATTAAATTGAAACCCTACATTAAAGGCATGTGTTGCATATTGATTGAACCAAGGATTATTTGCTGCTGGAATATTTAGTGCAGAATTCCAATACATTTGAACCATTGGAGATGAACCAAAAGAATGATTCAATACCATATCCATAACTACGGCCATTCCTTGTTGATGACAGGCATCAATAAATTGTCGCAATGCATTTTCTGTTCCATAATATTTATCAGGAGCAAAATAAAAATTAGGGTTATAACCCCAGCTAACATTTCCTTCAAATTCATTGATAGGCATTAATTCAATTGCGTTAATTCCTAATCTTTTTAAATAAGTAAGTGTGTCTTTTAAAGCCTGATAATTTTGTGCTGCTGTAAAATTTCCCACCCACAATTCATAAATAGATAAATTTCTTTTATCCGGCCTTTGAAAATTAGGAACCTGCCAATTGTATGCAGGTTTTGCTGTTTGCAGAATACTTACTATGTTTCCTGAAGCAGCAGCTGGAAAAGCTTTTAAATTAGGATATGTGGTTGTTGATATGTAAGGGTCATTTGCTTTATCTAAAATTTTTTCTGCATTATAATCTGCAACCGTTAAACTTCCATCAATGATATACTGATAAGCATATTCAGTTCCGGGAGTTAAATGAGTTAAACGAATCCAGTAACGCAAGCTATCTGGGGTTTCATTCATTTGATAGGTAGAAGATTGTGTCCAATTATTAAAATCCCCCACAACAACTACTTGAGATTTGCGTGGTGCATAAAGTACCAATACAGCAGAAGTGTCACCAGATTCATAATTAATACCATCCACAATTCCTGTAGGTAAAGGGGCAAAAGTATTGGAAGATGAGATAAAGAAAGTAGAGGTATCGCTTTTAGTAGTAGTTCCGTTATTAGCCTGTGCTATTATTGTTTGTGTCCCTGCTAAAGTAATTGTAGCTGAAGCAGATGCAGTTTGCGCATTTGTAACAGTAGAACCAACCTGTGTTCCGTTAAAAAATAAATTTATAGTTGCGTTTTGGTTGGTGTTAGCATTGATACTTATATTATCACCCACTTTTTTTGTAAGCGGAACTAATATAGGAGTATATAAAGGTTGACGGAAAGGTGCATCTAATCGAACGAATAAATTCGAGGAGGTGTTATATGCATAAACAGGAACAAACATATCGCTTCCGTCTATATTTCCCATTTGTTTAGTACCAGCACCATTTCTGAAAATAATAGCAATTTTTGAAATTGTTTCAGACGGACTAGTTACACCAAAAAAGTTCCTTAACCCACCAGTTATAGTGTATTGCCATTTATTATTTCCAAGTGAAGTTGTCTGAATTTGAGGATTGGTTGTTCCCCAAGCAGAAAAAGCAGGAACATGTTGCCATATAGCTGATGGAGTACTTGCCGAAGTAACCAAACCAATATGAACATATACATCTGTAGTGGGTGTATAATTATTTAATGCGGCATTCCCTTGCGTTGCATCACAAGTAATAGTTATTGTTGAAGTGGTATCTGTAATAAATGCTGGAGACCAGCTTAATAACTGCGCGTTGCTGCTAATAGCAACAAAGATGATCATCAATAGCAGGCAAGCTTTTTTCATATAGCTCATCGATTCTTACAAACGTTTGTAATTAAAGTGGGTTGCAAACGTTTGCGGTCCTAATGTGTTAAAATAACACATTAATTACAAAGTTGTGTATTTTTTACACAAAAAAGAAATTTATTTTGTAATTTTTTAAGCAGCGTTTTTAGTGAAATATGGTCTTAAGGGGCTAAAAACGGCCTAAAAATCGATTCCGATCCATTTCCGCTTGCTGGTTTCGTACTTCTCAAAATTGAATTTGTAGAGTTTTCCAGGCCTGTGAGGCACATCTTGCTCCATTTCGTTGATGTCGATCAACAGATCCATACTGGCAAATTTTTTCCGGAAATTCCGCCTGTCGAGGCTCACCCCCAAAATGGCTTCATAGAGGTTCTGGAGCTCCCGAAGCGAGAATTTTTCTGGAAGCAGGTTAAATCCGAGGGGATGTTCCTGGATCCGCTTTTGCAACCAGCTATAACATTCATCAACGATCTCTTTATGGTCGAAAGCCATGTCTTTCAGTGTAGACACGCTATGCCAGTTCAGCTCATTATCATGAATTTTAAGCTGATGGTGATTGATATTCAATAAAGAACAATACGCAACCGTTATTACTCTTCCTCCTGGGTGGCGGGCTGGGTGACTAAACGCCCTCACCTGATCCAAAAAAACGTCGTTCATTCCAGTCCTTGCTTTCAAAACTCTGTAAGCAGCTTCGTCTAACTCTTCATTATCCTGGACTATGTCGCCCAATAAAGAATAGTGACCATCATACATTTCCAAGTCACTTTTAATAACTAAAACCTTTAACTGACTTTCTTCAAATCCAAATATGGCGCAGTCTACTGTTAGTGGAACTTTCGGGTATGCTAGAACAAGTTTCTTCGCATCTTTTATCAGATGCTCATGAGGCTTTTCTTGTTGAATATTTTTTTTCATGGCGCAACAATTAGTATTTCCCAGCGGGTAATCTTTCAAACAATCGGGGCATCAAGATACAAAGTTTTAGAATAATGTGTAACTTCTACATAGTAGATTTCAATGAATACCTTCCAGCCCCTAACTTTATCGGCCAATCAATTTTAATGTACACACCCACAGAAATACAATCACTTCAAAAAGCTTCCAGTCAATTTTTAATGGAAGCAATAAACGATGATGCAACAGTGGAAGATTTAAGCGAGCTGAGAGCGCTGCTTCGTTTTCACGAGTATCGATACTATGTGATGAACGATCCGTTGATCGCCGATTATGAATACGACCAACTCTATAAACAATTAGAAAATTTTGAATCAAAACATCCAGATCTGATCTCGTCCGACTCACCTACACAAAGAGTTGGAAACAGCCTCAATCAAAGCTTTCAAACAGTTGCACACCTTGTGCCAATGCTGAGTCTCGATAATAGTTATAACGCAGAAGACCTGATCGATTTTGATCGCAAAGCGCGGGAATTAAGTGGCACAGAAAATATCAATTACTGCATTGAACCAAAATTTGATGGCGCCAGTATTTCATTGATCTATGAGAACGATCAACTCCTACGCGCGATCACCAGAGGCGATGGCGTGGAAGGTGAAGAGATCACCAATAATATCAAACAGATCCGCTCCATCCCGCTTTCTGCTAAGTTTTCTTCCTATGGGATTTCTCAAATAGAGATCAGAGGCGAGATCATCATGAGCAAATCTTCTTTCGAAAAATACAATCAATATTTAGTGTCGCAGGGCAATGCCCCTTTAGCCAATCCACGTAATGCTGCTAGCGGTAGCCTGCGTATGAAAGACCCTAAAGAAGTGGCACAAAGAAATCTTGATGCCTTTTTATACCATATCAGTTATTATCAATCCATTGATGGAAAACCTGTGGATGCACTTAGCACTCACGCGTGTTCACTACAATTACTTTGGGATCTTGGTTTTAGAAGTCCGCAGAAAGAAAAAAGAGTAGTTCAAGGAATTCAACCAGTCATAGATTATTGTCTCGAATTTGAATCCAAACGAGATGAACTGCCTTATGAAATTGATGGCATGGTCATA
Organism: uncultured Bacteroidota bacterium; assembly: GCA_903924075.1. GTDB lineage: Bacteria > Bacteroidota > Bacteroidia > Chitinophagales > Chitinophagaceae > Sediminibacterium. The sequence continues at coordinate 13,613 of CAIYAG010000179.1, read as the reverse complement.
AAAGTAGATAGCATTGCGATGCAAGAAAAGCTTGGTATGACATCGCACCATCCACGCTGGGCCATCGCTTATAAATTCAAAGCACGTCAGGCAACTACCTGGTTAAGAGCCATTGAATTTCAGGTTGGAAGAACGGGTGCGGTAACACCGGTTGCTAAACTTGATCCTGTTTATTTGGGTGGAGTTACCGTTTCAAGTATCTCTGTTCATAACGAAGAATATATCAAAGAAAAAGATTTAAAAATTGGCGATCATGTGCTCATTGAAAGAGCGGGAGATGTGATACCTCAAATTGTAAAATCGCTGACCGATCTTAGAAATGGAGAAGAAACCTCCATTCAATTTCCAAAGAACTGCCCAGTTTGTAATAGCGAATTATTCAAAGAAGAATCTGAAGCAGTTTGGCGTTGTATCAATATCGAATGCGAAGCACAGGCAGTAGAAAAAATGATCCATTTTGTAAGCAAAGATGCGATGGATATTAAAAGTTTTGGGGAAGCGAATGTTCGAAAATTTTATGAACTCGGTTATCTGAAAGACATACCAGGAATTTATCAATTGCCCTACGATCAAATTGGAACCATGGAGGGCTTTGGTAAAAAAAGTCTCGACAATTTGCAATCAGCCATCGAAGCTTCGAAGCTACAACCCTTACACCGCCTCATTTATGCGCTAGGGATCCGTTTTGTGGGAGAAACCACGGCAAAGACACTTGCTAATGCAGTTGAAAATATTTACGACTTCATTTCTAAAGATGAAGCATCCTTATTGGAACTGGAAGATGTGGGTGTAAAAGTTGCAAAAAGTATCCTTCATTTCTTTCAGAACCATCAGAATATTGAAATGCTGCATCAATTAGAAAAGGAGGGACTCCAATTTAAAAACATCAAAAAAGAATCTGCTGGTGTGGATAGTCTCGGCGGACAAACATTCCTCTTTACCGGCACACTCAACAAACTAAAAAGATCAGAAGCAGAAGAGATGGTGGAAAAGAATGGTGGTAAAATAATGAGTGGTGTGAGCAGTAAACTAAACTATTTAATTGTTGGAGAAGATGCGGGTAGCAAACTAGAAAAAGCAAAAAAGATCAATACCATTCATATCATTTCAGAAGATGAATTCTTACAATTAATTCAACAAAATCAATCCTAACATGTTACAGTCAACAACATTAAAATTCTTACAAACACTTAAGAAGAATAATAGTAAGGAATGGTTTGATGTAAATAGAAAACAGTATGAAATTGCTAAAGCAGATTTTGCTGCTTTAATAGATGCAGTGATCAAAACATTTGCTAAAAAAGATCCGAGCATTGCAAATCTTATTGCTAAAGATTGTGTATTCAGGATCAATCGTGACGTGCGTTTCAGCAAAAACAAAGAACCCTATAAAACCAATATGGGGGCTAGCATTACTGCGGGAGGAAAGAAGATACAAATGGCTGGTTATTATTTTCATTTAGAACCCGGTGGAAAAAGTTTTGTTGGTGGTGGCTTGTATATGGCTGAACCAGATAAGCTGAAGAAAATACGTCAAGAAATAGACTATAATTGGGAAGCATTTTCCAAAATTCTCAAAAACAAAAAATTTATAGAATCGTATGGCGATCTTGATAGATCAGAAGGCATGTCATTAGTAAGAGAACCCAAGGGTTATGAAAAAGATAATCCTGCAATTGACTATATCAAATTAAAAAGCTGGATTGCATTACAACCAATCTCCGACAAGGTTTTAACAGAAAAAGATTTGGTGAAAACGATTAGCACTGCATTTGAAGCACTTTATCCTTTGATCGTTTTTTTGAATCATGCTTTATCAGAATAAGTGCATCATCCATTTTCAAATTCAGCTAGATCTTTAAATGCTTTTCCAATACATTCAATAGTATCAGAAGCAAGTAGTGATTCAGTGGATTGATTTGCTAAAGCCAAATCAGCGGCCAACCCGTGCAGGAATACACCAAGAATTGCAGCAACAGTAGATGCATATCCTTGCGCAAGTAATGCAGTGATGATCCCGCTCAAACTATCGCCAGATCCCGCTTTCGCGAGGCCCACATTGCCCGTGCTATTGAACCATGCCTTTCCTTTTGCGGCTATTAAAGTATGATGACCTTTTACCAAAATAATCAGTTGGTATTGTTTAGATATTTGAACCGCTTTATCCCATCTTTCAAATTCATTTTTAGATTCGCCAAATAAACGATCAAATTCTTTTGGGTGTGGTGTAAGTATTGAGTCAGCACTTAATGTAGAAAGCCATTCAGGATGCTTTGAAAGAATTGTGATCGCATCTGCATCCAACAAAATGGGTTTTTTAAAATGCGCTATTACATTTTCCAAAACAATTTCTGAAACCTGATCTATACCTAGTCCTGGACCAATGCCAATCGTAGAAAATTTTTCAAAATCAATCAATGATTCTTCCCTGTTCAATACCATTGCTTCAGGGATTGCTGCATGGATTTCTATATCTGTATTTGCAGGAATGGATACGGTAAGCATCCCCAATCCTGAACGCATGGCAGCTCTAGCAGAAAGAATTGCAGCGCCCATTTTTCCAACATTTCCTGCCATTAATAATGCATGACCAAATGTTCCTTTATGTGAAAAATCACTTCTTGTTTTTACAAGCTGTTTTACTTCTCCTTTCTCTAATAAAGTATAATTGGTTTCTATTGTATTCAAAAAATCGGGATGTAATTGAATATTCAAGAGCACAACTTTTCCAAAATATTCCGCATTTTCTGCAGCTAGAAAACAAAGTTTCAATGCTTGAAAACTGAGCGTGGTATGGGCTTTTATAATAGTGTTGCCCTTTGAAGATTGATCAACAAATAATCCTGAGGGAATATCAATCGCAATAATTTGCGCAGCAGATAAATTCATGAATTCTACAAGGGCCTTAGGCAAATCTTGCAACGCTGCGTTTAATCCTGTACCATATAATGCATCAATTAATAGGTCAGACTCTTGGATGATGGGGAATGTTTCGGGCAGCTGAATAAAATGGATCTCGGTGGTAAATGAGTGCAGCCGATGTAAATTGGATTGAAAATCGTTACTACCAATTTTACCTTGTTCTAAAATATAAACTGTTACATCATATCCTCTTCCAATTAATAATCTTGCTATAGCTAATCCATCTCCACCATTATTTCCTTTTGCACAGAAGACTTTGATCGGTTGCTCAATAGAAAATTCTTTTGTAATAGTTTCAATGCAAAGCAATGCTGCGCGTTCCATCAATTCAATCGAACTGATGGGCTCGTGTCTAATAGTGTAGGCATCCCATGCTTGAAACTGTTTAGAAGAGAGCAATTTCATACAATCAATTCTTGCTTAAAGTTACACTGCATTTATTGATTGAAACAAAACAATGCCCCCCGTGTTGGGAGGCATTGAAAAAACTCAAACAAAACTATTATAATAAACCTTTTGAGATCATGTATTCTGCGATTTGAATAGCGTTGGTAGCTGCACCTTTTCTTAGGTTATCGCTCACGATCCACATATTCAAGGTTTTATCTTGTGTCTCATCTCTACGAAGCCGGCCTACAAACACTTCATCCTTTTCATGAGCCCATAAAGGCATTGGATATAACTGGTTAGCATCATCCTGTTGTAAAATAATTCCTGGAGCATTAGCTAATAAGGTCTTTACTTCCTTCAGATCGAATTCGTTTTCAAACTCCACATTCACGCTTTCGCTATGTCCGCCAACCACAGGAATACGAACAGTTGTAGCTGTTACACGAATGCTATCATCCTGCATAATCTTATTGGTTTCTTTCACCATTTTCATTTCTTCTTTGGTGTAACCATTATCTAAAAACACATCGATCTGTGGAATCACGTTCAGGTCGATCTGGTATTTGTACGCCATCTCACCTTGAATGCCTTTTCTTTCGTTGAATAATTGATCCACTGCTTTCTTACCTGTACCAGTTACACTTTGATAAGTGCTCACTACAATTCTTTTGATCTTGTATTTGCTATGCAAGGGCTGCAAAGCAACAACCATCTGAATAGTGGAACAATTAGGATTTGCGATGATAAAGTCTTCTGCAGTTAATACACTAGCATTCACTTCTGGAACCACTAATTTTTTGGTAGGATCCATTCTCCATGCAGAAGAGTTATCAATCACTCTAATACCAGCTGCTGCAAATTTTGGAGCCCATTCAAGAGAAGTTCCCCCACCAGCAGAAAAGATAGCCACAGCAGGTTTGGCTGCAATCCCGTCGTCCATGCTCACTACCTTATAGCTCTTACCCTTAAAGATCACTTCTTTACCCACTGATCTTTCGGAAGCTACGGGAACAATTTCTGTTACCGGAAAATTACGTTCTGCTAAAACCTGCAACATTTTAGTGCCTACTAAGCCGGTGGCACCTACTACGGCTACTTTCATTTTTAATTGTTTATTTGATTGAAAATTAAAAGGCCTCCCCAATTTGGGAAGGCCTCTAAGTATATTAATCATACACAACGTTGAGACACCTTCCCTTTAGAGAGGTTTCTTATTACGTTTTGTATGTTTCATTGTATTCATTGCGTTGCGAAAATATTGTGAATGCTTAAAAATGCCAAAATTATTTTCAGATCCCATTAAACTAGTTCAATATCAAAGTTCACCAACTGAACAAATTCAGCAATCCTAGCATCAATATCTTTTTTATTTATTTCTCTTAAACGCTGTGTACCAAATTTCTCCACACAGAACGAAGCCATCGCAGAACCCACAATGATCGCGGTTTTCATGTTTTCGAAAGAAATGTCTTTGGTCTTAGCAATATGTCCAATAAAGCCACCAGCAAATGTATCACCAGCACCAGTTGGGTCGAATACTTCTTCTAATGGTAATGCCGGAGCAAAGAATACTTTTTCACCATGGAAAAGTAAAGCACCATGCTCTCCTTTCTTGATGATCAATTATTTTGGTCCCAGTTTCATAATGGTCTTTGCAGCTTTCACTAAAGAAAAATCTCCACTCAACTGACGGGCTTCACTATCGTTCACCATCAATACATCTACCAATGCAATCGTTTTCTTCAATTCTTCCATGGCGATCTCCATCCAGAAATTCATGGTATCCATGATGATCAACTTAGGTCTGGTTTTCAACTGCTCAATTACAGAGCGCTGAACTTCTGGTGCCAGGTTACCCAGCATCAAAAACTCACAATCCTGATAACTTTCCGGAACAACAGGTTGAAAATTTGCTAATACATTCAATTGCGTATCGAGTGTATCACGGGTATTCATATCCATATGATAACGACCGCTCCAGAAAAATGTCTTTTCGTCTTTTTTGATTTGTACACCTTCTAGTGCCACTTTTCTTTCTGTAAGTGCTGTTAATTCCTCTTCCGGGAAATCGCCACCAACTACTGAGATTTGCTTAACTGGGGTATAGTTTGAGGCACACCAGGCAATATAGGTACCTGCACCACCAATAATTTTATCACTTTTCCCAAAAGGGGTTTCAATAGCATCAAATGCCATCGATCCAACTACTACTAAAGACATAATATAAGGTTTGTTATCGGGTTGCGAAACTAGTTGATTTAAGTCTAAAAGCCTTTTCAGATAGCTATTTTCTTTTATAAAAGAAGCAAAAATTGATGATCTACACAGACTTTTGCAAAGCGAAAACTAACAGAAAAACTTTTTTTTGACCAAATTGCCGCTAACATTCGTTAGTATATTATCTTTACTGCATGGCTAGAATTAAAACTGAAAACAATCTTACACGTAAAGAAGTCATTGTTTCTAAAGCAGCAACACTATTCAGAGAAAAAGGATTTAAAGCAGCCAGCATGCGCGACCTAGCAGAAGCCGTTGGCGTAGAAGCTGCCAGTTTATACAACCATATTAAATCGAAAACTGAAATTCTACACGAATTATGTTTCAGTGTTGCAAATCGATTTCTACATAAGATCGATGAAGTTGAGGCAGAAAATACTAGTTCGGTAAACAAGATCGAAAAATTACTTCGGTTCCATATCAATGAAATGATTCGCCACTACGAAGAAGTGTATGTGAGCGATCGCGAATGGAAACATTTGTCTGATCCATACTTATCCAACTTTCAAAACCAACGCAGAATCTATCGCAAACGTTTTGCAGCGATCATTGAAACCGGGATCAACAATCATGAGATCAAAAAAATTGATGCACCAACCGCTGTTCTAATTATGTTACACGCGATCAGTGGCATTGAAAGCTGGCATCGTTCTACTCAAAAAATCAATGCAGAAGAACTAGAAGAGAATATGATCAGTATTTTAGTTGGTGGATTAGTGAATCGTTAATTCAGACGCATGTCCTTGCACTTCCATAAACTCAGGGTTAAAGAAATTCGCAAAGAAACGGCCGACTGTGTTTCTATTCTATTTGATATTCCTGCATCCCTAGAACAGTTATTTAGTTTCAAACAGGGGCAATACATCACCATCAAAAAAGATCTTAACGGAGCATCTATTCGTAGGAATTATTCTATTTGCAGTAGTCCGCTTGATCATGAATTAAGAATCGCGGTGAAGAAAATTCCGAACGGAATTTTTTCTAGTTATGCAAATGATTTTCTGCAAAAGGGTGAGGAATTAGAATTGATGCCACCAACCGGTAAATTCTTTACTGAGCTCTCTTCCGAAAATGAAAATAATTATGTTGCCTTTGCTGCTGGTAGCGGAATCACTCCGATTCTTTCTATTATTAAAACAACTTTACAAACAGAAAGCAAGAGTAGCTTTACACTTGTATATGGCAATAGAAATAGGTATTCCATCCTGTTCAAAGAAGCGTTGGAAGCATTGAAGAATAAATACCTTGATCGATTTAGGATCATTTATATTCTTTCCAGAGAAAAGACAGATAGTGAGATCCATTTTGGAAGGATCGATGAACATAAGTGCGAAAAAATATTGAATAGTACGATCAACCCGAAAAAAATCAATGCATACTTTTTGTGCGGTCCTGAAGAAATGATCTTTTCGGTGAAATCTTATCTTACATCTATCGGCATCAAAGATTCAAAAATTCATTTCGAGTTATTCAATAGCAATACTAGTGGTCAGAACATCAAAACGACGATTGCTAACGCTAAAGATGCAGAAGCTAATAGCAAAATAACCGTAAAGCAGGATGGACGTTCCTTCGACTTTATGCTTCCCTATCATGGCAACAGCATTCTCAATGCCGCAATGGCTACAGGTGCAGACCTTCCATTTGCGTGTAAAAAAGGTGTTTGTTGTACTTGTAAAGCAAAACTAGTGGAGGGAGAAGTAGAGATGGACAGAGTATATGGTCTTGAACCAGATGAAATAGATCAAGGTTATATTCTTACTTGCCAGGCGCATCCAAGATCTGAAAAGATTGTAGTTGATTTTGATATTTAATACATCAAATGAGGCTGAATTAATTTTCTCCAAATATCATAGCCCTTCTCGTTCATGTGCAATTTATCTGCCTGAAATAGATCAGCGTTTACTGTAGTATCATTGAGTAACATGGCATGATGTACATCTAAATAACTTGACTTTGGCTGTGTTTTAATATAGGCTTCAATTTTTTGATTAGCGTCAACAACAACAGGTTCTAAATTCCACCTGCTTGGACAGGGCTTGATTGAAATAAAAACAACTTCCGTATTTGGCAAACCTGCTCGGATGATTTGATATAGTTTTTTATATCTCTCAAACACTTCAGTTGCGCTGGCATTTTCTGGTGTTGATAGATCATTCTCTCCAGCATAAATAAATAGTTGCTTTGGCTGATAAGGGATTACTATATCATTTACATAATAGATCAAATCGGGAATAGTAGAACCCCCAAAACCACGATTGATGATTGGGAAGCCGGGGAAGTCTGTTTGCAGGCTAGTCCATAAAGTAAAACTGGAACTACCTATAAATAAAATACCATTTTTTGCAGGAGCTGAAACTTTATCATGCTCTAAGAAGGCCTTGATATCATTTCTAAAAGGGTTTCTATGAATACATGCAGTGAAACTTATTGCGAAAAGAAAAAACAAAAGCGCTGGTCTACTCACCAATATTTTTTTCATTCGGCAAATTACAAAATACCTTTAAAAGGAGGTATAACATTCTTGTCAAATAGGTCATTTAATATCGCTAACAAATGTTAGCATAGTCGTTTTCTTTCTTTAATTTTACTGACACGCTTTGCATATGGAAACAAGCTTAGAAGAACAGTTTCAGCAGAAGATTGATCAGGAAATCAAGATCGAACCAAAAGACTGGATGCCTGAAAAATATCGTCAAACGCTGATTCGCCAGATTAGTCAACACGCACATAGTGAAGTAGTTGGCATGCTACCAGAAGGTAACTGGATCACCAGGGCTCCTAGCCTTCGTAGAAAAGCAATCCTTTTAGCAAAGATTCAGGATGAAGCAGGTCATGGTTTATACCTTTATTCAGCTGCAGAAACACTGGGCATTTCAAGAGATGAAATGTATCATCAATTACATGCAGGAAATGCCAAATACAGTTCCATATTTAATTATCCAACCCTTACTTGGGCAGATATGGGTGCTATTGGCTGGCTTGTAGATGGTGCTGCCATTATGAATCAAGTGCCACTTTGTAGAACAAGTTTTGGACCTTATGCAAGAGCCATGGTTCGTGTTTGTAAAGAAGAAAGTTTTCATCAACGCCAGGGTTTTGAAAGCTTATGGGTTTTAAGCAAGGGAACAGATGAACAAAAAAGAATGTGCCAAGACGCCATCAATCGTTGGTGGTGGCCCTGTTTGATGATGTTTGGTCCGCCCGACGACGAAAGTCACAACACCATCCAAAGCATGCAATGGAAAATAAAACGATTTTCAAATGATGAACTGAGGCAAAAATTCGTTGATATGATTGCAGAACAGATCAAAATACTTAGTATGAAATTACCAGACCCAGATCTGAAATGGAATGAAGAAAAAAAACATTACGATTACGGTAAAATAAACTGGGAAGAATTCTGGCAAGTGCTGAAGGGGAACGGACCATGCAACAAAGAAAGATTGGATACAAGAAAAAAGGCTTGGGATGATGGTGCCTGGGTTAGAGATGCTGCTACTGCCTATGCTGTCAAAAAATCAAACAATCAATTGAACAATTCAAATAGCGTTTATGCAAACCTTCATTAGAAAAATGTTCTATGGCGATTATGGTGAAGAAAAAAATACTGCTTCAGAAAGCAGTTCAGGTAATGCTTCCACAAACGAATGGCCCCTTTGGGAAGTTTTTATCAGAAGCAAACAAGGGTTGGATCATAAACATGTAGGTAGTTTGCACGCAGCCGATGCCGTAATGGCACTTGAAAACGCAAGAGATGTTTATACCAGAAGGGGTGAGGGTGTTAGCATTTGGATTGTTGAAAGCAAAAATATTCATGCAAGTAGTCCGGACGAAACTGCAGCATTATTTGAACCAGCAAACGACAAGATCTATCGCCACCCAAGTTTTTATGATCTTCCAGATGAATTGAAACACATGTAATGATTCAGTAAAATTGATGGCACGAACATGACAACAAATGAAATAGAAAACCCATTAATCAAATACCTCCTTCACTTGGCCGACAATGCGTTGATCATCGGCCATAGAAATAGTGAATGGTGCGGACATGGCCCTGCATTAGAGCAGGATATTGCACTTACCAATATTGCACTAGATCAAGTTGGACAAGCAAGAAATTTTTATCAATATGCTGCAAGTTTAATTTCTGATTTAAATGGTGAAATTATTACAGAAGATAGTTTGGCGTATCTGCGCGATAGTTGGGATTTTAAAAATTGTTTATTAGCTGAATTACCAAATGGCGATTGGGCCCAAACGATTTTGAAACAATTTATTGTATCAGTTTATCAATACTATTTGTATCAAGCATTAGCGCAGCACGAAAATGAAAAGTTAGCAGGTATTGCTGCTAAGTCTTTAAAAGAATTAAGCTATCACTTACGTTGGAGTTCAGATTGGGTATTGCGTTTAGGTGATGGCACACAAGAAAGTAAAAAAAGAATGCAGGATGCCATTGCGATTCTCTGGTCGTATACAAAAGAATGGACAGATTATGTTGATTATGAATTGAATATTCTTGGAGAAAGTATTATTGCAATTCAAAAGAATTGTGAGGAAAAAATTACTGCGGTTTTTGAAGAAGCAGGATTAACGATCCCTCAAGATATATGGATGCACAAGGGTGGTAAAATAGGAAAGCATACAGAACATTTAGGATATATCCTTTCTGAAATGCAGTTCTTACAAAGGGCATATCCGAATGTGGAATGGTGATTTAAAAAACTACAAGATGCAAAAACAGGAAGCCGAAATCTGGCAAATACTCGAGATGGTCAAAGATCCAGAAATACCTGTTCTTTCTATTATAGATCTGGGTATCGTTCGATCAATAAAAATAACTAAGCCTTCCAATAACTTAACTGGATCAGAGGTTTGTGTTGCAGTTACACCCACTTATTCTGCCTGTCCGGCAGTTGATATGATCAATGCAGATATAAAAAATGCATTGTTGGAAGCTGGTTATAAAAATATAAGCATAGAACAGGTTTTGTTTCCTGCCTGGACCACCGATTGGATGTCGGCATCTGGAAAAGAAAAATTAAAAAAATACGGAATAGCCGCTCCGATTGGCAAAAGTTGCAACCAAACAGCAATAGAAGAGCTTACAGTGATTTGTCCGCAATGTGGATCAGACAAAACAAAAATCATTTCTGCATTTGGCAGTACTGCCTGTAAAGCATTATTTCAATGCAACAATTGTTTAGAACCATTCGACTATTTTAAATGTCATTAAAATATTGATTATCAGTTTCACTCTTCAATTCTAAATTATGTCTTCCATTTTATTACATATCGAAAATAATATTGCATTTATTACGCTCAATAGGCCAGATAAGCTCAACGCATTTAATAGAGAGATGGCTTTGTTGCTTCAAAATTATCTGGATGAAGCCGCCTCTGTAAAAGAGATCCGATGCATCTATATAACTGGCTCTGGCAAAGGGTTTTCAGCAGGTCAGGATCTAGCAGAAGTAGTTGATCCAAACGGCCCTGGTATGGAAAAAATATTGAGTGAGCACTACAATCCCATCGTAAAAAAAATTAGAAATCTTCCTAAACCCGTTATTGCAGCTGTGAATGGAGTTGCCGCTGGAGCTGGAGCGAATATTGCTCTGGCTTGTGATATTGTGGTGGCAAATAGTAGTGCCAGTTTTATTCAAGCTTTTTCAAAAATTGGTTTGATCCCCGATAGTGGCGGTACGTTTACGCTGCCAAGATTAATTGGTTTTCAAAGAGCTTCTGCATTGATGATGCTTGGTGATAAGGTAAGTGCGCAAGAAGCTTATCAGATGGGAATGATCTATAAAGTGTTCGACAACGAAAATTTTATTGGAGAATCTACCAGCCTTGCAAATACATTGGCAAACATGCCAACAAAGGCACTGGCTTATATTAAACACGCATTGAATCATAGTTATTTGAATTCTTTAGAAGATCAATTAGAACTTGAAGACAATTTTCAACAGAAAGCTGCTGCTACCTATGATTTTAATGAAGGTGCAAAAGCCTTTTTAGAAAAAAGATTACCCATATTTAAAGGAGAATAATGGATGCAGATCAATTGTAGCATCGCTATAGAATTAGCAAGAAAATTATTTAACGTAACTTTGCCCGTTGCAATCTGCAATTACACATTAATGAATTTATAAGCGTGTCTGAAAGAAGTAATTTTATTGACCTCATCCGCATATTTTGCCATTCTGGTCACGGTGGCGCAGGATCTCGACATTTTATGCGCAATAAACTTACTGCCATGGGTGGCCCCGATGGTGGTGATGGTGGACGTGGTGCACATATTATTTTAAGAGGTAATAGCAATTTATGGACACTGCTGCATTTGCGCTATTTTAAAAATGTGCTTGCAGAAGATGGCGAAATGGGGAGTAAGAATAATTGTACAGGAAAGGATGGAAAAGATATCATCATTGAAGTGCCACTAGGTACCATTGCAAGAGATGAAGAAACCGGAAAGATAGATGCAGAGATCTTAGAAGATGGCCAGGAAATAATTTTAATGAAAGGTGGCCGCGGTGGATTAGGTAATAGCAATTTTGCAACACCCACCAACCAAGCGCCAGAACATTCACAACCAGGTGAACCAGGAAGTGAAGGTTGGAAAGTATTAGAGCTGAAAGTATTGGCAGACGTGGGTTTGGTAGGATTTCCCAATGCAGGAAAATCTACTTTACTTTCTGTGATCACTGCAGCAAAACCAAAAATTGCTAACTATGCTTTTACAACGCTTACGCCGCAATTAGGAATGGTATCTTATCGTGATAACAAATCTTTTTGTATTGCAGATTTACCAGGGATCATTGAAGGTGCTGCAGAGGGAAAAGGTTTAGGACATCGTTTTTTAAGACATATCGAAAGAAATTCTGCCCTGCTATTTTTAATCCCTGCAGATAGTGATGATCACAAAAAAGAATTCGAAATATTACGAAACGAATTAGAAGAATACAATCCGGAATTATTACAAAAAGATTTTGTGATCGCAATTAGTAAGTCTGATATGCTGGATGAAGAACTGAAAGAAGCAATCAAAAAAGAACTCCCTGCTACTATTCCATTGGTATTTATTTCTTCATTAACTAACAAAGGTTTAACAGAATTAAAAGATCTATTGTGGGACACTCTAAATAAACCACAAGCTTAACAAAGTTGTAATCGACTGATTTTCAGTTTATTACAAGGGAAATAACTAAATTAGTAGGGTAATCTCAAAAAAATGGGGTTACCTTTTTTTATAAATTGTATTAACCATTGAATCGACCATCCAAGACAAACGTCAAACATACTGGATGAACGTTGATCATTTTATCTGCGTTTTGCTACACCATCTGAGAAGAAAATAGATCTGTTTTACAGGTTGCTTGTGCCATCAAGAAGTTCGTTATTAATTTATTTAATCTTAAAAATTAAAAAAACATGAAAAAGCAATCAATCAACACAATCGCAAAAAGATTTTTCTTAGGCAATATCCTTGCTGCAATGTTCTTTCTTTCTGCTAATGCAACAACTGCTACCACTAAGGTTTCAGCTATTGATCCAACAAAGAAAATTGAAGTTAAATACGTAGGAACAGAGAAAGAAAATTTGTTCTTCAACGTAAAATTCAACAACGAATCAGGAAAATCTTTTAAAGTTTACGTTCTTGATGAAGTAGGTGAAGTTATTTTCTCTGATAAATACACTGAGAAAGCGTTTGACAAAAAATTCGTTTTCCCAACAAGTATGGATATCAACAAACTTACTTTCTTAATTCAGTCTGATAAAGGTTCTTACAAAGAGATCTTTGATGTGGCTTTTAGCACAAACACTGTTTCTGAAGTAAGCGTTACTAAAAAATAATTACTGATTAAATAATACTGCATTGATAATTCAATGCAGTATTATTTAATCAGTAATTATTTTTTAGTAACGCTTACTTCAGAAACAGTGTTTGTGCTAAAAGCTACATCAAAGATCTCTTTGTAAGAACCTTTATCAGACTGAATTAAGAAAGTAAGTTTGTTGAT
>CAIYAG010000178.1 GCA_903924075.1 uncultured Bacteroidota bacterium | reverse complement strand
TTCGAAACAAGCAGATCTTGATTTTATCAAATCGTTATCAGTGCAACAACAGAATCAATTTTATTATTGCCTCTGCATCAATGCCAATCAATATATCAGCAAAGCATTGCCACCGATAGATTTGATTAGAAATAATGATTGCTTGATCACTGTGGGTACAGATAGTTTAGCCAGTAATCATCAATTAGATATCCTGGAAGAACTTAAAACGATCAGTAGTAATTTTACAAGTATCCCACTTCAAGAACAACTGCAATGGGCTACCCTAAATGGCGCAGAAGCATTGGGTTTCGAGCATTTGGGAAGTTTTGAAAAAGGAAAAACCCCTGGTGTGGTATTAATCGATCAGATCGAAAATTGTGTGCTGACAAATAGCAGCAAAACGAAACGACTACTTTAATTTATCCTAGTACTTCCTGAATAATCGCCAAACTTTTGATCTCTCCAAAGTCTTGAATATGCAGCGACATAAAACTTTGATAAGCTGCTAATAGTGATCTGCGAATATTTCTATTCAAGGATAAATGATCAAGATCTGATAATTCTTTGCAGTGTAAAATTTGAGAAGTGATTCTTGCCAACTCGCCCTCAATATAATAAGGATGTGCTGGTGCATCTTTGATGAACATACCTTCTTGTAAATCAAAAAAAGCTGTTGCATCACTATACTCGCCCAATAATTGAAATCCTAATTCGCTTGCCAACTGCAGGGTGAAGTATAATGGTAGATTTGCTGTAAATGCATCTGAACCTTTGTCTAAAGCTTTCAAAGCATCTTCTGTTAAATAAAATAACTCTGGATTTGCTTCGGGTTCTTTCAGTGCATGTTGCAGTAACTCTACGATGTAAGATGCTACCGTATTTCTTACCACATCAAATAAAACCCTTTCGTACAAATAGCTCCACTGATACTCGCGAATAAATTGTAAGTGCTTCATATTGTTTTGATGCACTTCCATTTCTAATAATGCAGCGGGTTGAAAATAACTGGCTTTGCCTGCCGATGTTTTACTGCTTTTACGTACACCCTTTACGATATAACTCTGTACTCCAAATAAAGCAGTATACACAGTAGTAATGATACTGGTATCGCCATATTTTACTGTACGCAAAACTATTCCTCTTGTAGTGTGGACCATAAAAAAGTCAAAATTCAAAAGTCAAAATTCAAAAGAATTTCAGATGCTTCTCTACAAATTTAAACAATGCTAGTATGAAAATATTTCAAATCTTTCTTTTAGTAAAACCTTTTAAGTTAATGCTTTTGCCTTTTGAATTTTTACTTTTGATTTTTTAACTATTTAAGAGTTGATTTCAAGTTTATATCCTATTCCCCGTATCACAACAATTTTGATATTCGAATCTAATTCCAGTTTTTTTCTAAGTTTAGATATGAACATATCGAGACTGCGGCCTACTATAACACCCTCATCTTCCCAAATCTCTTTTTGTATACTACTACGCTCAATAGCCATATTAGGAGATAAAGCAAAAATGCGCAACACCCTGGTTTCAGTACCCGTCAGGTCAATAGAAGTATCGTTAAGCATCAACTTCCGGTTCTTAGCATCAAACAACACAGAACCCAAATTAAACAAATCATTCTCCTGATTATCTGACAATTCCACTAAATCCTTTCTAGGCTTAACAGATCTAAAAAACATAAATCCAACAAAGGCTAAAATTGGCAGACTACCCAGAAGATATCCATTTTTTGCAGTGATCAATCTTTCAGCTTTAAATTTTATATTGATGATATAACAAGCAGAAGGAAGCTTTCTTCCTTTGCAGGTTATAATATCATCCTTTTGATTGTTAGATATAGCATATCCATAAGCTACATTAGCATTGCCACAGTTCAAAACGTTGACAACATAATCAGGCACTTCCGAGTCCTTGCCCAATAACCGCTGGGTAGTATTTACCAGAGAGTCTGGTATAAAACCAAACGCACCCTCAAAACTGATTTGGTATTCATTGTCTGATATTTTATGTAAAGGCAACACTCTTGAAACACTGTCGCCCGATCGTAAAAGCAATTCATGTCCAATCTTTCGAATCAAAATTTCCCTTCTGGCTATTTCAAAATCGTCAATGCCCGATGAATTAAACGCCAAACAGATTACAGAGATTAATAGAAGAACAAAGGAACCATATAGGTAGCTACCTTTTTTAAAGTGCAAAGTTGGACGTTCAGACATATTGTTTACTAAATATTTACAAAGGTTACACTTTTATTTACAATACAAATTCCCTTTGATGAAAGGTAGTAGCCTACTTTAGCCCAGTTAATTTTGAAAAGATTAAAAAGATAAATGATGAAATTCAAATACCTAATTGTGCTGATGTTAATTTCTGTTTTGTACAGTTCCTGTAAGCAAAAACCAGCTACCGAACAGCCCGAAATAATCAACCCTACAATAAAAAACTTAGTCAGTGCATTCGGGCCTAACCGAATGGTGCGCAGTGTTAAGCAAGCAAAAAACGGAGATATATTGATTGCATCTTACACAGGCGTGTGGCGATACGATGGAAAATTGTTTACCAATATCACAACTGCCATCAGCTCACCAAGCTTCTGGGATGTGCTGGAAGATAGGAAAGGAAATCTTTGGATTGGTACCAAGGATTCAGGCATCTATTGTTACAATGGAACATCCTTTTTGCATTATACAACCCGGCAGGGACTTGCCAGTAATATGGCGCTGCATTTATATGAAGATAGAACCGGTAATATTTGGTTCAGCATAGGAGATGGAGCAACCAAATACAATGGGAAAACATTTAAGCATTTCACCACCAAAGATGGGCTTCCCAATGACGGTGTTAATACTTTTATGGAAGACAAAACCGGTAAATTATGGATAGGCACAAGGAGCGATGCCTGTTATTTTGATGGAAAAACATTTACCGTTTTCAAAAACAAAGAGGGCAAACCTTTTTACAATGTATGGTCAATTGTAGAGGATAAAAAAGGCAATATTTGGTTCGGAGGGGCTATCATTAAAGAGAAAAAAGGCAGTACCATCTACCTTGAAGGTGCTCCTGGTCTTTGGCGTTATGACGGCAGTACTTATACTAAGGTATCGCAGATGGGCGCTTATAATATAATCGAAGATAAAAATGGAAATATATGGACTACCGGTGCAGCAAATCCAGTTGGGGTTGGCGCTTGGAAATTGTTACGATATGATCAAAATTCCTTGTACAATGAAAAGCCCACAATAACAGAAATAGCGTCAATCAACAATATGCTTTGCATGATACTGGAAGCAAATGATGGTAGCATTTGGTTCGGATCTGGGAAAGGCGTTTACCGTTGGGATGGAAAGACACTTACTGACTTTCAACGTCAAGAGGATCAGATTTATAGGATTGATAATAAGGAAAGCCTTGTTACCTGGAAAGGTTCCATGAAACTATCTTTTGAGGACAAACATGTTGGAACTATATCTATCTCAAAAGGGGAATTGTGGGTAGAAAATAGTCGGTTGGTTGGTGGTGAAGTTGAAATAGACATGAATTCAATGGAATATGGAGACAAAAAAGATAAAAACACACCCATTCAACACTTAAAATCTGCAGATTATTTTGATGTCAAAAAATTCCCAACTGCTAATATTGTCATAACCAATGTTGATTCTGTAAGTGCTAATACTTTCAATATTACAGGTGACCTGACCATTAAAGCTGTTACACACCCAGTTAGTTTTCCAGCAACCATAACTATTCAGAATGGTATTATAAATACAACTGCCATGCTGACCATTGATAGAACAGTTTGGGGTATCACTTATAGATCCCAAAAGTTTTATGATCAAATAGCAGATCAAACCGTTTCAGATGAGATTGAATTTATTCTGAAAATTGTTGCAAAAAAATAAGTATGTTATTCAATTGCGTGCAGAGCTTTATTTAATTTAATAATCCCCACTGCATCCATGCCACGCATCACAAAAAAGGTCAGATCAAATTCAAACCATTTCTTGGCAAAATTGGCATCGTCTTTTGCGTAGTGGTGATTATTCTGAAACAATTCGCCCATTAATACAATTCCCCAGGGTGTTGAATTTTTAGAATGATCCCCATTGTCATAGTTACTATAACCATATTTATGACCACACCAATTCACTACGGCTCCTTGTATTGGTCCCATTAAAAAATGAACTGGCAATAATAAATACCACCATGCATTGGGTGCAAAATGAATATAGAATGCAGTGTATAAAGCACCAAATGCAATGCGGGTAATGATATGATGTCCGAATTTGTCTAGCTTATCCCATACCGGTAGATAGTCTTTTGTAAACTGCTCCTCCGGTAAATTCTTGCCAGTTAAAAATCCGCGAAAAATAAGGATCGTATGCTTCATCATCTGATACACATCTTTAAAAAAATGCGGTGAGTGTGGATCCTTTTCAGTGTCGCTATATACATGGTGCATCCGATGCATCACGCCATAGGCGCGGGGTACAAGGTAAGAAGAGCCTTGCACCAACCAGGTACTCACATAAAATACCCTTTCCCAGTTTTTACTGATCTCATACATTTTATGTGATGCATAACGGTGCAAAAAAAACGAATGAAAAAACAACGATAAAAACCAATGACCTAAAAAGAAAAGGATGATGGCAAGCATGAGCAAAAGGGGGCTTTATTGAAAGTATAAAGCGGTTAAGATAGGAGAATTAAAGTCAAAATTCAAAAGTAAAAAATCAAAAAAGAGAAATTTTAACTCCACTCTTCCTGCTTTTGCCTTTTGAATTTTGCCTTTTGAATTTTTATACCACCCCTGTAAACTGCTTCAAGAATCGCACATCATTCTGAGAATACAACCTTAAATCGTTCACCTGATATTTCAATTGTGTGATACGCTCAACACCCATTCCGAATGCAAAGCCAGTATATTTATTAGAATCAATTCCAAAGTTTTCCAACACTTTCGGATGTACCATTCCACTGCCTAAGATCTCTACCCATCCTGTGTGTTTACAAATATTACAACCATCTCCACCGCAGATCAAACAACTGATATCCATCTCTGCACTTGGCTCTGTGAAAGGGAAATAACTCGGGCGGAAACGCACTTTCACATCTTTTCCAAACATCTCTTGCACAAAGAAGTACAAAGTTTGTTTCAGATCTGCGAAGCTTACGTTCTCATCAATATACAATCCTTCAACCTGATGAAAGAAGCAGTGTGCACGCGCTGAAATGGTTTCGTTCCTGTAAACTCTACCCGGACAAATCACCCTGATAGGCGGTTTCTGTGTTTCCATCACCCTTGCTTGTACACTACTAGTATGCGTGCGCAATAACCAAGCTGGATTCTGATTGATGTAGAAAGTATCCTGCATATCACGAGCCGGATGATCTTCAGGTAAATTCATGGCACCGAAATTGTGCCAGTCGTCTTCGATTTCTGGTCCTTCCGCAACAGCAAAACCTAAACGCTGAAAAATAGACACGATCTGATTGCGAACGATATTTAAAGGATGGCGTGTACCAACAGCAATATTGTCACCAGGTAAGGATAGATCTATCGTATGTCCGGCACTTGCACCAGTATCAACTGCTTTTTCTTTGAGCGATTCAAACTTGCTTTCAACAAACAATTTAAAATCGTTCAAAACCTGGCCGAATGCTTTCTTATGTTCGTTTGGTACAGATTTCATTTCGCCCATGACAGACTTCACCAAACCCTTGGTGCCTAAATATTTGATACGAAATGCTTCTACCAGTTCAGCAGTATTGGCTTCTGCAGCAGCTATTTCCTGCTTGAACTCCTCTATTTTTTGCAATAACGATTCCATGGCGCGAAGATAATGATTGAACGCTAGTTTCCGAGATAGTTCCTTAAACCCTCATTTTCAGGCCTTTTGAGCCGAAATCAGTACAAAAACACAAAAATTCCGCCAATAGCTTGCTTTCTGTACATTTGTATATGAACTTGAATGATCAGATGGAATACAATACAGACAGAAATTATTTAGGAATGAAAGAATACGGCCGCCACGTTCAGAAGATGGTGGAGTATTTATTAACCATCGAGGACCGTGAGAAAAGACAGCAGCAAGCGCAGGCTGTGATTGAATTGATGGGCTTTTTGAACCCGCATTTAAAGAACGTAGAAGACTTCAGACATAAATTGTGGGATCACTTATTTTTCATCAGCGATTTTAAGCTGGAAGTTGATAGTCCGTACCCCATTCCTCAAAAAGAAACCTACAAGCAAAAGCCAGATCCAATTCCTTATCCGAAGCGACATCCTAAATATGCGCACTTGGGTAAGAATCTAGAAGTGGTAATTGATAAGGCATTGAAAGAAGAAGATCCAGAGAAAAAAGCAGGCTTTGCTCATGCGATTGCTTATTATATGAAGTTGGCTTATAGTAACTGGCACAAAGAATTGGTACACGATGATTCTATCAGAAGTGAACTCAATAGTATCACAGGTGGCGAATTAGAATTTAGCAACACTCCATATATCAAGCACCGCAATCAGAATTTTGAACGCGATGACTATCGACCAAATAATGGCGGACGTTGGCAGCAGAATTTTAATGGCAGATCAAATAATAATCGGAATGCACAAGGCGGTCAGCGCAGTGGTGGAAATAATGGAGGCCGACCAAATAATAATCGCAACACACAACAAGGACAAGGTGGTCAGCGAAGTGGCGGTAATAATGGAGGCAGACCAGATTCAAGAGGCGGCCAGTTTAAAAAGAGATATTAAACAATAAATATTAAATGTAGAAAGCATCGTTTTTCGATGCTTTTTTGTTTGGGCATGATTAACCAATAATTCAATACTATGAGTTCCTTCGAAGTAATTGGTGGTAATAAATTACATGGCGAGATTCAGCCACAGGGTGCCAAAAACGAAGCACTTCAAATTATTTCTGCTGTTTTATTAACTGCTGAAAAAGTGACCATCACGAATATCCCTGATATTTTAGATGTGAACCTGTTGATTGAATTATTAGAAGATATCGGCGTAAAAACAAATCGGATCTCACGCGACACTTGTGAATTTCAGGCGGATATTATTGATATCGACTTTTTAGCATCAGAAGAATTTAGAAAGAAAGGAGGAAGACTTCGTGGAAGTGTGATGCTTGCAGGCCCGATGCTTGCTCGTTTTCACAGAGCCTATATTCCAAAACCAGGCGGTGATAAAATTGGTAGAAGAAGATTAGATACGCATATCATTGGTTTTGAAAAACTTGGTGCAAAGTTTGAGTATGATGATCTGCATAGTTGCTTTAAGTTAAGCTCACCAAGATTACATGGTTGCTTCATGTGTTTAGATGAACCATCTGTAACAGGAACTGCTAATATTTTAATGGCAGCAGTTTTAGCAGAGGGTACAACAACAATTTATAACGCAGCATGTGAACCTTATATTCAGCAATTATGCAAAATGCTGAACCGGATGGGTGCAAAGATCAGTGGCATCAGTAGCAATTTATTAGTGGTTGAAGGAGTTGAAAAGTTAAGCGGAACAACACATCGTATGTTGCCAGACATGATCGAGATCGGAAGTTTCATTGGCCTCGCTGCAATGACACAAAGCGCGCTCACTATCAAGAATGCAGGTATTGAACACTTGGGTGTGATCCCAGAAAAATTTCAACAACTCGGTATTCAATTAGAGATCAAGGGCGATGATATTTATATTCCTGCGCAAGATTCTTACGAGATCCAAACTTATATGGATGGTGGGATTTTAACGATCTATGATCATCCATGGCCAGGCTTTACACCAGACCTGTTAAGTATTGTTTTGGTGGTTGCCACACAAGCCATTGGCAGTGTGTTGGTACATCAGAAAATGTTTGAGAGTAGATTATTCTTTGTAGATAAACTCATTGATATGGGTGCACAAATTATTCTCTGCGATCCGCATCGTGCAACGGTGATTGGACTTGGTAGAAAACAGGCATTACGTGGGATAACTATGAGTAGTCCGGATATTCGAGCTGGTCAAGCATTGCTCATTGCTGCATTAAGTGCCGAAGGAAAAAGCAACATTCAAAATATTGAACAGATCGATCGGGGTTATCAATTCATTGATGATCGTCTGAGAAATTTGGGTGCAGATATCAAACGTGTAGCACACTAATATTTACAATAAAATTGTTACTGAACCACTCATGATGGCCCTTCCATTTTTTGGATTGATTACATAATAATAGGTTCCAACTGGTAATATTTTTCCATTGTATCTACCATCCCATGGCTTATTATAACCAACAGAACTAAATACTTTTTGGCCGTATCGATTGAAAATATCAACTGTTGTACCAGGATAAGATTCAAGATACTGAATTTGCCAGGTATCGTTGATGCCATCTCCATTTGGAGAGAATGCATTAGGAATCATGGGCGACTTTAAAACTTTTACAAACAAAGTATCTGAAACAGAACATCCACCAATTCCTGTTAATAATAATTTATAAGTGATATCATCAATAGGGGATGACATCGGCACTCGAGCAGTATCGCTATTTAAGAATTGTGAAGGCGTCCACAAATAACTTAATTGTGTTCCATAGATATACTGCGCACTTAATGCAACAGTTCCCCCTTCTAAGACCAATTTAGAATTACCCATGATCAGCACAGGATAAGGATGCACTACCACTTGTTTGATGGCAGTATCACTTACACAACCCTGAACATTAGTGATGAACAATTTGATTTGAAAATTGCCAGTATCAATAAAATTCTTGGAAGGATTTTGAATGGCTGATGCATCGCCATTTGCAAGGTCCCAGGTCCAACTATTGATGGCACTAGTTTTCCCATCACTCAAGTCGGTGAATTGAATACTTGTTTTCGTACACACTTCTAAACTGGTTGCAGAAAAATCAGCCTTAGGTTGCGGATAAATGGTACTTAATGTTTTGGTACTACTATCAACACAATTATTATTGGTTCGAACAATGAGTTGCACATTATAAGGCCCGAGTGCCGAGTATTTATGAATCGGATTCATCAGGGTTGAACTTGTTGGATCGTTGGGGTCGTTAAAATTCCAACGATAACTAAACAAGGATTCGGTGGCATCAGCAATTGTGCTACTGCTATTGAATTGCCCCCTGCCATCAGGCAAACAAATGGAAGGCAAACTGAAATCAACTTTTGGAAGATAATGTACATTCAAAGGCTGCAAATTAATGGTGCTCACACAACCACTATCTGTGATTACTTTTAAACTAGTCTGATAAATTTTTGCAGCAGCATATACATGCGAAAAAGTATCCGCATTGTTTTTAGTGGCAGTAGTGCCATCATCAAAAACCCAAAGTCGTTGTGCGATATTACTAAAATTAGCCACAGAACTATCTGTGAAAAGTATTTGATTTTTTTCGCAAAGTGTTGCACTCACACCCCATTTTGCAACAGGTGATGGCCATACAGTGATCGGCTGTGTTACCGAATCTTTACAACCCTTATCACTCACCTGTAAAAATTGAATATTAAAAGTTCCAGCACCTGTGATAGAAGGATCAAATAGCCCAGTAGAATTATTAGTAATGCCCTTACCTGAATAAGTATTGGATGCAACAGGAAAACCAGTAAACCATGTTGCTTGTGGTACAATGATTCTAGGTGAAGCATCCAAACAAATATCGCGTGGCTTTGTAAATATTATTTGCGGACTACGATTAATGGTTACAATCTGCGTAGCAGTATTCTGACAACTTGCAGCATTACCAGAAAAGGCAATCAGTTTTACTGTGTAGGTCTTAGTAGCTGGAGATGGGAAATTAGAATACCTTCTCGCATATATAAAACTGTCGATCGGATTTTCATCTGGAACTTTAACTGCTGGAGCATTGATCGCATCCCAAACAATATCTAATCTTGTAATACTCCCAAAAGCAACATTTGAGGTGTTCATGATCCTAACAGAATCATTACTACATAAGCCAGTTGCATTTTGTATCACAAAACTAGCTTTTGGTGTTGGCCCGTTTACAGTAAGCATTTGAAATAAGGAATCAACACATCCATCTTTACTAGTAACCTTCAGCATCGTATTATAGTAGTCTTCTTTTGTAACCAACACTTTTGCATTTTGTGCAGTGGGGTCTACAAAAACGGGTTGCTTGTTATTGTTGGTTCCTGGAAATATTTTCCAGCTCCAGGTGAATTGCGACTGACTTGCATCTGCAATAGAACTAGTATCTGTAAATGTTGCTGTTCCATCTGTTACACAAACTTCTGGCAAAATAAATCCAACATGGGGGAGTGCATTGATCAGTTTGTTAGAAATAGTAGTATCGCTTTTACAACCATTATTGGTTTCCACCATTAAGCGGATCGAGTAATTACCCCATTTGGTAAATACCTTCCCAAATGTTGCCCCACTAGTGGTATCTTTTTTTGTGCCATCACCAAAATCCCAGTTCCAGCGGGTTAAAAAACCTGCATTGGCAGAAGAGCTATCTGTAAATAATACGGTCCTGTTTTCGCATTGTACCGAGGAAAAATTAAATGCAGCAGTTGGGAGTGGATTTATTTTCACCAAGCGTACAATATCTAAAGTGCTTGTTGAAGCAGTAGCGGTACAGGTATTAGAGTCGGTAATATGATTTAATGTGTAAGTAGTATTTACATTTGGTTTTACCACTAATGAGTAAGGTGTACTACTAATTTGTTGAACAGTATCAATTTTGGTTCCATCAGTATAGCTGAATGTCCAAGGTGCAGCTCCAGTAAAATCCATTTTGAATGTTTTCGAATCGCCTAAACAAATCGAATCGCCGGCCGACATAGTTACTGTTGGCAAAGGATGCACATTAACTAGAACACTATCTGTAAAAGTTCCACAGCCCATGATGTTAGCTAGCACTTTGTAATATCCACTGCTACTAGGGGATGCATTGACTATTGTGGTATTATTGGTAGTGGCATTGAAATTATTTGGGCCTGTCCATTGATACGTTGTACCAGCAACAAGAGTAGATGAAAGGCTAATATTATTGCCCGCACATTTTATTCCTGCAGAGACGGGTGCTAAAGTAGTTTGAGCATAATTTGAAAAATAACCAAGTACTGCACCAGTAGATAAATCGCCATTTAAAAAACCAAGATGAAATAATCCAAGCGTATTAGAAATTCTTATGGTTGACCCGTCCGCAGGGATTAATGTATTAATGTTCGACAAGTTTGATTGAGAAATACGTGCAAACATCCAATCTCCATTAGTTCCAGGAACCGGTGAAAACATATAACCTTTAATAATACCAGTAACACCATTAAGATAAAAACTATCAACTGATTCCTTTTTGCATAAAAGGTTTAAGTAAAAATTGTAAGCCATGGAGCGAACAAACGAAACCATTGAAGAACCTGTACAATGAATACTAGGCAGGTCAGTAAAAGTCATTTCATTTCCTGTTCCAGTTAATTGATTTACATAAACTGGATTACTTGTTTTTATATACAGACTAGTTTGGTTAAGCTGATTGGAATATACTTGACCTCTTTGTATCGTAGCAATTGGACTTGTTGCCCCATTCAAAAAAATATCTGTATTATTTGATGTAGCAAGAATATTATAATAATCGGCGCCTGAGTTATTTACATTTAGTTCTCCCTTAACAATCACAAACTCTTCACCATTAGCTTCTTCTGGAACAATTTGATCGCCACATAAATCATAACTTAAATTTGGTGGCCCGATCGAATCGTCATAGATAGTAACACAAATTGGCTTATTGGCAGTTACTATACTTCCAACCAAATGAGCGGGGCCTATTGGGTTGCTTGCAATAACTGAGTACGACTGCCCTTTGTTTAGAATGATACTAAATTTTTGTGAAGCTGGATGCCCAACTGCCGGGTTACTTGGTGTGATATCAATTGAAGTATTATCTTCTGTAGCAACAATTACAAACCCACTATTTGGTGCAGGGGTAATCGGGTTGTTAGTACTAGCGTAAACACGATTATCAAACTGCTTTTGACCCGGGATCATAAAATTTAATCCCTTACTGATATTTCCTTTCAGTGGAAATATTTCTGGATTATTATAACCAGCTCCAACCTTACCCTCTACTTCGTAATACGCAGATATATTTGTTGTAGCAGCTATTTTAATTCCAAAATTCAATACTGTATTATGTGGCTCAGATTCAATTTGAGTGATCAAATAGGTTAAGTCGATTGTTTGGGCCGAAAAAGGGTTTAAAGTATAAGTCAGAGTTGGAAATGAGGGGTTAGCAGGTTCGCTAATTGTAACAATAGATGACAATTCATAACTTGAAATCCTTAGAACGATAGGACGGTCTGCATGACCAGATGTTATGGCTGGTGCAGCAAACCAAAAAGCAGTATCGGTTTGCGCCTTTGAATACAAAGAGACAAAACAAAGAAAAACAACAACTGCAAGTCGCTTTGAATAAGGCATATCGTTAAGGTACCACTTTCGGTTTATAGGCTAAATTAAACTAAATAACTTCTTTAATTGCTACCGAGAACCCAATTAACAGATTACTAGTAATAATTAGATACGAAAAGGAAGTAGTATGTTACTCTATTTTCATTTTTATTTTAAAACTGGGCAGCTCTAATTTGATAATTATATTTATATTTCTTGTATAAACCTAACGCGATGCTTCCATTACAAAGACTTAGGAGTACGATTATTCTTATTTTAATAATTGGTGTCAGTTTGTCTTGTAAGCAGGCTGTTGAATGGACCAATTACGGAGGCAACAAAGCTAACAACCACTATTCTAGTTTAACTCAGATAGATACAAATAATGTTAGCACTTTAAAAATAGCTTGGGAATACCATACAGGTGATGCGGATGATAAGACACAAATTCAAGGGAATCCATTAATCATTGATGGGATCTTATATGGTGTATCTCCGAAGCTTAAATTATTTGCACTGGATGCTGCAACCGGAAAGCAACAATGGGTATTCGATCCAGCAGAACCCAATTCAAGTTCGGCAAAAGGGGGCGGCTATTTTTCTATGAATGTGTGCAGAGGTGTAGCATTTTATAAAAACGGGAACAACGATCAACGCATTTTTTATTCTGCCAGTGGCTCCATGTATTGTATCAATGCAGAAAACGGGAAACCCATTCTTTCTTTTGGAAACAATGGTAAGATTGATCTGCACCAGGATCTTGGAGTTGATGCAAGTAATTTATATGTCGCATCTACCACCCCAGGTATCATTTATAAAGACATGATCATCGTAGGGACCAGGGTTGCAGAAGAAGCAGCTGCAGCACCAGGCCATATTCGTGCCTATGACGTGCACACAGGAAAATTGCGTTGGATCTTTCATACCATTCCGCAACCGGGTGAACCGGGTTTTGAAAGCTGGGATAATAAAGAAGCCTATCAACATGTGGGTGGTGCTAATGCATGGGCTGGTTTTAGTATGGATGAAGAAAGAGGAATTGTATTTGCACCTATTGGCTCTGCTGTGTACGATTTTTATGGCGGTAAAAGAACCGGCGATAATTTATATGCCAATGCTGTATTAGCACTTGATGCGCAAACCGGTAAACGGATCTGGCACTTTCAAACGGTGCATCACGATATCTGGGATAGAGACTTACCTACTGCTCCAGTGCTTGTTAATATTACTAAGGACGGGAAAAAAAGAGATGCTGTTGTAAGTGTCAGTAAGAGTGGTTTCATTTTTCTTTTTGACCGTGTTACTGGAAAACCCATTTATCCGATCAATGAAACTGCTGTACCCAGTGTAAGTGAATTGAATGGTGAGAAACCTTCTCTTACACAACCCATTCCTTCATTTTTTAAACCATTTGCAAGACAAGCTTTATTAGAAATGGATTTGAATAATCTTGTGCCAGATTCTTCCTATCAAGACATCAAGAAAAGATTGGCTACTTACAAAACAGGCAATATGTTTAACCCACCCTCAAAAGAAGGAACGGTTATTTTTCCAGGGTTTGATGGGGGTGCAGAGTGGGGTGGACCAGCATTTGATCCCACAACAGGAATCTTATATGTAAATGCAAGTGAAATGCCATGGGTGCTGACGATGGTTGATTTGAAAGACAAGCCAATTGTAGCTGAGACGAATTTGATGGCTGGAGAAAGATTGTATAAAACCACTTGCATGCCTTGTCATGGTCCTGATCAAAAAGGTGCAGGAAACTATCCTCCATTAGTTGACATCAATAAAAAATATTCAGAAGATCAATTCGCTTCTTTATTAACTACTGGAAGAAGAATGATGCCTGCATTGCCACAATTATCTCCAACAGAAAAGAAAGCATTGGCAAGCTTCATTTTAAATGATGCATCCTTACAAAAACAAAAATTCATTGCACCTATTCGTCCTTCAGATGAATGGTACAAAATGCCTTATTCTGCAACAGGCTATAATAAATTTTTAACCAAAGAAGGATATCCTGCAGTTGCACCACCATGGGGCACATTGAATGCGATCAATTTAAATACTGGTGAACTTGTTTGGAAAGATACAATCGGAGATTATCCAGAATTAAAAGCAAAAGGAATTCATTCAGGTACCGAAAATTATGGCGGGCCTGTTGTTACTGCTGGAGGATTAATTTTTATTGCAGCAACTAAAGACGCAAAGTTTCGGGCATTCAATAAACGAACCGGAAAACTTTTATTGGAATTAGATTTACCTGCTGCCGGATTTGCAACACCTGCTGTGTATGAAAAAAATGGGAAACAATATGTGGTAATTGCTTGCGGCGGCGGAAAATTAAAAGCAAAAACCGGGGATTCTTATATTGCTTTTGCAATTGATAAATAAAGGATATTATTTTTCAAATGCTTCTTTTTCGAGTGCAATAAAAATTCGATCACCTTTTTGTGGATGCTTTTGCATTGTTTTGATCGTGATATTCGTATCGGCAATTGATAGCTCTAAAGCATATATGCCAGCCATAAAAATGCGCTCTCTTACAATCGCTTCTACACCATCGTGTTCAGAAACTATTTTAAAATATTCGGGTCTTACAAAAATTTCGTTCCCATTTTCTACAAAGCCTGCAAATCTTCTAAATGCATCAGAAAGCCTTGAAGGTAAAATAGCATAATCTCCCAATAAGCCCGCTGCATAGGCACTTGAGGGATGGCGATACACTTGTTCCGGTTTTCCTTGTTGCACAATGATGCCAGATTTCATCAAGATAATTTCATCAGCCCAAGGTAATAGATCAGAAGGGTCATGCGAAACCATGAGACAAGTAATTTGTAAACTATTGCCGATCTCGCGAATGATATTTTTTAAAATGTTTTTATGAATCAGGTCCAGATTAGAATAAGGTTCATCTAAGATCAATAATTTCGGAGAACCAATCAATAATCTAGCAATTGCAATTCGTTGCCTTTCTCCACCAGATAATTGATCAGTTTTTCTTTTTACCAAATGATTGATCATGCAAACTTCAAAAATGGCATTTGCCATTTCTTCGGTTAACTTATTGGCATATGATAAAAGTTCCTCAACCCTGTATGAGTTTCTTAATTCAAAGTGTTGTGATAAGTAGGCAATGTCTGGGTGGCCGGGTACGAGTCTAAACTCCGGGCCAAGTACGTGTTTATCATTGAATGTAATTAGTCCGTTATCTGGCTGAACTAAACCAGCGATCATTTTGAGCAAGGTACTTTTTCCGGAACCCGTTTCACCTGCAATGGCCAATTTCTGAAAACGAGCTTGCGAAAAACTAAGGTCTTCCACAACCACATTGTTGCCATGCTTTTTGCTGATATGTGAAACTTCTAAAAAACCCATGCACCAAAGATAGGCACCTAAAGCCTATTTGCTGATAACGATGCTGGTTGGGGTTGGTCCGCCAATGCCTGCAGCGTCGTAAGCTCTTTTCAGCGATTCTTGTACTTGTGTAAATACATCTCCAAAATTTGCTTCTAAAGTAAAAGGTCTTAGTCCAAGTGTAATACCTCCTGCAATGCTGATCACACTAACTGTTGCAGCAGGATCTTTCAATACCAACGGATGTGCATTCATTACATCCAATGCAATTTCTTTGGCTTTATCAATATTGGTATCGCCAGCTAATAAAACATTGATGTCAACACGCAAGCTACCGTGTTTGGTATAGTTAATAATGGTGCCATTGCTGATTGCACCATTGGCCAGAATGATTGTTTTATTATCGCCAGTAAGGAGAATGGTGTTAAATATCTGTATTTCAAGAACAGCCCCTTTTTGTCCGCCCGCTTCAATTAAATCGCCCGTTTTAAAAGGCTTGAACACCAGTATCAAAACACCGCCCGCAAAATTGGCAAGTGAACCCTGCAATGCTAGACCAACAGCCAAACCCATTGCGCCAATGATAGCCACAAAAGAAGTTGTTTCAATGCCTAACATTCCTGCTACTGTTATTAGCAACAACACTTTTAAACCAACCGACACCATGCTCGACAAAAACGATTGCAATGAAGCATCCACTTTACGCTTGGTCATCGTTTTCTTGGCCAACTTCGAGGTCCAATTAATAATGGTTAATCCGATTATAAATACCAATAAAGCAGAGATCAATTTTGGTCCGAAGCCAAATATCCAATTCTGTAATTGTGTTGTAAAGCCAGTTAGTTTGTCCATAACAGGTTTTTTAATGAATGGTGACCTCGCAGGGACTCGAACCCTGGGTCCGCTGATTAAGAGTCAGCTGCTCTACCAACTGAGCTACGAAGTCGTAGCGTGTAATTTACATATTTTTTGGTTCAACTATTCATAATGAATAGTTAGTTTGATAGACGGACTCACCCCCTTTAAAAAATCGTGAAAGAAAAATTCGGGTTCTAATTGTAACCAGCCACTTCTAACACCGGGGATGCCCACTTTAAAAGTATTAGGTTCAAACCAATTGCCTTGTTTACGAATCAGATAACCTAGTGATACATTGCCAACAAAATCAAAGGATTCTTTTTTTCTGGTTTCAATACTGATATAACGAAGCGTAATAAAATCGTTTCTGTCTGTAATGGTTTTATTGAGTAGGTCTTTACTAAAGAAAAAATGGGGCTCCCACATAGCATAGATTCGCTTGGTACTGTTTTGTCTGTTGGCAAAAGTATATCGTAAGCCTGCAGAAAAAGAGGGTACAAAAATTCCATTGGTATATTGAAATCCAGCATAAATATTGGGTACTAATTCTTGCACAGAGCCTGGGTTTTTGATCCATTTGAGGTTACCCGGACTAAACATTTTATTCGTACGCATATTAAAACTTGCGTTGTACTTGGCTTTAGGATCGGCTGTTGCGATATATGATGCGTTCAAATCTGTTTTTAGTTTTGTTACGCAAGCTTGTAAGCTATTCTCAGGTAATTGAAACAGGTCGGCACAATTGTTTAAAATTAAAGTAATAAAGTAGGGCTGCATTTCCGGTTTATTGGAAGGATAGTTTTTCATATCGCTACTCAAAACATCTTCTTTAGTTACTTCCATATAAGCCTTAATGCGGACGGTATCTTGTTCTGTTTTTAATTGATTCAAATTGCCATCTTTCACAACAAACTGCTGGGGTTCCTTATCGTAATTACGAATTCTGATTTGTGGAAAGGGGCCATTTACAATATAGTCTACCCTTCTATTGAATGCATCATTTTTAAATGAATCTGCCAGCAATCGCAAATTGGGTTTAATAGTATTGACCAATGAATCTAGATTAGGCAAATATTTTACTTGTTTGATATTGATTAGATCGATGATGACTCTGGTACTATTATTCACAGCATAGAAAAAGAAGCGCGCCTTACCAGCACCCGGTTTGGGATAATTGTATTGATATTCCGACATATTAAAAGGGATATCGCTAGCATTTCTGTTTTGTGCCTGCAAAGCAGTAGCCATACCTGCAACAAACAGGAAGCAAATGATGATCTTATTCATGGTTATTGATTGTCTGTTAAACTGATGATAGGATTTGCGGTCTTGGGTTTTGGTTGCCACCAAGGTTTGGGATGCTCAGCGGGTAATACCGCTTCTTCAACCTCATTTAAATACATATTTTTATTGCTACTCTTAGTATAAATGGGTTCAGGCGCTCGGCTCAATTCATTGATATGAATAATGGGCAAACGATTTTTTATGATCGGTAGCTTCTTTTCTTTCATAGTTGCAACTACGGTAGATGTGATAGTTGCTGTTGTTTCTGAAGCTGGTTGTTGCATCAAATTCTGATTGGGTTCTGAAGCAGATAGTATAGGTTCTGCTGCAATTGTGGTTGCAACTGGTAAAACGATTGGGCTTTTTTTAGTAGACGAATAATTACGCAGTTCTTTTTTTGTAGGTTCAATTTTTGCATCCACAATTAATTTAAGGCCTGCTTTAATTGGAAGCTGCCTTTCTTTTGAAGCAATATTTGTTAGAGCAGGTGGAACTTGCTTTCGAATCAATAAAACGGCCATTAAACTGATCGCAAGAATGATAGAAGCTGCAACCAAGTATTTTACATACAAACGAAAACCACTAGGCTTCTTTTGTTGCAATAGTTTCGTTTCTAGTTGCTGCCAAACCGCATCTGAAGAAAAATCAAATCCTTCTGGCAGCTGGTCAAAAGCCTGCAGCTTTTCGCTAATTATTTTATTTCGATCTTCTGCTAACATACCATTCTTTGTTTTCTGCTAGCAGCATTTGCTGTAACAGTGTTCTTGCTTTGTTGAACTGACTTTTACTAGTTCCCTCGCTAATACCCAGTTCCCTTGCAATTTCAATGTGCTTCAATCCTTCCACTGCATATAAATTAAAAACTGTTCTATAACCAATGGGCAATTTGGTGATCAACTTGAATAATTCCTCTGCGCTTAAAAAATCAATCGCTGAATAATCAGTTGCTATTTCATCAGCCAGATCTTCAGCTACCAGGAGAAACCGTTCTCTTTTTCGTAATTCCTGCAAGCATGCATTCAACATAATCTTCTTCATCCATGCTACACTTGCGGCATCACTTTGATATTCAAAGGATGCGAGGCTTTCATAAATTTTTAAAAACCCATTCATCATGCACTCTTCAGCCGATTCATTGGTACGCATATACCTTCTGCAAAAAAGAAAAAAGAATCGCACGTAACGATCGTACAGGCATTTTTGTGCTGTAATGCTGTTTGCTTTGCATTCCTTCAATATTGCCTTAAGTTCCATTCAGTATTGTTGCCTAATGATTAAATGCGTAAAAAATTAAAATGGTTGCACGAATCCAAAAATAAAGTTACAGTAAGCGCGAACCTTCATTTTCTATATTTTTTTAAATAACTGATAAAATAGTCTTAGGGTTGTTTTAACTTGTACTGTGGTACAAACTGCAGCATACCAGATCTATCCCATCGGGGATCAGGGTATTACCCTTGATTATGGGGGAGAGATGAGCGAAACTGTCAATAAAAAGATCTTTCAACTGTACAAATTATTAAAGAACTGGCAGTCCGATGCAGTGCTTGACGTTATTCCAGCTTATCATTCTATTAGTATAATTTACGATCTCGTTAAAATCAAGAAAATCGCAGGCGAGCATTCGGCTTATAAATATGTAGAAACAAAATTGATAGTTACAGAAGCGTTACTATCAAATGAGTCCAGTGAATTTGAAGGTCGTAAGATAAATATCCCAGTTTGCTATGATCTAAGCCTGGCTCCCGATTTACAAGAATTGGCTTCTTTGCATCAACTTAAGATGGAAGAGATCATTGAGATCCATTGTAGTAAAATTTATCGGATCTATATGATTGGCTTTTTGCCCGGCTTCGCATATATGGGAACAGTTGATGACCGTATTGCAAGTCCAAGAAAAGCAAGTCCACGCATAAATGTACCCGCAGGTAGTGTGGGTATTGCAGGATCTCAAACCGGGATCTATCCATTTGATTCTCCCGGAGGTTGGCAGCTCATCGGACAAACACCGTTGCAGTTTTTTGATGCAACAAAAGAAAATCCAACCCTTTTAGAACCTGGCAATCAGGTTTGTTTTCATGCAATCAGTCTCGAAGAATTCCATCACCTGAAAAACAAACGGAGCTAATGGGATTGCGTATTATTAAACCCGGAATTGCAGATAGCATCCAAGATATGGGCCGCTATGGTTTCCAGCAATTGGGAATCCCTCCTGGTGGTGTAATGGATCGGATAGCTTCAACTGTTGCCAATACCTTATTAGGAAATAAAATTGATGAGCCGGTTTTAGAAATGCATTTTCCAGCTGCAACAATTTTGTTCGAGACATCGATGATGATCGCATTGACTGGTGCAGATTTCGGTGCGGAGATCAATGGTAAGGAAGTGTTGACCAATCAAGCCATACTCGTTCCTGCAAAATCTGAATTGAGATTTACCAAACACAAAAAGGGTTCAAAAGTGTATCTCTCAGTAGAAGAAGGGTTTCTAACCAGTCAATGGCTGGGTAGTAGTAGCACTTCCATTTTATTGCATAAGGGCGGACAAGAAGGAAGAAATTTAATTAAGAACGATTTGTTGGAATTTAATAATCGTGAGGATCTGGAAATTGATACGCTAACGCACTTGCCTTGGCGTGCAAGCATGGCTGAATTTTATACGGATAATTTAATTGCTTTTATGCCAGGAGCAGAATACCCTCTGCTCGAAAAAATTTCTCAGTCAGGAATGGTCACCAATAAATTCAAAATCAGTGCACATAGTAATCGCATGGGGTATCGCCTAGAAGGGCAGGCACTTTTGTTGGGTAACAAAAAAGAGTGTCTTTCTTCTGCAGTGAGTTTTGGTACGATACAATTACTCCCTAATGCGCAAATGATTGTGCTCATGGCCGATCATCAAACTACAGGCGGATATCCCCGCATCGGACATGTTGCATCTAGCTCGCTCCCTACACTTTCACAGGTTTCGGCCGGAGAATCGATCCAGTTTGAATTGATCACCCGTGATGAAGCGGAAGTAATTTATTTACAGCAACAACAGAATTTGCAACAACTACAAAATGCCTGTAACTTCCGACTACAAGAGTATTTTAAAAATGAATAAAATCGTTGATCTTAATTGTGATATGGGTGAAGGCCTCAGCAATGATGCATTGTTGATGCCGTTGATCAGTAGTGCAAATATTGCATGTGGTTATCATGCTGGCGATGAAGAAAGTATGAAGCTTACAATTGAACTTGCATTGAAATACCAGGTTGCAATTGGAGCGCATCCCGGGTTCAACGATAAAGTAAATTTTGGAAGGATCGAAATGCCAATCAGTTTGCCACAATTATTCGATTTGATTACTGATCAAATTTTTATTCTCCAAAAAATTGCAGCAGGTTTTGGAGAGAAACTACATCATATTAAACCACACGGCGCATTATATAATATGGCCGCCCGCGATGCCAGCTTGGCCAGAACCATTGCAGCTGCTGTAAGATCTGTTGATGCCAATTTTATTTTATACGGATTGAGTGGTAGTTATTTAATTTCTGAAGCAACAGCATTGAAACTAGCTACAGCATCTGAAACATTTGCAGATCGAACCTATCAATTAGATGGAAGCCTTACGCCTAGATCATTACCAGGTGCGTTGATTGAAAACACAAAAGACAGTTTGCAACAGGTATTACAAATGATCAATGAAAAAAATGTTACAACAATTTCTGGAGCAATCATTCCTATAAAAGCAGATACGATTTGCATTCATGGTGATGGAACCCATGCTGTGGCATTCGCATCGCAAATCAGGAAAACATTAGTAGAAAACAACATTACCATCCAAACTATTTAGCGTGAAAAAATTTGTGCACAGTTCTGCTATCATGGGTGCAGCATTCTTAATGGCTACATCTGCTATTGGCCCGGGTTTTCTGACACAAACAACTGTGTTCACAGAAAAACTATTATCAAGTTTTGGTTTTGTGATCATCATTTCTATATTATTGGATATTGGTGCGCAAATGAATATCTGGCGCATATTGGCAGTCACAGAAAAACGAGCACAGGACTTAGCTAATGAATTGTTGCCAGGTATGGGATATTTATTGTCGGGATTAATTGTGTTGGGTGGACTCGCTTTTAATATTGGAAACATCGGAGGGTGTGGCCTTGGGTTAAATGTATTAACAGGTATGGACACAGCCTACGGCGCCATCATTAGTTGTGTTATTGCATTATTTATTTTTTGGATGAAGGAAGCCGGAAAAATGATGGATCAGTTCACCAAAATTTTAGGTGTGTTGATGATCTTGCTTACCATCTATGTAGCGTTTAGTTCACATCCACCCATTGCTGATGCAATCCAGCATAGCTTTTTTCCAACAACAATTAGCACCACTGCAATTGTAACTTTGGTAGGAGGAACCGTTGGTGGATATATTTGTTTTGCAGGCGGGCATCGATTGTTAGATGCCGGTATTAAAGGAGAAGCAGCCTTGCCTCAGGTAAATAAAAGTGCAGTTACTGGAATTCTAATTACAGCACTCATGCGCTTTGTTCTTTTTTTAGCAGCATTGGGAGTAATTATGCATGGCGGGATTTTAGACAAAACCAATCCCCCTGCTTCTGTTTTTAAATTAGCGGCTGGCGAATTGGGGTATCGATTTTTTGGCATTGTGATGTGGAGTGCTGCTATCACATCAGTTGTTGGAGCAGCGTATACTTCCGTATCTTTTCTGAGAACCTTTCATCCATGGATCGAAAAAAACTATCGGTGGCTGATCAGTTTTTTCATCGTGTTCTCTACCGGCGTATTTCTGTTTATTGGAAATCCTGTAAAGATCTTGGTTACAGTTGGCGCACTCAATGGATTCATACTTCCCTTTGCATTAGCGCTCATGTTAGTTGCGGTAAGAAAAACCAGCCTCGTTCAAAATTACAAGCATTCCACTGTTTTACTTATAGTAGGATGGTTCGTTGTGATAGTGATGAGTTATTTAGGTATCGATACGATCATCCATTGGTAATGATGGTATTTATTTTTTCAGAGTTGGCAATTTCATGCACTTCTTCGCAAATCAACTTAGTAACTATTTGAGCAATATTCTCACGATTGTTTTCAAGATTCTTGCTGTAAAGCTTATCGTAATATTGTAGCAGCACCCTGAATGCCTCCTTGGTATCATCTTCTAATAAAAAGTTCATGGCGGTTTTAGTTTCTAATCCGCCTAATCGCTTTTTAATTCTGATCACTGCATTTACCAACTCCGACTTTGCAAATTTTCCATAGTGAAGGTTGATATAATTAAGTCTTGATTCAAATGGAATCTCAAGGAAAAACACTTTCTTTTTCCGTATTTGTTGAAATAGAACTGATGGGATGTTCACTGTTCCGATCCGCTGACTTTCATCTTCTAACCAAATCGTTCTTTGAAATTCTAGGGATTCATCTGATACTGATAGAGCTAAGCCCTGAACCAGCTCGCCCGCCAGAATATTTTCGAATTGTTCCTGCGATGGTTGATCAGGTAATCCCATGGCACCAAAAGCAGATCCTTTGTGATGGGCAATACCTTCCAAATCAATCACAGTATATCCTCTTTTTGATAATGCTTTTAATACTTCGGTTTTACCAGATCCGGTATAGCCACCCAAAACATGTATGGGATACTCTTTTACAAATTGTTCCAATACCCAATTCCGATAGCCTTTATAACCACCGGCAAGTGTATATACTTTAAAGCCATACAAATCTAATAACCATGCTACACCGGCACTGCGCATACCTCCACGCCAGCAATGTACCAAAACCGTAGATGGTTGAAATACATTAGTTGTGGGTTCTTGTTTTGTTGCTTTGGGCTGTAATTCTTTAACTAGTTTTTCAACGGTTTCAACCATATCAACCATTTTCACACCAAAATATTTCAACCCAATTTTTACAGCTACCTGCTTTGATTGTTGTTTATAGGCAGTACCTACTACCTTTCTTTCTTCATCAGTAAACAAGGGTAAACTATGGGCTCCAGGAATATGTGCGTGTGCAAATTCGCCCGGACTTCTCACGTCCAAAACAGGATAGTTTTGTGCGAGACTTAAAAATTCGGAAATACTTACACGTTGAATGGACATCGATACAAAAATAAGATTAGTTTATGGTAACTTTAAGACATGAAGCAATTATTGGTGATCAGACACGCCAAGAGCAGTTGGAATGATGCGGTGATTGATGATTTCGATCGTCCGCTGAACGACCGAGGTAATAGCGATGCTCCCAGAATGGCAAAACTATTATCTGAAAAGGGTATACATGTTGATGCCATTATTTCTAGTACCGCAAACCGGGCCTTCTCAACCGCTAGTTATTTTGCAAAAGAACTGGGACTAAAAAAAATTAATATCAAGTCGTACGATAAATTATACCATGCCCCATCGCATGTGTTTTATGATATCATTGATGACCTCGATGATGATTTGAATAGCATTGCCATTTTTGCACACAATCCTGGCATCACTGATTTTGTAAATAGTTTATCTGAGACGCAGATCGACAATATGCCTACCTGCGGAATTTTTGCAGTGAAGGTCTCCATCAAACACTGGAACGAATTTAGAGAGGCGGAAAAGAATTTCTGGTTTTTCGAAAGCCCTAAAATGCAATAAGTATTAAGCAATATTTTTTTTGAAGTTGGCAAGATATACTCCGCCAAAAATCAAGATGGCAGCCAATCCTTTGATCCAACTAAAATGTTCTCCCGCAAAGATCATTGCGATGATAGCTGCGAATACGGGTTGCGTATAGATATATGATCCTGTAGCTGAAGGGCCAATCTTGGATATCCCAAAAACATTAAACAAATAAGCAAAAAATGTTGCACCAATGGCTACAAAACCTAGTGCAACCCATTGAGGCAGTTCAAACAACTGCCAATTTGTTGCAAAGAATTCTGGCGCACTGATGGGTAACATTAAAATCCCTCCGATCGTAAATACCCATCTTAAAACATGCATGGCTGAATAGCTCGCCATTAAGGGCCGAACCATCACTAAATAAAAAGCGTAAGAGATCGCATTGATGATCACAAATATGTCGCCCAGTAAAACATTCGATCCGGTATGGTTATTATCTTTTAAAAGAATCAACAAAAGCGCACCGCCAATTCCAAGTGCCAGTCCAATTACTTTTAACCAAGTAAGCGTTTCCTTGATCAACCATGCAGCAATAAATGTAATGAAGATGGGGGTGCACAAAGAGAGTAGGGAACTATGAATAGATGTAGTGAGTGATACCCCTTTAATAAAAAGCAATTGATTGATCAATACACCAGTAATACCACAAGCGATAAAACGAGGGATATGTTTTCTTTGAATACCAA
The DNA here is from genome assembly GCA_903924075.1 of uncultured Bacteroidota bacterium. Taxonomy (GTDB): domain Bacteria; phylum Bacteroidota; class Bacteroidia; order Chitinophagales; family Chitinophagaceae; genus Sediminibacterium. Next base: position 8,073 of record CAIYAG010000178.1, on the reverse strand, counting down.
TAGCTCCTGGTTTTAAAACCCATAATAACCAAAATAGTATAATGCTACTAGCTACTCGAACAAAATTTAGTGCAAAGGGATGAATAAAAGATGGTGTAATAAACTTTACAATACTATAATTAGCAGCAAAAATAATATTGGCTCCGAGAACTGCTACATGTGCTTGGGTATTTTTTTTCATCTGATGGCAAAGCTAAATGGTTAGAGCGCATGTAGCAAAGCTTCGAGCTCATTTGTTGTAAAAACAGGGAAATCAGTTTTGATAAATGAATGCTCTTTAGCATTATTAATTGCTTCTAAGATATTGAACTGATCCTGCTTAACATAGAGGAATCGATTTGCAGCATTAAGTTTTTCTGCCAAATATTCTTGTTCGGTTTGACCAGGCGTTGGAATTAAAACTGCATCCTTTTGTAACCCAATCAATTCCATGATACTTGTATAACCACTCCTGCAAATGATCAAATTACTTAATGATAAAACATTTGCCAATTCTGTTGTAGGCAAATGATTGAATACTTTGATATGCGCGGGTACCATTAAGGAACTTGCAGTATCTGGAAGGCCCCGAATTATCACAATATTCCCTGAAATTAATGGAAGGCTTTTTAAAATATTGGTTTCTAAAATGGTTCTTTGGGGTTCGGGTCCGGATAGTAAAAAGCAATAATCAAATTGTATTTCCTCCTCTTTCTGTTTCAACATTCTTGTGAGTATACCAATATAATGCACTGGAATTTTTGGTAGTGTTTTCGGATGTGAGAGGAGTCCAGCTAAATTGGTTTCCCCAGGTGCATCAGGAACCCAGCAAGTCGAAAATCGATGAATGAATCTGTAATTTATTTTTCTTAGTTGTTCTTCTAAAAATGGGAATGGTGTTTTGATAATTAGTTGATGTGTTATAAAAACAGAAGGTATTTTTTTGCTATATAAACCATATCGATTATCAGAAATCACAAGATCGATCTTTTCAGAATCAATTATTTTATCTAACCAATCCTGCTCATTTCTAATTCTGCTAATGATCTTAGGGATCTGAAATAATAATTTCCAAGCTAGTGCTTTAGCCGTTTTTGCATATTGTATATGGTATCCTTCTAAGTGTATGATTCTAATATCAGGAAACTCATTGGATAGTAATTTGGCAACAGCTCCATCTGCAGCAATCAGCACTTCGCAACCTAAAGATTTAAATGCTTTGATGATGGGGATACATCTTGTAGCATGGCCTAGACCCCAGTCGAGCGGTGCAATCAGAACACGATGTATGTTAATATTATCCAAGAATTTGAGCTTTTGTATGCTGTATTAATCGATTGGTTTATTTTGGCATTCAAATGAAGCCCAAATTAAACCAAATAATCGTTTTGCTCCTACTGATTTCAGTAGTTGCTAGCTCCTGTGCTTCTGCCAGAACAAAAAAAGCGAATGGTTGTGGCTGCCCCCCTCATAAATGGGTTGAACGGGGTTAATTGATTTTTACTTTTTACTACTATTCAAGAATTCAAAAAAAGCGATCACTTCTTTTTCGTTGCGTAGTTTATTATGATTGGTATTTAACCAATCTTCTTCATTTTGGTGCGTATTAAGTAAAGCAAGTATGCTAGTTCGATCAAGATTCTTTATTTGGCTAAATACCCCAGCATTTGATACTGCGTAAGACTTTTTAGTAATAAACGTTTTAGGCGATTTCCCTTGCATCGGATCATATTCACCTGTTTTTAAAACCGATTTATCTAAAACATATAGTTGTACTGATCCAGTGTTTAATACTCGATAAAATGTTTCTGCATTTGATTCATCAACAATTGCTGGATAGCATTCAAATATGGATGCAATACGACTGGTATCTTCCTGCTTCATTAAAACAATCCGTTTAAAATTGGATGCTTCCAATACCATTTCTACTTTATTTGTATTGATGAAATCAACCTCATTAGTATACATGTTTAATTTCACTTGATCAACTTTAGCCAGATTCCCATTCTTAAGATATAAAAAGGCTTTGCTCCATTTTTGTATATAGAAAGGATTGCCTTGAATATCACTATAGTTGATTAGCTCAATTTTTTTATTGCCGATTGTTGAGGGGTCGATCACATTAATATTTCCATAGTTTCCACCAGTGCCACTTGGATCAGCAACTGCTATATTAATTTGTGAATTTGCGGTTGTTGCAAATAGGCTACACAGTAGTAACACAAAAAATAAAAACTTATTCATGATCGATATTTAGATTTCAGAGATTATTAAAATTGAGCTTTAATGATCAAAATAGTGTGGTCTAAGGGCTTATTAATTTTATTTTAATTTACCAAGTGCCGATTCGAGTTGATCCAACATTGCAGGGATTTCTTCTTTAATGCAAGTACCTACGCTTAAACGATACCAGGGACTATTCGAAGCGCCTCCAAAAGCAGAGAAGGGAACCACGGCAAGTTTTGCTTCAGATAAAATATAAGAAGTTACGTCTTGCTGGCTTGCTAGTATCGTACCAGATTCAGTTGTTTTTCCTACAAGATCGATATTAATAGTCAGGTAAATAGCCGCTTGCGGTGCTACAGCATCTACGGTAAATCCTTTTTCTTTCAATGCAATGAATCCGTCATAAATATTGTGTAAACGAATTTCAATTTCCGATTTAAACTGAGTTAGATATGCTGCGATCGCATCTTTTTCGTACAAGTATTTCGCAACAGCTTTCTGTTCAGCCATGGGGGCCCATGCACCTAAGTGACTCAATATGGCTTTCATTTTAGAGATCACTAATTCTGGTCCCATTGACCAGCCAACTCGTACACCTGTACTTGCAAAAGCCTTACTGATACCATCCACAAAAACGGTAAATTCTTTCATTGCAGGTCGAACTGTGATCGGATTATAATGTACGGTACTACCGTAGGTTAATGTCCAATACATTTGATCAAAAAGTAAATAGCATTTTTTCTCACCCTCTTTTCTGGTTGCATTTTCTGCAAGAATGAGATCGCATATTTCTGAAAGGTCGTGCTTTGTAAGTGTTGTGCCTGTTGGGTTTTGAGGTGTACACAAACAAATCAAAGTAGCCCCTTTAATATGTTCACGCACATCGTCAACCGTTGGCATGAAATGATTTTCTACTTTACACTCAACAACGCAGTGCTCACCATCTGTCATATGCACATAGTGATTATTATTCCAGGAAGGAACGCCATAAACCACTTTGTCTCCCTTATCTACAATAGCTTTAAAAATGGTATAAATAAGCGGTCTGCCACCTGAAGCAATTTGAATTTCATTGGGTGCATAATCTAACCCTTCCCATTCTTTTAAAAATTGAGAAACTGCTTTTCGAAGATCTAATACACCTTCGGCAGCAGGGTAACTGGTATTGCGTTGCTGGTATGACTCAATGATCAATTTTTCTAATTCAGCAGGAATCGGAAATACCTTTGGATCAAAATCACCAATTGTAAAATTGTATATTTTTTCACCAGCACGAATTCTTTCGCTGATCATATTACCCAGTTTTACGATCTCACTTCCTATAAGTGTCTCAGCTAAGTGACTCAGTTTTGCAGTACTCATAACGTATCATTTATAGGGTAAAATTAAGCAATGTGACCAAGGGGCAATAATTATTATGTAACTGGTTCAATAAAAAATGCCCCATCTAAATTAATGAATGGGGCATTTTTTTTGAATGTTCTGCTTATTCTATGGCTTTATAATCTTTGAATACTTTTACTGGTGTTGCTTCTGCTAAACTGCGATAACCTTTCCAAGGGCCATCGAAAAATTGATTCGCTTTCTTGAGTACATCGCTAACCATATTTTCTGCATCAACAATCAACCTTTCTTCCTGAGCTCCGGGCATAGTGGCTTTGCCCAGAATGGTAGAACGGGCCTCGCCTAAAACACTATTTACAGTGGTTTGAGGTACATTGCCATAACCCTGTTTATCCTGGGTCTTACCATTTAATACTTCGCGAATGGCTTTGATACTATCCTGCATAGCTTTTGCAACCTTTTTCAAAGTGTCGGATTGTTTTTGATCCATATTTGGATAGTTGGCTTCTATTTTTTTGATGATATCATCAGCCTCTGTTAAGCGATCTGTGAGATCAACTAATTTCAAAGCACTTTTATCCAATCTGGTATTCGCTGCACGTAAAGCATTGCGCAACTCTTTAGATTTAGGAGCGTTGGGATCGTCATTCACAATCACCTGCATACTATCTGTCAGTTCTTTGCTTAAGGTCAAGACCACTTTATAGGTACCTGGATCAACTGGCAATCCTCCTGGTTCGTTCATCGCACCACCTCGGCCTGCACCACCACGTCCGCCGCCACCACCACCGCCTCTGCCACCTTGGCCTGCAGCACGAATACCCTTGCCCTCCATTCCCCAATAGAAGCGATTGAAACCACTGTCTGCATGCACGCGTAAGGTTCTAACCTGTTCGTTATTTGCATTGAATATTTTAACAACAGCAGTATCAGCAATTTTATTTTTACCCGTATCGCTGGCAGTTTTGTTTACATAAAAACTAAGTGCAGCACCACGTCTTTTATTTTCACCTTCATATGTTCCGTAGGTACTGTATTCAATACCAGGTGCATTTTTCATATTAGCTTGATAAGCCTGCGGTGCATCAAAAGCAGTTAATTTTTTTGCAAATAGTTGTCCTTTATTAGCAGCCAATTTTCTCAATGGTCTGATATCATCAAAGATCCAAAGTGCTCTACCAAAAGTTGCAACAACTAGATCTGCTTCTCTTTCTTGAATGGCAAAATCATAAGTTGATACGGAAGGATAGCCATTTTTAAATTGTTGAAAAGTAGCAGCATTATCCAAGCTGATCCATAAGCCTTGTTCTGTTCCAACAAATATTAAATTGGGCTCTGTTGGATCTTGTAGGATGGTTAATGCATAACCAGTTACTTTTTTCTCATCAATAATTCTGCTCCAGGTTTTTCCATAATCAGTAGTGCGGAATATATAGGGTTTCATATCGCCTCTGCGATAATCATTCACTACAACAAAAGCTTCTCCAGCATTGTATCTGCTTGCACGAATTTGAGGAACCCATCCACCAGCAGGGAAACCCGGAATTTTTCCTTTGAAGTTGGTCCAAGTTTTTCCACCATCTCTTGTCAACTGCACATTACCATCATCTGTTCCAGCCCAGATCACACCTTGTTCTTTGGTAGAGGGCTCAATGCACATTACTGTACAATAATTTTCTGCTCCAGTAATATCAATAGAGATCCCACCATTGGTGCTCTGATCAATTTTTGCACTATCGTTAGTGGTTAAGTCGGGAGAAATGATACTCCAGCTAGCACCTTTGTCGGTACTCTTATTTACAAACTGACTACCAAAATAAATTGTTTTCTTATCAAATGGATCTTGCGCAATGGCAGAGTTCCAATTGAATCTTTGTTTTGTTTTCATATCTGGTCTTGGCGGGCGAATACTCCATTCTTCACCACTTGCCATATTATACCTACTCACACTTCCACCCTGACTCATCGTATACACCCAATTAGGATCTTCAGGATCTGGCATCACGTCGAAACCATCACCACCACTCACTCCCTGCCAATAAGCATTACGGATGCCGCTTTGGATCCATACATAGGCTGGTCCGTTCCAACTACCATTATCTTGTAGTCCGCCCATCACGTGATAAGGCAACTGATTATCTGTATTGATATGATAAAACTGACCAAGTGGTAATTTCTCATCAAACTGCCAGGTCTTACCACGATCGCGTGAAATGCCAATACCACCATCGTTTCCATCAATAATAAAATTCGCATCATAAGGATGGATCCACCAAGCATGGTGATCGGGGTGAATACCGCTATATGGAATCACACCTTTGAAAGTTTTACCACCATCTTCGCTCACACTGATCATTTGATTGATATTATACAATCTATTTTCATTAATAGGATCGCATGAAATATCCTGGAAATAAAATGCACGATTGGTAACAACAGCCGGATCACTATTTACCAATTCCCACTTGATACCTCCATCATCTGATTTATACAAACCATTTTTAGTTGCTTCCACTAAAGCATACACTCGACTAGGTTGTGATCTGCTGATGCTGATACCAATTCGTCCATAATCGCCAGTAGGTAATCCATCGTCTTTACCTAATTTCTTAAAAGTTTTTCCGGCATCATAAGTAACATATAAACCACTACCAACTCCACCACCTTTTAAACTCCAGGGAGTGCGTTTGTGTTGGTACATATTTACAAATAGTTTATTGGGATTGGAAGGGTCCATCACCATATCTCCCACACCACTTGTGTCGTTGGTATGCAAGATCAATTTCCAATTTTCTCCCCCATCAGTTGTTTTATAAACGCCGCGTTCAGCATGCTCCATAAAAGGATTTCCCATGACACCAGCATAAACAACATCAGGATTATTTGGATCAATGATGATGCGATGGATATTGCGTGTTTTTTGTAAACCCATGCACTTCCATGTCTTTCCGCCATCAAGGCTTTTATAAATTCCCTCTCCCAAACTCACAGAGTTTCTCGGATTTCCTTCACCCGTACCGGCCCAAACCACACTAGGGTTTGATTGTGTGATAGCAACAGATCCAATATTCTGAATGGGCTGTTCATCAAAAACAGGAGTCCATGATGCACCACCATTTTCGGTTTTCCAAACGCCACCACTTGCTGTACCCAGATAAATGGTGGTTGGGTTATTATATACGGCATCAATTGCAGTAACCCTTCCACTCATTCCTGCTGGTCCGATGTTACGGGGCTTAAAAGATTTGAACTGTTTGTTAATGTCGACTGTCTGAGCAGTTAAGCCAATGGTAAGCACCATGGCAATCAGAAGGGAGATCTGTTTACGCATCTATTTAATTTTGGTATCAGCAATTTCGAACATTAATTAATCATGGGCAAATAAGAGTGAGGAACGGAATTAAGTGAAGAGATAAGAGTGAAGAGTGAAGAACGGATAAAGAAGGCAGTACGGGGGAAATGTGGGAGAGTTAATTATTTACAAATTTGTGGGCATAGCCCTTACACAGTTCACTCTTCACTCTTATCTCTTCACTTTTCTCTTATCTTCGCAAATCTATGCAGACAATCAAAAAAGTAATCGGGTCAGAACTGAAGTATTTCGAGGAATATTTCGACCGTACTTTTAAGAGTGATAATGTGCTGCTAGATCGAATTCTTACCTATCTGGCAAGCAGAAAAGGAAAGCAGATGCGACCGATGTTTGTTTTGTTATGTGCCAAAATGGGTGGAGAAATCAACGAACAGTCTTATCGTGCAGCGCTTTTTGTTGAAATGTTGCATACCTCTTCTTTAGTGCACGACGATTTAATTGATGATTCCATGCAAAGAAGGGGTGCCTATTCTGTGAACGCCATTTGGAAAAACCGTGCGGCAGTTTTTACTGGCGATAACCTTTTTACAAACAGTGTATTATTATTACTGCAAAACAAGGATTATAAAATTTTACAGATCTTTTCAGATTCCATTGGAAAGGTAATTGAAGGGGAATTGTTGCAAATGGATAAGTCGCGCAAGCTAAATCTTGACGAAGCGATCTATTTCGATATTATCAAAGGAAAGACCGCAACACTCCTCGCTTCTGCCTGTGCAACAGGTGCAGCATCTACATTTACTGACCAAGCAATGATTGATAAATTGTATTTGTTTGGCGAAAAAATTGGTATCGCTTTTCAGATCAAGGATGATCTATTAGATTTTGGTGATGTAGCAATTGGTAAACCCCGTGGAAACGATATCAAAGAAGGGAAAGCCACTTTACCACTCATCTATACTTTCAATAACTGTGAACCCGCACTCAGAAAGAAACTGATGTTTATTTTTAAACATCGCAATAAAGAAGAAGAAAGCATCAAATATTTGATCGAAGAAGTAGTAAACAATGGCGGTATTGAATATGCATCTCAGAAAATGCGTTGGTTTAGCGAGGAGGCCTTGAAAATTTTACATGAGTTTCCAGCATCAGATACCAGAGATGCACTTGAAGAGCTGGTAAATTATACTACCGGCAGGGTGCATTAAACC
>CAIYAG010000177.1 GCA_903924075.1 uncultured Bacteroidota bacterium | reverse complement strand
GTTCCTTTAACCAAGGATATGCTATCAATGAAACCAGATACATTCCAAGGTTCAAAATATTCTTTTGCAAAAAGATGAGATCATTTGATTGGAACATTCCATTAAACAAACTCCCTGGAAGGTTATAAAAGAAACCAGCGATTAGATTTATTAACAATAAAAAATTGATGGTATACAGAAGTGTCTCATTCTTCCATTCTTTAGATCCTACTTTTATAAAGAGTAAGATAAAAATAATGGCGATGATCAACCATTCCGATTTTAGTACTTGTAAGTATTCGTTCAACATAATGTAAGTTTCAAATTTTCAGTTCGCTATTATTAATGAATGGCTACACCGAGTTTATTGATAATTATTTGTGTTCCAGGTTGTATTAGGTCGATCAGTAAGAATGGTGCCATACCAACAATTAAGATTCCACTGATCAAAACAACTGCTGCAAATTTTTCATTCCAACTTGCATCAGTTAAATGCTCAAAATGCGAATTGGTAATTGGTCCCATGATTGTTTTTCCAGCGGCTCTTAATATATAAACCGCTGTAACAACAATAGACGCACAGGCAAGAATTGTTGCCAGTCTTGACATATTTTCTGGATTCTGCCAAGACCCCATAAAAATGGTCATTTCAGAAACGAAACCACTAAAACCAGGTAATCCCAAAGAACTCAAACCTGCGATTACGAAAACAGTAGATATGAAAGGCATGATCTTTAATAATCCCCCTAATTGAGCAACCATTCGCGTATGTGTTCTACTATAGATCATTCCAATTGCAGCGAAGAATAAGGCTGTCATTAAACCGTGAGAAACCATTTGCATCACTGCACCTGTAATCGAAGTTTGTGTTAACATTCCAATACCTAATAACACAAATCCACAGTGACTAACCGATGAATAAGCGTTGATATATTTTAGATCGGTCTGCATCATGGTAGCAAATGCACCGTAAATGATTGCAATAGTTGCCAATAAAATAATCAACCAAGAATATTCATGTGCGGCACCTGGCATTAAGAAAGTTGCCACTCTTAAACAACCGTAACCGCCAAGTTTCATAGAAATTCCTGCTAAGAACATAGAAGCTGCAGTTGGTGCAGAAGCGTGACCATCAGGTACCCAGGTATGAAACGGGAATATAGCTGTGAAAATGCCAAAGCCAATAAATGCAAATGGGAAAAATATCTTTTGGGTGGCTAAAGGAATATCCATTTTTGATAACAAAAGAATATCAAATGTATGTGCACCACTTGTTGTATGTGAGCTAAAATAAATTCCAAAAATTCCAACCATGATTAAAGCAGAACCTCCCATTAACATCAAAGCCAGTTTCATTGCACTGTATTCTTTCTTTCCACTTCCCCAAATACCGATTAATAAGAATTTTGGAATTACAGCTACCTCTAAGAAGAAGAACATAGTAAATATGTCTAAAGAAATAAAGAACCCATATGCACCTAAGCTGAGTAAAATCAATAAAAAGAAAAATTCTTTTGAGAGCGTTTCCATACTCCATGATACCAAAATACCTGCAACAACAATAAAGCTTGTTAGTAAAATCATTGCTATTGAAATACCGTCCACTCCAATATGGTATTGTAGATGCAAAGGAGCATACCAATCCTGAACATATTCAAAAAGCATTTGAGCTGGATTGCCAGCAGCTCGCTCAGCGTTAAATGCCAGTAATAATTTTACAGCTAATCCTAACTGAAGCAATGAGCCAGCTAGTGCAATACTGCGAATCTGTTTCAAATTCTGCGCAAATAGAATCGCTAGGGCAGTGAACAGAGGAAATAATAAGAATAAAGTCAAGTTCATGTGTTATATTTTATTTCCACAGATAAATGAATGCAATAATTAATCCGGCAATACCTCCAAAGAAATACAATGCATAATCCTGCACTTTGCCTGACTGAAACCCTTTGATCAGTTCTGATAAATTCGCGGTTAATTTAGCCAGCAAATTCATAAAACCATCAACTATATTTTTATCAAACCAAGCAGCTGGACGGCCAATTAGGTTGAACAATATTTTTTTAGTGACAAATAAATACACTTCATCAATATAAAATTTACGTGAAGCGGCTTTATAGATCCCACCCATTTGAATTGCAATTCTTTGTGGTAATTCATTGGCTGTTTTAAATAATCGAGTTGCCAATAAGATCCCAGCAATTGCTAATGAAACAGGTAAAATGGAGAATGTGATCGGTACACTTGAATGAATGGCGTTTCCATCAGCAGTGACCCAACTTGCGATTGGAACAAAGCCAGCAACCACCGCCAAAATTGCCAATAGGATCAAAGGAATTTTCATAGACCAAGTTCCTTCACCATGATGGCCATGGTGTGTATCTGCAGGTTTACTCCAGAAGATCGAATAGTACAATCTAAACATATAAAATGCAGTCAACCCTGAGGTTAATAATGCAACGGCATAAACTAATTTGTTTGATTCAAATGAAGCCATCAAAATTTCTTCTTTACTAAAGAACCCTGAGAAAGGAGGAATACCGGCAATGGCCAAACATGCAATTAAGAAACTAATATGTGTTATTGGCATTAGTTTTCTAAGTCCACCCATATCTTTCATTTCATTGCTATGCACCATATGAATCACAGCACCGGCGCCTAGGAATAATAAAGATTTAAAGAATGCATGGGTAAATAAGTGGAACATAGATCCCATATAACCCAGACCATCTTCGCCATTGTATTTTGATACACCCAGCGCAAACATCATATATCCAATCTGCGACATGGTTGAATAAGCCAATACTCTTTTAATATCTGTTTGTGTACAAGCAATAACAGCAGCAAAGAATGCAGAGAATGCGCCTGTGTACATAACTACATTTAATGCAGCTGGGTCTGACAATGCAAACACTGGGAATAATCTTGCCACTAAGAAGACACCTGCAACAACCATGGTAGCAGCGTGGATCAATGCAGAAACTGGAGTAGGACCTTCCATCGCATCTGGCAACCAAATATGTAATGGAAACATAGCAGATTTTCCAGCACCACCCATGAATACTAACAACAATCCCCAAGTAAGACCAGAAACGCCTAAGAATGAGGCAGCATTAATGGCAGTTAAATAGGGAGAGCCAGCTGTTGTAAGTCTTTCGATTAACACACCAAAATCTAGTGTATGAGAATAAAAAGATAAAACCAGAATTCCGATTAAGAATCCAAGATCGGCAAAACGTGTTACAATAAATGCTTTTTTGGAAGCCGCAACAGCGCTTGGCTTTTCGAAATAAAATCCGATCAATAAAAAAGAGGAGACACCCACTAATTCCCAAAATAAATAGATCTGAAAAATATTAGATGACAAAACCAATCCCAACATTGAGAATGTGAATAGCCCTAAGAATGCATAATAAGTTGCAAAACGTGTTTCGCCCTTCATATATCCCAGGCTAAATAAATGCACCATTAGCGAAACGAAACTAACTACCACCAACATCATCACAGTGATTGGATCGATGAGAATACCTAGGTCGATCGATACACCCGGACTAAATTGAAGCCATGTAAATTTTGCTACTTCAATTTTTTGGAATACCCCATTCACTTTACCGCTAACGAAAAAATATTCATATGCGGTACTTAATGAAATAAGTGTGGAAGTCAATAAACCCAATGTTCCTATGATGCCAGCTGAATTGGTAAAATATTTTCGACCAAACAAGCCTAGTACCAAAAAACAGGCAAGAGGAATTAAAGGAATTAACGCTATATAAATTGGATGACTCATGTTAACAGTTATTGTTAGAGATGAATGCTTTGATTGTTAATATTTCATTTCAGATGCATCTTCTACATCAATAGAATGATGGCTTCTGTATAAATTAATAATGATCGCAATAGCTACTGCCGCTTCAGCCGCAGCGATAGTTATTATGAAAATGCTAAAGAAAATACCATCTAATTTTTCAGGATAGAGGTATTTATTGAATGCCACAAAATTGATGTTTACGCTATTTAACATTAGCTCAACCGACATCAGCATCGTGATCATGTTTCTTCTAGTAAATAAGCCGTATACCCCTATGAAAAAAAGGCCGGTGCTTAAAAAAAGAATATTGGTTAATGGAATTTCGCTCATGGTTGATTATTGAATAGAATTTTGAAAAGTAGTTGCGTCTTTGTCTTTCGACTTCATTGCTATCACAATACAACCGATCATGGCAGCTAATAATAACATACTAATTAATTCGAATGGTAATAGATATCCATAGTTCTTCGTATCTAACATTTGTGTACCTATCTGATTCACATTTAAATTAAATACAGTGGTTGAGTTTGGTTTGAATGTATAAAGGCTAATCAGTCTTACTACAAACCCAGTTCCAAATAATACGGCCAATGCTGCAAAAATGCTTCTAATGAATATCGGTTTTGGCATTTCATCCCCCGACTTAATCGTCAGGAATATCGAGAAGATGATCAGTACCACAATACCACCTACGTATACGATGATCTGTACAGCAGCTAAGAATTCCAGCTGCATCCAGAAATACAGGGCGGCGATGCCAATTAAAGAAAATAATAACCAGATCGAAGCCCGGAAAATTTTCCTAGTGGTCACAGCCAATACACCTGTGCCAAGTATAAAAGTTGCGATGAGATAAAATATGATGGATGCTGCACTCATGATGTTTTCTTTCTGCTTTATTAAAATAAGTTTATTCTACTCCTGCTTTTAATTTTGAATCGGGTTTGTTTAAACGTTTGGTGAGCAGTCCGCGATTAAATACACTATGTTCAAATGTATTAGCCATATTGATGGCTCCAGTTGGACAAGCATCTACACATAGTCCACACATGGTACACAGTTCCAAATGGTAAACAAAAGTGTCTATCGCTTTTTTCTTTTTTCCTTCGGGACTGATATCAAATTTGTTTATGATCTTAATAGTTCCATTCGGACAAGCTAATTCGCAGGCAGAACAACCAGTACAAGCGTGTTCATTATTCTCATCGTGCGCCATCACAACTTCACCTCTGAAACGTTCAGGAAGTTTTAATGTATCTCGATTATCAGGATACTCTTCAGTGATAATTTCTTTATGGTGTGTGAAATAATAACCGGTTCGGTTCATACCCACCAGCAACGATTTCATTGCCCCATAAACGTCTTTAAAATAATCTACTATAAACATCTTACTGTTTTATTTCAAATTAAAAATGCCATCCTTGAATTGCCACCAACGTCATCACAATCAAATTCACCATGCTAATCGGTAATAAATATTTCCATTCCAGATTCAATAATTGGTCAACACGCAATCTTGGGAATGTCCACCTAAACCACATGATCAAAAAGATCAGGAAAAATGTTTTTCCAAAGAACCAGAGGAATGATGGTATATAATCCATGATATGGTTAAATGCTTCCCAGTTTCCAATATGGAACGGCATCCATCCACCTAAGAATAGGGTAGCTCCAATTGCGCATACAATGAAAATGTTGATGTATTCTGCTAAAAAGAACAATGCGAATTTCATACCTGAATATTCAGTATGAAATCCTGCTGTTAGTTCAGATTCGGCTTCAGACAAATCAAATGGAGCACGGTTGGTTTCTGCAGTAACTGCGATAATAAAAACCACAAATGAAATGACCGCAGGAATATGTGCCTTAAATAACCACCAACCATTTTGTTGTGAAAGCACAATATCATTAATATTCAAACTCCCAGTTAATACGATAATGGAAAGAACAGATAAGCCAACAGACAATTCATAACTCACCATCTGCGCACCACTACGCATGGCACCTAATAAAGAATATTTATTATTACTAGACCATCCTGCCATTAAAATTCCAATCACTGAAACAGATGAAATAGCAGACACATATAAGACGCCAATATTGATATCCCAAATATGAAATCCTTTCGCAAATCCGATCGGTGCCAGTACTAACATTGCAACCATCATTACAATAAAAGGAGCGAGGTTGAAAAGGAATTTATCTGCACCATCTGGAGTAAGTCCTTCTTTCATGATCAACTTTACAGTATCAGCTGCACTTTGGAACATTCCTTTTGGACCCACACGATTTGGCCCTAGACGAATTTGGATCCAAGCCGCAACCTTTCTTTCCATGATCACAAGAACCAATCCAAGTGCTGCAAATAATGCAATGGCTAATACTCCTACAATTACAAATTCAAAGAGTAGAGCGATTGCAGGTGGAAAGGTCTTATTTAACCAATCCTGAACAAGTGTTGTTAAACTTTCTAAACTAAACATTTATTGATGTTGTCTTAAGTAACAAAATAGCTTTTACTAACGGTCAATATCAGGGATCACCAAATCGAGTGTTCCCATTGATGCGATCAGATCACCAATTTTTCCACCTCTTGTAATATGATCTAAACAGGCAAGGTTTGAAAATCCTGGTGAACGGAATTTAATTCTATAAGGTGTTGTTCCTCCTTCACTAACAATATAAACACCTAATTCTCCACGTGCAGTTTCTACGCGTTGGTAAAATTCTCCTTTCGGTAATTTTAAAACAGCCTTAGTTTTTGCTTGAAAATCGCCTTCAGGAATATTATCAATTAATTGTTCAATGATCTTGATCGACTCATTCATTTCACGCAAACGCACCATATAGCGTGCAAAAGAATCACCTTCTGTTTCCAAGATCTCATCAAATTGAATTTGATTGTAAATTTCGTAAGGGTAGTGTTTACGTACATCGCAAGAAACGCCGCTACCACGGGCCGCCGGACCAGTTACACCATAACTGATAGCAGCTTCTTTGGTTAAATAACCAACTCCTTTCATACGATTTTGGAAAATGATATTGCCAGTTACCAACTCATCATATTCATGAATCTTCCGCTTATATAATTTCAAGAAGTTCTTAACCCTTGATTGGAAATTGGGATGTAAATCAACCATTACACCTCCCGGAACCATATAATTCATAGTAAGTCTTGCGCCGCAAGTTTCTTCCATGATTTCGTTAATAGTTTCTCGCTCTCTGAATGCGTGGAAAAAAGGAGTAAATGCGCCAAGATCCATCGCCATGGCTCCCCACCAAAGTTCATGAGAAGCAATTCGAGTCAACTCATCCATTAATACCCGAATTACTTGCGCTCTTGCAGGTATTTCAATTCCCAAACCTTTTTCAACAGTAAGAGCACATGCATGGTTATTAATATGCGCAGACAAATAATCCATTCTGCTAGTCGTATAAATAAACTGCCTATAAGTAAGGCTTTCGCACATTTTTTCAATAGAACGATGTATATAACCCAAATGTGGTTCTACTTTTTTAATGGTTTCACCATTTAAAGTAATCACCAGGTGTAATACGCCATGGGTTGCTGGATGTTGTGGCCCCACATTAATGATTAAATCACCTTCTGCTGTTTTACCTATTTCTTCAACCATTTTTGTTGATTTGTTTTTTAAAGCCTCGCTGGCTCATTATTTTGCTCAACTATTCAATGCTATAACTTGATCATATTAATAGGATCATCATAATCCTTTCTCAATGGATATCCCACCCAATCATCGGTTAATAAAAGCCTTCTTAGATCAGGATGTTCCAGAAAAATCACACCAAATAAATCATAGACCTCTCTTTCAAACAATTCCGCACCAAGCCAGATATCACAGACTGTGATTACTTCTGGGTTTACTCTGTCTAACTTCACTTTAACAACTATATTATCAAGGGTGGTAGTTGATCTTAGATGGTAAACCATGGTAAAATGTGTTTTCCAATCAACGCAGGTCAAGCAGAATAAAAAATTAAAAGGTGCTGCTGCGCAGTTTCTCAATTTTTGTGCTGCATCTTTCCATTCTGAAGCATCAATTCCAATATTCAACCATTCACCACCTTCCTCAAATGTTGCGTTGGGTAGTAATTCGCTGATGATTGTTTTTATTTCTTCGTTCGACATATTAATAGGAGTCAATTTTTAATTGATATATTTTCTTTTATAAACCCTCTCTCATCTGTTCTCTCGTCATTCCCATCTTGATCTTGTCTTGCAAAGTGATCAGTGCATGGATCAATGCCTCTGGTCTTGGAGGACAACCAGGAATATATACGTCTACAGGAATAACATGGTCTGCACCCTTTACAACTGAATAGGTATTATAAAAAAATGGGCCACCGCTAATAGCGCAAGCCCCCATCGCAATAACATATTTCGGATCAGCCATTTGATCATATAACCTTTTCAAAACAGGTGCCATTTTATTAACGATCGTTCCAGCAATGATGATCACATCTGCCTGTCTTGGAGTAGCACGGGCAACTTCAAAACCAAATCTTGAAAAATCGTATTTGGAACCTGCAACTTGCATATACTCAATACCACAACAGCTGGTTGCAAATGTTAATGGCCATAAAGAATTGGATCTAGCCCAGTTTACCAGGTCTTCAATTTTCGATAAAACAATACCACCACCGGGTATCTCTTGTATTTGACCAGGGAATTCGTTTATTAAAGCTTTTTCTGTAGAACTCATAAAAGTATATAGCGCTTTTTGAATGATTTAGATTGATTTAAATCCATTTTAATGCACCCTTCTTGTGTGCATATAAGAAGCCCATAAATAAAATAAAAAAGAATACAATGATTTCAAATAGTGCAGTGATACCAACCTGCTTAACAACTACTGCCCATGGATACATAAAAACCAATTCTACATCGAAGATCAAAAAGATCAGAGCAAATAAATAATAACCTACGTTGAATTGATTCCATGGAGAGCCAACAGTTGGAATACCGCACTCATAAGCCTGGCCCTTTTGCGGGTTCTTAGTACCTTTTACAAAAATCTTTGCGATAGCAATACCTCCAGCAGAAAATGCAATAGCGGCGGCAATTAATACAAGTAGATAGGCGGCTCCCATATGTGTTTTTTAGAAGGCATGAAGGTAGTATATTGAAGTTAGTCTAAACATTGATTTTACGCACATGATTATATGATTTTTATCATATTATTTTTGAACTTTTTCGATCCTGTGGTATATTTAAAATTTCGGGCTAAAAAAAACTGGAATTTGTTATAGTAATAATAAACATAATACATTATACGAAACCTTTATTCAGTTTCCCCTGTTATATTACCTTTGAACCAAACCCACAGATTTGAAACATCTCTCAGCAATCAATCCATATTTCTGGAAATATAAAAATCGCTTCTTCATCGGCATCATATTCGTAATTGCTGCTAACTATTTTGCTGTTTTAGCTCCTCAAGTAACAGGCTTTGTGGTAACGCAAGTACAATTACACTTGCCAGGAGCAAAGCCGGTTGCAAGTAAACCAGTGCATGATTGGTTGGTTTCGGGGTTTATTAAATGGGTAGGGGGAAGCAATTTCGATTTTGGCATATTGGTAGCCATATGTAGTATGACCATACTTTTATTGGCAATTATTCGGGGCATTTTGATGTTTTTTATGCGCCAAACAATTATTGTGATGAGCAGACACATTGAATTTGATCAGAAAAATGCCATTTTCCAACATTACCAACTTTTAGATACTAATTTTTATAAGACGAATAGTACTGGCGATTTGATGAACCGAATGTCTGAGGATGTGAGCAGGGTTCGCATGTTTACTGGCCCTGCCATCATGTATCTCATCAATCTCATTGCATTGATCGGTTTTAGTGTGGTGAGCATGTTGCGAAAAGATGTGGCACTTACCATTTATGTACTTGCTCCGTTACCAATCCTAGCAATTACCATCTATTTAGTAAATAGT
>CAIYAG010000176.1 GCA_903924075.1 uncultured Bacteroidota bacterium | reverse complement strand
GCATCTGCAAAATTATTAGGTACCGAATTCTTACCACAGTTAAATGAAGGTGCACTATGGGTTACTGCAGAGTTGCCGATGAGTGTATCGCTAGAGGAAGCAAATATTCTATCTGCTAAAATGGTGGAGGTATTACAGAAATTTCCTGAAGTAAAACAAACACTTACACAAGTGGGGAGAACCAATGATGGTACTGATCCAAAGGGTTTCTTTAACGTACAGATACAAGTAGATCTAAAACCTGCAAAAGAATGGACTAGAAAAGGTACCGTCGATGATCTGATCACAGATATGGATAAACAGTTGAGTAAATTTCCAGGGATCGTCTACAATTATTCCCAACCAATCAGAGATAATGTTGCAGAGGCTGTAGCAGGGGTTCCAGCTTCGTTAGCAGTTAAAATATTCGGTCCGAATTTCAATGTGCTAGATTCTTCAGCAAAGGCTGTTATGGCGCAACTTAAAACAATTCAGGGTGTAGAAGATCTTGGCATACTTAAAAATCTTGGTCAGCCCGAATTCAGAATCGAGCTCGATCAAAGAAAAATGGCTTTTTATGGTGTAAATACAGCCGATGCACAAGGTGTGATTGAAATGGCAATCGGGGGTAAAGCCGCTACTCAGTTGTACGAAGGAGAAAGGAAATTTGATATAAGAGTACGTTATCAAGAACAATTTAGAGATGATCAAGATAAAATTGAGAACCTGATGGTACCGGCCAATGATGGAGCCAAAATTCCACTTAAAAATATTGCAGACATCAAAACACTCACAGGTCCTGCATTTATTTATCGGGATAATAATATGCGCTATATCGCTGTGAAATTTTCTATAAGAGGACGCGACTTAGGAAGTACCATCAAAGAAGCCCAAGAAAAAGTAGCTGCCAATGTACATATCCCTGATGGATATAAAACAACCTGGAATGGTGAATTTGAGAATCAGATCCGAGCTTCCCAAACTTTGGCAAAAGTAGTTCCCATCTGTTTGTTGGTCATTTTCCTGATCTTATTCATGGCCTTTGGGAATGTGAAAGATGCTGTACTTACCATTCTGAACGTTCCATTTGCCTTGATTGGAGGGATCTTAGCATTGCATATCACAGGCATCAATTTTAGTATCAGTGCTGGAATAGGATTTATTGCCCTTTTTGGGGTTTGTATACAGAATGGGGTTATTCTAATCTCTGTATTCCGAAAAAATCTGGATGAAAAAATGGGATTAGACGACGCAATTAAGCTCGGCGTTATTTCAAGGGTCCGTCCAGTAGTTATGACAGCTTTAATGGCAGCAATAGGCTTATTACCAGCAGCAATAAGTACTGGAATAGGATCAGAAACCCAAAAACCGTTGGCAATTGTAGTTATTGGGGGATTGATCACATCAACCATTTTAACCCTATTAATCTTACCAGTCATTTATGCTTTGGTCTATAAACTCATACACAAAAGAGAACACCGCAAACTTTTAAAGAAAGCTGGCCTTGTTCATTAAATTATTCCTATTAGGATAGTTATCTATGCTCAGAACAACCAACTATCCGGCCCGTTCATTCTTGAACGGGCTTTTTTATGCGTAGAACTTAACATTTTAAACTTTTC
>CAIYAG010000175.1 GCA_903924075.1 uncultured Bacteroidota bacterium | reverse complement strand
GAAAATTAAGTAGTATTACAAATCAAAATTAGGTAGTAAAACCCATGTATTTGCTTAATTTTCCGGTTATTAAATTTATAGCAAGCTGTTTTAATTTTCTAAGCCAAAAGAATGAACAAAAAACAATCCGTTTTCATCATATCGATCATAGTTTTTATTTTCTCAGGTTCTTTATTATTTGAAAATTGTACACCCAAAAACAAGTCGGCTACGATCTTATCAGATAGTACAGCCTTTGTTGGTTCTCAGACTTGTAAATCCTGTCATGCAAAAGAATATCAAGATTGGCAAATTTCTGATCACTTTAAAGCCATGGAGTTACCAAATGATTCTACTGTTTTGGGAAATTTCAATGATCAAGTTTTGAAGGCAGATGGGGTTAATAGTAAGTTTTTCAAAAAGGATGGTAATTACTATATCAATACACAGGGCGATGATAGTTTGAATCATGATTATAAAGTGAAGTATACGTTCGGATATTTTCCTTTACAACAATATTTAATTGAATTTCCGGGTGGTCGATTACAAAGTACCAGAGCCAGTTGGGATAGTAGAGACAAAAAATGGTTCCATCAATATGCCAAACAAAATATACCATCTCATGATTGGTTGCATTGGACGGGTAATGGTCAGAACTGGAATACCATGTGTGCATCCTGTCATAGTACCAATCTGCAAAAGAATTATAATATTGAAAGTGATACATACCAAACAAGTTTTCATGAAATCAATGTGAGTTGTGAAAGTTGTCATGGTGCTGGCAAATCGCATATCGATTATATTAATACAGATTATAAATCTGGGAATAAGATTGCAGGTTCTATGATCAAAATTGCGAAGGGCACAGATCAGATTGCGCAGATTAATAATTGCGCTCCTTGTCATGCAAGAGCAAGTTCTATTTCATCGGATGCATTTAATGCTACTGTTCATAGCAAAGAGATCATGGATCATTTAATTCCTGAAATTCCAAGTACAGAACATTATTATGCTGATGGTCAGGTGAATGATGAAGATTATACCTACACCTCTTTTACCGAAAGTAAAATGTATGCCAGGGGCGTGCAGTGTAGCAATTGCCATAACCCCCATTCTGGCAAACTTATTTTAACTGGGAATGCTGCATGTATGAAGTGTCATACTAAAAATTACGATTCACCATCACATACATTTCACCAAGTTGGAACTGCTGGTGCTGAGTGCAAAAATTGCCATATGCCTGGTAAAGCGTATATGGGTAATGATATACGGTTCGATCATACATTCAGAGTACCAAGGCCAGATCTCTCAGTAAAATATGCTACCCCAAATGCATGCAATAATTGCCATAAAGATAAAACAGCCCAATGGACGGCAGAGGCAGTTGTAAAGTGGTACGGGCCAAATAGAAAATATCATTTTGCTGAAGACTTAATTCCTGGTGCAGATGAAAAAAATGTAGACGCGCCTAAGCACTTGATAAAGATTTTGAATGATACTTCTAGTCCCGCAATTATCCAAGCCACTGCAGCTAATTATTTGCGTAATTATCAATCAACAGAAGCTTTAAATGCGCTTTTAAAATGCTTGAATCATAAAGATGCACAAGTTCGTTACAGGGCATTAAGAAGTTTAGAAAATTTCTCTGAAGCTAATTGGGTAAATAATGCTTCTCCTCTTTTGAATGATCCAGTGAGGGCTGTAAGGATTGCTGCAGCTGAATTGTATGCGAATATGCCTAGCGAAAAAATACCTGCAACTATTTATGAATCTTATACAAAAGCTAAGCAAGAGTTAGAAAATTATTTAACCTTTCAGGCAGACTTTTCTGTAGGGAATATTATGTTAGGGGACTTTTTTTTGAAGCAAAAAAATTATGTTGGAGCAGAGAAATTTTATCAACGTGGGTTGAAAAAAGATCAGGCGATGAATTATGCACGTTTGAATTTGTCGGCCGTTTATAATGCCCAAGGTAAAAACAATGAATCTTTAAATGTTTTGTTAGAAGCAAAAAAAATTGATCCTAAAAACGACCGTATTTATTATAACCTTGGATTATTGTATAATGAATTGAACGATAGCAAGGAGTCTGAAAATAGCTTTTCTAAGGCAATAGATTTAAAGTCACCTAATCCAAGGGTATATTATAATTATGGAATACTCTTGCAACAGAAATCTCAAAATACAAAGGCAGAATCGGTTTTTTTGCAGGGTTTAAAAATAGATGCAACAAATCCTGAATTGAATTACGTGCTTGCTGTACTATATGTTCAGACCAATCAAAGAAGTAAAGCAATTGCTCCAATTTCATTTTTAAAAACGAATTATCCAAACAACCCAGATTATCAGCAATTGTTTAAAGCGGTAGGGTTATAAATTTATTGTGGACAGTCAAACCTGCTCATGATCTTACTCTTATTAAAGGGGTGCACGCTTAGCATTAAGTAGCCGCCGCCATTCAAATCTTTTGGTGATTTGATCCAGCTAATATTATGCAAGCCCATTGTTAATGGACCAAGTTTAACAGCAGCCCCTACCCAAAGTTTTCCTTGTGTAGTATATTGTATGGGAAGAAAAAATCCCCATGCGATGGTTTCCCATCGCGGCGTGATGGTGATGAGATTTAATTCTCTTGTTAATAATTTACTATAAGAAGCGGTTGAATAAAAATTCATGTTAAGCTGTCCGTTGATCCCAAAATTGTTTCCAAGGTTTTTATCCACGTTTAAGATCAGTCGGGTTGGTCTGCTGATCGTGAATTTGCTTGCAATAGAATCGGCCGAAGTGAACATGGTTGCAAGTGAATCTCGGATCTCTGATATTGAGCCGGCATTGTTGAATTTTTTTGAGATATCTGCATCGGTTAAGTTGCTGACCGGATTATAGAAATTGCCAGAATATATGCTGGTATTAAAAGTGTTTTTTCCAAGGTCCATCAAACTAAATCCAAATTTCCAGGAGTAATTGGTGGGTGTATGTGGTGTAGCATCTGATGCAGCTTCATTATATAATGTGTATTCCAATCCCAGGTTAAGTGCCATTCCAGTTGCAGAATTTTTTAGAACTTCTTTTACTGTGTTTTTTAAGCTATAATAAGTTAGGTCATAGTTATTGCTGTATTTGAGTCCTACGCCTCCTTGTGTAATAATATAGCCCGTATCAGCATTGCTATTGATAAATTCTTCATAACTGATCTTATTGATTGAGCCATTAAATCCCGAAAGTGCTTTGCTAATATTTAATGTAATTCCCCCAGTTAATCTTGATCGGTCATTTTCATGTAATACCTGCGAATAATTTAAATTGAATTCGATCCAACCGTTGTGGGTCAAATACTCATCCAGATAAGGAGTGGTTCTATTAGCACGAAAGAAACTGTATCCCGAAGAAATGGTGTCGCTAGCAACAATTGGGGCAGATTTAAAATGATTATACATTCTTCCTCTAAATCCAATTCCAAAAGCGTGTTTTTCATCGATCTTATATAAAAAATTGAAAAGGTTCACATCTAAAGTCTGGTGTCCATAATAACTATTAGATCCTTCTTTAAAACTGAGGGTAGTGTTGCTAGGATCTTTATAGGAAAAATTTTGTAAACTGATATTGTTGGTAGTTAAAGTAGTTTGAAGTGATAAAATGTTAAGGTCCCATTTGTAAACGCTGTTAACGCCAGAGGCGGGATTATTGAAAAGGCCAACGGCACCAGCATAAGCCGACCCATTTGTAGCATGATAGTTCTGAGCATTTGTCTGGAAACTATACAGATTCCATAAGGCAAAAAGAAAACATACTCTTAAAAAGTTCATGGTGTTATCTGCTTAAAACTGGGTTACAAACTACTCATTAGATACCTAATCGATCATTTTTGCTATTGGAATACACAAGTTTTATTAAATATTCCGGATAATTCAATAATAAACGAAAATTGGCAAAAAAAATTGGTTTAAACTGCAAAGGATTTATTCTGCTATTTCGTCTAATAAATAACTAATAAAGTTTTGAACGAACAGGAGTTGATTGGTTTATTGAGAAAAGGGGATCAGAATGCCTTTAAAATGCTGGTTGAAGCCCAGCAGGATAGGGTATTCAATACTGTTTTGGGTATGATTCAAGACGTTTCAGAAGCCGAGGATCTTGCTCAAGAGGTTTTTATACAAGTGTTTCGTTCTATTGAAGGATTTAAAGGAGATTCGAAGCTTTCTACCTGGATTTACCGGATTGCCATTACCAAATCATTGGATTGGCTAAGAAGAAAAAAAGCAAGTAGTAGATTTTTGAAAATTCGCAGTGCAATTGGGTTCGGAGAAAAAGAAACTTCTCCTGTTGAATTTGTTCATCCGGGTATTCAGTTAGAGCATAAGGAGTCGGCCGCTTTTTTATTTCGTGCAATCGCATTATTACCGAGCAACCAAAAGGTAGCGATCAACCTGATCAAAGTGGAAGGTTTGAATTATGAGGAAGTTAGTGTGATCATGAAAATATCTGTAAAAGCAGTAGAATCTTTAATGCATCGTGCAAAAGAGAATCTTCGAAAAACGTTAAAAAATGAATTCCAATTAAAAGATTAACTATGGAACCATCTTTAGAAAATAAAATTGATTCAGCTTTGAAAAGTTTGGATGATTTGCAAAGGGCAAGTGCTCCAAATTTTTTCTATACTCGCTTACAAGCTCGATTAGATAAAAAGCAAAACGAAACCGCTTTTGATTTTTTAGGTTTCGTTAAGCCAGCTTTCTTGATTGTAACACTTAGTTTGTTTTTGTTGATGAACAGCTTTATGATCACAAAACTGTACAAGCAGAAAACCGTTGCAACATCCTCTGGAAAGCCATCTCTGCAAAGCTTTGCGAGCGAATACGATTTAAATAATTCAATTAATTATTGATACTGTAGCAATGAATACAATTATTAGAAATAGGCTTTTAAATACAGTAGTAGTTTTATTATTGTTTTTAAATCTGATAGCAATGGGCGTTTTCTGGTGGCAAAAATGGAAGGATGCACCTTCGAATCAACCCAATGCAGGAGCTTCTGCTTTCTTGATCGAAAAATTGCAATTCGATAGTGCTCAGTTAATTGCTTTCAAACAATTGCAAGAAAACCATCAGCATCAAATTGCAGATGCAAAGGATTCGATGCGCATTGCAAAAGATCGATTTTTCGATTTGATCGATAAAGATGCTGTGACCGACTCAGATTTAAAAGCCGCCTCAACCAATGCTGCGGAAAAGCAGATCCGTTTAGATCGCATCACTTTCGAATATTTTAAAGCGGTTCAGGGTTTATGTAATGCAGAACAAAAAATAAAATTCAAACAAGCGATCCGTGAGGCATTACGTATCATGGGTAGGCCAGGGCCACCACCGCCTAACCGTTTGGGTGAATCCGAGCGGCCAGAATTTCAAAGACCAGATGGTCCACCGCCCCAGGAAGAAGGCCCCGATCCTAATAGACCACCGCCTCCGAGAAAAGACTAATGTGACGTCCTAAAAAAGAGATACGGTTTTAAAGGATAAAAGTAATGTATTAAACGGCAGCAGGGATATCCCTGCTGCCGTTTGTGTTTTTATAGGTTTTGATGACAATTTTGGATTGCCTATGCATTTGATCTGGTGTTAAAAATGAGCATGATAAGTGAGGCCTTTCATTATTGTAAATTTTTATAGTTTGAGCTACAATTTTCTGAAGTGTGTTTAAGTCTACTTTGTATTTTTCCAGATTAAATTCATTCTTTATTATACCATTTACCCTTTCTGCGACCGCATTTGAATAAGGGTCAGAGTCTGTCGTCATGCTGCATCTTATTTGGTTTTTAAATAATAATGATTGGTATTCATTTGAGCAATATTGAAGACCCCTATCTGAGTGGTGTATCAAAGCAGATTTGGGATTAACCCTTGATTTGATAGCCATTTTCATTGCCCTTAAAACACCTTGCAAACTCAAACTATTCGATAAGTCATACCCTACAATCTTCTTAGAATATGCATCAGTTACAAGTGCCATAT
>CAIYAG010000174.1 GCA_903924075.1 uncultured Bacteroidota bacterium | reverse complement strand
TGCAAATTATCAGGTGGTACTTTTTTTAGATACCCGCCCGGATTCATTACCACAACGAGTAGCATTTCAAAAATATATGGAAACGGGAGGCGCCTGGATGGGGTTTCATTTTTCAGCATTTGCATTAACCCCATCTGCTTTTAATCAAAACTGGGATTGGTATCACCAAGACTTTTTAGGTTCTGGAGAATACAAAAGCAATACATGGCGACCAACTAATGCCACACTCAAATTAGAGTCCAATGCTTATCCATTTACAAAAGATCTGCCAGCACAATTTATGGGTGCACCAAATGAATGGTATAGTTGGCAAAATGATTTGAGGAAGAATAAAAATATTGAAGTATTGCTATCTATTGATAGTGCTAGTTTTCCATTGGGTACAGGGCCAAAGCCGCATGAAATATGGCGTTCAGGAGATTATCCTGTGGCATGGACCAACAAAAATTATCGAATGCTCTATTTTAATATTGGACACAATGATATGGATTATGATGGCGGAACTAACCGCACACTTTCATCCAGCTTTGGTTCTGAACTGCAAAATCAATTTATATTAAAGGCGCTCTTTTGGTTAGCTCAAATTAAAGAATAGTTTATTTACGCAGTTTAATTTCTGCATTCAACTCTTTCACTAATTGTTCAGTGAATTGCTTACTTGCTTTATTGATGGTTTCAGGATCAACTGCTTTTGATTGCATGGAAAGTAATAACTCCTGGGTGGCTGTTTCGTACAAGTTGCTTTCTATATAAAAAGTTTTTTTCTCAGTAGTATAACCTGGTGTATAATTAGACATACCAGTACTCATTACCACGCCTGGTGCTGCAATACCCATGCCCATGCCTGGCGCCCAATAATTGCCGTAATAGCTACCAAAATTGCCATAGTAGCCATAACTGCTCATGGGGTTATAAAAGGTTTGTGATGATTGTACATAATGGCTCTCAGTCTTCACATCTTTAAGCGCAACAGTAAATATAGATTCCAATCCCAATGCTTTTACTTTTGCTAAAATGGCATCTGCTGGAAAATCTTTCCCAACATTCATTGCACCCAATGTTTCAATACTGGTTGCTACTTTGATTCCTCTTTTTTCTGCAGCAGCTTTTAAATCTGTTTCCACCACATTTCTTGTATTTAGGTTAGGTGCAAGTACTATGATGAACATGCTTCGTTTTGTTCCAAGTACTGGTTTTTTACTGTTTACCCAGAATCCAATTACTTCTTGTTTTGAAGAACTACAAGCAGAAAATAGGATAACGAGACAAGTGAAGGCGGCAACTATTTTGGTCAATTTCATGAGTATTTTATTTAAGCTATTGCTATTTTTTATAATGATACGATTATTAAATCATTTCCTTCAGTTTTTCAACAACCTGGTCGATCTCAGAAGTAGTATTGTGTTTACAAAAAGAGAATCGAACGGTAACTCTATTGGAGTCATTCTTGATGCCTCTTATAACATGCGACCCTTGATCTGCTCCACTGGTGCAAGCACTTCCGCCACTGGCGCAAATATTATTGATATCCAAATTGAATAGCAACATTTCGCTTTTATCTGTTTTTGGAAAGCAAGCACTTAAAACCGCGTACAAGGAACTTCCTTTCGGGTCTCCGTTAAAACGGATATCTGGAATATTTTTTTCAAGTGCTTCCATCATATAAAATTTAAGTCCCTGTATTTTTTCTTTATCAAATTCGTGATTTTCAGAAGCCAATTCTAAAGCCTTTGCAAAACCAACAATACCGTATAGGTTTTCAGTACCTGCACGCATATTTCTTTCTTGGCTCCCGCCATTGATAAAAGGCTTGATCTTGATCTGCTCGTTGATATATAAGATACCCACACCCTTTGGACCGTGAAACTTATGCCCAGAACCTGTAATAAAATCAATCGGGGTATTTCTTAGATCGAATGGAAAATGTCCAACGGTCTGTACAGTATCGCTATGAAAAATGGCAGCATATTTTCTGCATAAATTACCAACCCTGTGAAGATCGATCATGTTCCCAATTTCATTATTGGCATGCATCAGTGTAACCAAGGTTTTTTCAGAACTGCCAGATAAAAGTTCTTCAAGATGCACCAGATCAATATGTCCATTATCGAGAAGTTTTACAAAACTTACAGAGGCTTCTCCATTTTTATGTAAATAATTGACAGTATGTAATGTTGCGTGGTGTTCAATCTTTGAAGAGATAATATGCTTGCAGCCTAGATCTCTTACGGCAGCTGTGATGGCAGTGTTACTACTTTCGGTTCCTCCACTCGTGAAAAATATTTCAGCGGGATGTGCATGCAATAATTTCGCAACCGTTTTTCTGCTGTTTTCAATGCCCATCCTGCTTTCCCTGCCATAACTATAAATAGAGGAGGGGTTGCCGAAATGGGAGGTCAGATAAGGCATCATAGCTTCTAAAACCAAGGGGTCTAAAGCGGTTGTAGCTGCGTTATCTAAATAAATTCTTTCCATAATTGCTTAAAATAAAGAAATCCTGCCGTGCAGGACCTCTTTGGTCTATCCTTTAATAAGACAAATGTTTGGTCTTATTATTGTGCTTCATTAATGTCTTGCATCAACCGCTTAGCAATATTTGCAGCAGTGGTTTGCAAGTTGCTTTCGGCATAAATTCGAATGATGGGTTCGGTGTTACTTGGTCTTAAATGTACCCAATCATTATCAAATTCGATCTTCAATCCATCGATGGTATTGATAGGTTGTTTTTTATATTTCTTTTCAATCACAGAAAAGATCTTTTTCAGATCAACACCCTCATTCAATTCAATTTTGTTCTTGCTAATAAAATAATCAGGATAACTACTTCTTAATTGTTTCGCTGTTTTTTTCTCTTTTGCCAAATGAGTTAGAAACAAAGCAATTCCAATCAAGGCATCTCTACCATAATGCAAGTCAGGTACAATGATGCCTCCATTGCCTTCTCCGCCTATTACAGCGTTTACTTCTTTCATTTTGTTCACCACATTTACTTCCCCAACGGCACTTGGATAATAAATACCACCATGTTTCTCAGTAACATCGCGCAGCGCTCTTGTTGATGAAAGATTGCTTACCGTATTACCTTTCCTGTTTTTTAAAATATAGTCAGCAACTGCTACCAATGTATATTCTTCTCCAAATAAGCTTCCATCTTCACATACAAAGCATAAACGATCAACATCCGGATCAACTGCAATTCCAAGATCAGCGTTTGTTTTATTTACCTCATTACATAGTTCATTCAGGTGCTCAGGAAGAGGCTCTGGGTTGTGTGCAAACTGTCCGTTCACTTCGCCATTTAATACAACGATATCAGTTAGTCCGAGTGCTTTTAATAATGCAGGAACAGCGGTTGCCCCAGTACTATTAATAGCATCTAGTACAATTTTAAAATTTGCTTTTTTGATAGCAGCCTTATCTACCAATGGATAATTTACTACAGCATCAATATGTTTTTGTAAAGCCAAATGATCTTCCACGTGCAACCCTAATTCATCAACTCCAGAAAAAATGAAATCCTCAGCTTCTGCGATCTGTAAAATAAGTGCTCCATCATCTCCGCTGATAAATTCTCCTTTATTGTTCAGTAACTTCAAAGCATTCCATTCTTTCGGATTGTGACTTGCAGTAAGTATAATTCCCCCGGCTGCTTTTTCAAATACTACCGCCATTTCAACGGTTGGAGTTGTACTCAATCCAAGGTCAATTACATCAATTCCAAGTGCGTTTAAAGTGCTGATCACTAGTCTTTGAACAAGCTCCCCGCTAATTCTGCCATCACGTCCAATCACTACTTTTGGGTTTCCAACTACTGTATTTTCAGTTTTTTGCTTTTTTAACCAAGTTCCGTATGCAGCGGTAAATCTAACCACGTCAACTGGGCTCAAAGTGTTGCCAGGTTTGCCTCCGATGGTTCCACGGATCCCTGAAATACTTTTAATTAATGCCATTTCTTACTTCGTTTTGCTCACTGCAAACATAATTCAATTTATTGTTTGATTCGGAATCCTATTTTTGTGCTCTAAAGTGGGCATATGCAGAAGTCGTGGTTCAAAGATTGGTTCAATTCACATTATTATCACTTATTGTATCAACATAGAGACATAGAAGAGGCCTTGAGCTTTATTCAGCGGTTGATTTTACACTTAAATCCCTCACCCGGAGCCAAAATGCTGGACGTGGCTTGTGGGAAAGGAAGGCATAGTAAGGCATTAGCTGATAACGGTTTTGATGTAACGGGGATTGACCTTTCTGAAGAATCGATTGCTGAAGCCAAAACAGAGGAATCGGAGCATCTGCATTTCTATACCCATGATATGCGCCTGCCATTTTGGATCAATTATTATGACTTTGCCTTTAATATGTTCACCAGTTTTGGATATTTTAAGACCAAAAGAGAACATGATAATGCTATCAGAACAATGGCCCAAAGCCTCAAACCTGGTGGAATTTTAGTGATCGACTATCTGAATGTTCATTTTGCAGTGAGGACCCAGGAATCAAATGCCATCAAAGTAGTAGAAAACATCCATTTTCATATTAGCAAATGGAATGATGAACACCATTTTTTCAAGCAGATCCAAATCACCGATAGCAATAATAAAAATCCCAAACATTTACATACAGAGCGGGTTGCCAAATTTTCTTTGGGCGATTTTACTGAAATGCTTTCTTATCAACACTTGCAGATCAAAGAAGTCTATGGCGATTATCAATTAGGAAAGTATGATCTTCAAAATTCTCCCAGACTGATCATCATAGCTCAGAAACGGCCTTAGTATTTCCCTGGTGATTGTGAATAAACAGCATGTACTTACAGCAACATCATTCATAGCTTCCTTTATCTTTACGAAATGATGTTCAATATGGTTTTGATGAATGGATTTATACAGCAGATCTGGCAATGGTTAAGTGCTTGGGATACTGCTTTGTTTTTGCAAGTCAATACTGTATGGACTAACCCCATCTTTGATACAATTTTACCCATTTGGCGAAATGCCAATACTTGGATGCCGCTCTATCTTTTTTTAATTGTTTTTTCGGTAGTGAATTTTAGGAATAGATCCTATTTTTGGATTCTCGGTGCCGTGTTCACATTAGTGTTGACAGATCAAATTAGTAGTAGCGTTTTTAAACCCTTTTTTGAAAGGCCAAGGCCCTGCAACGATCCTATTTTAATGAGTCATGTTCGACTTTTATTAGACCAATGTTCAGGCGGATATAGTTTTACATCCTCACATGCCACCAATCATTTTGGATTTGCGCTCTATGTTTTTGTAACACTAAGGTCGATATTCAAAAAATGGAGTTACCTGTTTTTGTTTTGGGCAGCCACTGTTAGCTATGCGCAGGTGTATGTGGGTGTTCATTATCCATTGGATATTTTGTGTGGCGCAATGATCGGTGCGTCTATTGGATATGCCACTTCGCAAATCTTTATTCGTAAAGCCGGACAAATTGTTCTAGAATAAAAATCAAACAAATGATTTCAAACCGTTTTTTCTATAGCGTACTTTTCTTCAGCCTTGTTGTCTGCATTGCAGGAATAATCATGGTACCATTGATGGATATCGATGCTGCACAATATGCATCAATCAGTAGAGAAATGCTGGAGCGAAAATCGTTCTTACAGTTTTATGAAAACGGGAAAGACTATCTTGATAAGCCACCGATGTTGTTTTGGTTATCCGGACTAAGTTTGTCAATATTCGGCATTCATGACTGGGCTTATCGATTACCTTCTGTTTTGTTTACCGTGATGGCTGTTTATGCAGTGTATCGATTTAGCTTATTGTATTATCAGAAAACGATCGCCCAATTGAGTGCGATGGTTTTGGCAACAACACAAGCCATTTTTTTGATCACTCACGATGTGCGTTGCGATACCATGTTAATGGGTTGGGTGATGCTGAGTATCTGGCAATTGGCTGCATGGTTTGAAACGGGAAAATGGAAATATTTTGTTGTGGCATTTGTGGCCATTGCTGGTGGTATGATGACGAAGGGGCCGATCGCTTTGATCGTTCCTATTTTGGCATTCGTACCTCACTTTATTTTACGCAGAGATTGGAAACAATTTTTCAGATGGGAATATCTGGTGGGTTTGTTGATCATTGCAGTTTTATTGATCCCCATGAGCATTGGGTTGTATCTGCAATACGATCTGCATCCAGGTAAAATAATTTATGGAGTGCCTATCAAATCAGGATTGCGGTTTTATTATTGGACCCAAAGTTTTGGAAGATACACAGGAGAGAATGTGTTTCACGAAATGAGCTATTTCACGTTTCTCTTAGAAAATATGCTCTGGAGCTTTTTGCCTTGGATCGTGTTTTTTTTGGTGGCGCTGATCATTCGGTTTAAAGATATTTTACTGAGTAGGTTTTGGCTTCGTCAAAATCAGGAATGGATCAGTGTGGGAGGGTTTGTTTTAACTTATTGTGTGTTGGCAAGAAGTCAGGCACAATTGCCGCACTATATTTTTGTAGTGTTTCCGTTGGCGGCAATTGTTACGGCTGTTTTTTTGTATCAACTATTTTTTACGAATGATTTGAAAATTGTAAAAAACATTTTACAAGGGTTACACATTTTCATATTTGCCCTTTTATGGGGAGCCGCAATGGTTGCGATGCGAGTGCCTTTTAAAGAGGTAAGTATCGTGGTATTCGTTTTATCTATCGTAGGTTTTGTTGGTTATATAGCCATCTTGATCAATGGACGTAAATGGTTTAGGTTAACACCTTTATTAGTACTTAGTTTTTATACTGTGATCGGTGTGAATGCTTTTTTGAGCACCAATTTTTATCCCAATTTGCTCAAATATCAAATGGGAAATACTGCTGCAGATTTTATCAATCATTCTGGCATTCAGAAAGATCAGATATTTGTATACGGACCATTAGATAGCCGTGCATTACACTTTTATGGAAAACATTTATTCGAACATCGTTATACCAGTTCAGTTGCCACATCAAACGATATTTTAATTGCATCAGTAGATAGCATACCAGCATTGCAAACAAAATTTCCAGCATTAAAAGTCTTGCATCAGGGAGCAAATTTTTCAGTGAGTATGTTAACCCCTGAATTTCTAAATCCTGCAACCAGAGAAAAATCAATGCCCCATTACGCCATCCTTGATTTGGATGGGAAACCGTAAATTCATGGCAATTCATTAGATTTGAAGCATAACATGACAGAAGTTTTTATCATTTTAGGGCTAATTATTATCAATGGTCTCTTCTCAATGGCAGAGATAGCATTGGTTTCAGCGCGCAAAGCCCGATTAGAAGCACAGGCGCAAAAAGGCGATCTGGACGCAGAAAAAGCGCTTGAACTTGCAAATAATCCAGACTCATTTTTATCTACTGTACAAATAGGCATTACACTTATTGGTATCTTAACAGGTATTTATTCTGGAGATAGTTTTAAAAAACCCTTGCAAGATTGGCTGGCAAATATTGATTTGCTGAAACCCTATAGCGGTACTCTGGCAACTGTTATTATCTTAATTATCATTACCTATCTATCGCTTGTATTGGGTGAATTGGTACCCAAGCGTCTTGGCTTGAGTGATCCTGAAGGCATCGCAAAAAAAGCTGCCGGTCCAATGAGTATTATCTCCTGGATCACGCATCCATTTGTTTGGTTATTGATGGGGTCTTCCAATTTAATTGTGCGCCTATTTAATGTAAAAACCAATGAAAATCAAGTAACCGAAGAGGAAATAAAAGCCATCATCAGTGAAGGAACTGAACACGGTGCAATAGAAGAAGCAGAGCAGGAGATCATTGAACGTGTTTTTCATTTAGGGGATCGAAATATTACATCCTTAATGACTCATCGTAGCGATATTGTATGGATCGATAGCAGCAAATCTGTTGCAGAGATCAAACAGATCATGGGCGAGATTGTTCATTCTGTATATCCTGTATGTGAAGGTGAAGTGGATAGGATTGTGGGTGTTGTTGCTATTAAAGATTTTATTATTTCGGATGAAAATGTGCTAGTAAAAAATATCATGAAGCCAGCGATGTATGTGCCCGAAAACAATACGGCATATCAGGTACTTGAAAAATTCAAGGAAACGAAAATTCATCACTGCTTCATTGTTGATGAATATGGTACGGTGCTAGGAATGATCACACTAAATGATATCCTGGAAGCCATTGTAGGAGATATACCACAACAGGAAGACGAGTCGTTCGAAATTGTTACAAGAGATGATGGCTCTTATTTAGTGGATGCACAAATTCCTTTTTATGACTTCCTCAGTTATTTTGATAAAGCAGAATGGATGAAGGAAGGTGATCAAGACTTCGATACCCTTGCGGGATTCATCATTCATGAATTAGAAAAAATCCCTCAAACAGGAGAGAAGCTTACCTGGAAGATCTTCGAATTTGAAGTGATTGATATGGACAACCATCGAATCGACAAGCTTTTGGTTAAGACGGATGTGGAGCCGAAGGAGAAGTGAAGAGTGAAGAGTGAAGAGTGAAGAATGGAAAAAGAAATCCCCTCCTGAGTGGGGCCGGGGTGGGTTTAGAAATCAAAACTGGTTGTTGTTTTAGGATAATCTAACTTATAGCTTTGTTCCTTTCCATTTGCTTTTACGTGGAAGATATTGCTTTGCAAATCCTTGAAATCGTATAACAGATTACAGTTCACATCCAATTTTTTAAGTGTTGCAACTTTCGGCACTTCTGCATAGACCCAAACACTTTCCATTTGAATTTCATGTCCTATATAATTCATGGTGGCAGGTTGACCATTGATCTTCAATTGAATTTTCTGGTTGATATAATTACTGATCTGTTGGTCAAGTAATGCTTTATCCTTGCTGTTGGCAATATCAATTTTTGTAGTACTGTATTTTTGAAGGGTTTGCTCCAGGTCGGGGGTAAATATCCTGATACTCACCTCAACAGTACTTTCTTTCGTATTATGATTTATGTCTATAACAGAGACATAAAAAGGATGCATCAGGGCTATAAAAGCCATTGTAAGCCATTGAACCATACTATTTGCCATTCACCACTAATTTTTTTTACGCTACAAATGTCATGATTAATTTGAAACTTCAGATATGAATGATTTTAGACTTTATTTAGAAATGGGTTTCCAGCATATTGCAAACTGGAGAGGAAACGCATCGATACTTCAAGAGTTAGCTGCTATACCAACCAGCGATCATATCCTTTTTATCATAGCACTTACTATTCGTTACCAACTGTCTGATTGGAAAAAGATCCTGATCTTGGTAACTGCCTTTACAATCGGGCATAGTATCACACTTGCGCTTAGTGTATTGAATGTGGTTACCTATTCGGTTAATTGGATCGAGTTTCTGATTCCAGTTACCATCCTGATCACTTCATTCAGTAACTTATTTGTGAAAAAATTCGTGTTCAAGACCAAGTTCCCGCCCATCTATTTTATGGCGCTGTTTTTTGGCCTAATACATGGTTTGGGCTTTAGTAGTTACTTAAAGAGCATACTAGGTAAGGATCAAAATATTTTGTCGCCATTACTAGCCTTCAATATCGGCTTGGAATTTGGCCAGATCCTGATCGTGTTAATCATTTTAATATTGTCGTTTATATTTGTTAGGTTAATCAAAATAAATAGGAGAGAATATCTTTTATTTGTAAGTGCTGCAGTCTTCGCACTGGCGTTGAATATGGCATTGGATCGAATTCACAGTTTATAATTTCTAAACTATACAGCTATGAGAAAATTAGGATTCATGTGTTTGCTCTTGATCTGTGTTTGCAGTTTGCAGGCTCAGGATATCAAGAACAATCCAACCTCAAACCATGGTAACAGGTTTGAGCAACTGGGTACGATACTACCCACACCAAATGAGTATCGCACAGCCAGTGGAGCCCCGGGCCCTAAATACTGGCAACAAAGAGTTGATTACAACATCAAATGTGAATTAGATGAACCCAATCTACTTTTGAAAGGAAGTGAAACCGTCACTTATTTCAATAATTCCCCAGATGTACTAACCTACCTCTGGTTACAGCTTGATGAAAATCAGCATAGCACTATCAATAATGCTAATTATCAAAATTCATCCACTTTAGGAAGACAATTATCTACTACGCAAGTTGATAATTTACTTGCTGCTAATCAGGATAATGGCTATGGTGATATCATTACCAAGCTAACTGATATTGCTGGTAAGGATTTGAAATATACCATCAACAAAACAATGATGCGCGTTGAATTACCAACTGCATTAAAGCCTGGTCAGAAATTTGTATTCAATCTTGATTGGCACTACAAAGTGTCTAACCGCATGGTATTGGGTGGCCGTGGTGGATATGAATTATTCCCAGAAGACGGAAATGCCTTCTTTACAATGGCACAATGGTATCCTCGTTTGTGTGTTTATAGCGATTTCCAAGGTTGGCAACACCACCAGTTTACTGGACGCGGAGAATTTGCTTTGACTTTCGGAAATTTCAATGTGGCAATGACTGTACCTGCTGATCATACCATTCTAAGTACTGGCGAAGGTCAGAACTATGCACAAGTATTATCACCAGCACAATTGGCTCGCTGGAATCAAGCTAACAATTCAAAAGAACCTGTTGAGATCGTAACATTGGCTGAAGCAAAAGCAGCAGAAAAAGGAAAAAGTACGGCTAAAAAAACTTGGATCTTCAAAGCTGATAATGTGCGTGATTTTGCATGGACCACTTCTCGTAAAATGATCTGGGATGCAATGCCTGCATATGTTGAAGGAAAGAAAGTAATGTGCATGAGTGGTTATCCTAAAGAAGCTTATGGCTTATACCGTAAATTCTCTACAAAAGTGGTTGCTCATACCATTAAAACTTATTCTAAATTTTCTATTCCTTACCCTTACCCTGTTGCTCAAAGTATTGAAGCATCAAACGGTATGGAATATCCGATGATTTGTTTCAATAATGGTCGTACTGAAAAAGATGGTTCTTACAGTGAGTCAAGTAAGTTGGGTATGTTGGGTGTAATTATTCATGAAGTGGGACATAATTTCTTCCCAATGATCGTGAATAGTGATGAGCGCCAGTGGAGCTGGATGGACGAAGGTTTGAATTCTTTTGTAGAATATCTTACTGAAGAATTATACGACAATAAATATCCTTCAAGAGGTAAAGGAGCTGCTTATCAGATCACTGGATATATGCGCCTTCCTAAAGACCAATTGGAGCCGATCATGACCAATAGTGAGAACATTGTTGGATTTGGCCCGAATGCCTATACAAAACCTGCAACTGGTTTGAATATTCTTCGTGAAACCATTATGGGACGTGAACTGTTCGACTATAGCTTTAAAGAATATGCACGCCGCTGGGCATTTAAACATCCAACGCCTGCAGATCTATTCCGTACCATGGAAGATGCTAGTGCGGAAGACCTAGACTGGTTCTGGAGAGGATGGTTCTATGGAATTGAACCTTGCGATATTGCGATTGACTCTGTTAGGCACGGAGTATATGATCCGAATATGGCTGCAAGTTCTATGCAGATGGGTGGAAGAGGTGGAGCTCCTCAACAAGGACCTTCAGATGGAATGGTTTCTTTAGCTAAACCAATGCTTACAGACGACGATCTTTCTAAAAAAAGAAATAGAGAGGATAAGAATATTGTATTCCTTGTTGATGTGGATACTACGCTTAGAGATTTCTACTGGCGTTATGCGAGAGGATTAGAGTCATATGATACCACTAAGTACAAAGTTACTCCGGTTGTTAATACTCCTGAAGTGATGGACGACGCCACAAAAGCAAAATATGCGAATGTGAATTTATATGAGATCACTTTCTCAAATAAAGGCGGATTGGTGATGCCATTGATCGTTGAGTTCACTTTTGAAGATGGCACCAAACAAGTAGAAAGAGTGCCTGCACAAGTTTGGCGCTTAAATGAAAATAAAGTGGTGAAACTTTTTGTAACCACAAAAAAAGCTACTGGTATCAAACTTGATCCTTATCGCGAAACAGCAGATATCGATGAGAGCAATAACACTTGGCCTAAATTGGATG
This sequence comes from uncultured Bacteroidota bacterium, assembly GCA_903924075.1. Taxonomy (GTDB): domain Bacteria; phylum Bacteroidota; class Bacteroidia; order Chitinophagales; family Chitinophagaceae; genus Sediminibacterium. Next base: position 1,909 of record CAIYAG010000174.1, on the reverse strand, counting down.
CAGGTGAGCCAAGCAAATTTGCCATCTTTAAAGCTAGAGCAGGTGCAGGTAGAGGTCAGAGTACTGGCATCAACCCAATGCAAAAAGCTTTGGAAAATAAGAAATAGCACTATTTAGTTGGTATATTATCTTGAAAATTAAAGTCACTTGATTAATTTCAAGTGACTTTAATTTTTTATGCCATGAAGAAAATGCTTTTATGCAGTTTACTGCTGCTTGTTTTTAGGATCTGTTTTGCTAGTGTTGACACCGTCAGTATGTATAGTAATAGTTTGCACAAACAAATAAAGTTTGTGATCGTGCAACCCAAACAAAATAAAACTGCATTGCCAACTGTTTACCTGTTGCATGGATATAGCGGCAATTATGCAGGATGGGTGAATATCGCACCACAGTTACAAGATAAAGCAGATCAGTTACAGATCAATATAGTTTGCCCCGATGGTGCCAATAGCTGGTATTATGATAGCCCGATTGATTCTACTATTCGATACGAATCTTATATCATCAAAGATCTGATCCCTTATATCGATCAGCATTATCCAACAATTGCAGATAAATCAAAGCGTGCCATTACTGGATTGAGTATGGGTGGCCATGGCGGACTCTACCTTTCCATTCGACACACCGATATTTTTGGCGCCGGTGGTAGCACTAGTGGGGGAGTAGATATTCGTCCTTTCCCAAATAACTGGGAGATCAAAAAAGCATTAGGAGAATATGAAAAAAATCAAACACTTTGGGATTCGAATACGGTGATGACCTTAGTAGAAGGATTAAAGACCAATCAACTAAAAATTATTATTGATTGTGGGTTAGATGATTTCTTTTTGAAAGTAAATAGAAGTCTTCATGAAAAATTACAGACATTAAAGATCGATCACGATTATATCGAAAGGCCAGGAGCACATAATGCAGCGTATTGGAGAAACAGTGTAGATTATCAAGTGTTGTTTTTTAAAAAATATTTCGATAATAAGAACTAATAAAAAAAGCAACCCTTGTTAGAGTTGCTTTTTGAAAATGCAAGCCGATACAAACTACTGCCCCTAGTCGCTGTATCTGCCACCTGCATTAACCCAGTCTGTAATTATTTTCATATCTGATACACTAAGCTTTCCACCCTGCGGCATAAAACTCGGTGAGCCATCCACTGTACGTTGTTTGATCAATGCTTTGTTTGCAATTACATTACAATCAATACTCCAGTCTCTACCTGCACTTGCACCAGCGCCTGAATGGCAGCTAGAACATTGTGCTTGAATTAAACTTTTTACTGCAGCAAATAAAGGGCCAGCAGTTGTTTGCGTAACGGTAACTTTTGCAGATTGTACACATCCTGCTGCATCTTTTGCCGAGATCGTATGATCACCTGCTTTAATGTTATTGAAGTCTGTTGAAGCATCAAAACTTCCACCATCAATGCTATAAGTAAATCCCGTACTCCCTGATGCACTAACTGAAACTTTTGCACCAGTACAAGGATCTGCAACTGTTGCGGTACCGGTTACTGTAATTGTTTTTCCAGCACATGCATCGGTTGGAGTAGTTGGTGTTGTAGGAGTTGTAGGTGTTGTGGGCGCACTACCACCTTTACTACAAGCGTTTAATAGGATTAAGATGGAAAGCATTGCTGCTGCAGCGTTTGCTAGTAGTTTTAATTTTTTAGTTTTCATCGATTTAATTATGGTTACTGATGAAAACGAGACAATTACTTTTTAGGTTGCTTGTATTGTACAGAAAAATTTACACCGAAACTACTCAATTGAATGCTGCCATAACCAACACCACCTAATGGTAATTTAGCATAAGGCTCAATGATCGTTGAAATATTTTTTCCAATAGATTTTTCAACACCTGCAGAAATATGGAGCAAAGCAAACAAATGTTGATCGTTTGAATTATAATT
>CAIYAG010000173.1 GCA_903924075.1 uncultured Bacteroidota bacterium | reverse complement strand
CCGGGGCAATTCCGTTCTTTGAAAGACCCGGCGGAGTAGAAATAAAGAAACTGGTAGATGAGGGTATATTAACCTCTTTATCAGTTTGGCAGATAGACCGCTTGGGTCGTGATTTGCGAGATATTATAAATACTATTCATTATTTCGTTGAAAAGAAAATTGCGATAAACTTTATCAGTCAGGGATTAACTACGCTGGATCACAATGGTAAAGAAAACCCGATTACTAAAATGATAATCAGTATTCTCGGTATTGTGGGGGAGATGGAGAGAGCGCAAATTAAAGAAAGGCAGTTTGAAGGTATTAAGATAGCTAAACTTAAAGGCTCATATACCGGGAGAAAAAAAGGCAGTAATGAGAGTCTATTAGATTTCCTTTCAAAGGATAAGAATAAGAAGGCTTATGATTATTTGAAGAAAGGATATAAAGTTGGTGAAGTAGCCAAAATCACTGACCTACATATAAACACGGTATCCAAAATTAAAAAACTGGTAAATCAATAGAACACGATGATAATTACTATTCAACACCAGATAGAAAAAACTATTCACACATTTGATGTGGAGGATCCAGATAACCTCACTTCAATAGAAGTATTGGTTATTTGTTCTGAAATGAATGTGAAGGGCATTTTGGTGAATGGCAAGTATTATGAAACCCAATAAGGGACAATTAATGACAATACTTTTAGCCCCAATAATTTTCATCGGGGTCATTCCGCCAAATATCATTTAGGTCTAAATTGTAATACAGATACTCTGGCTCGCCTTTTTTCCCTTTCGTTGTATGAGGGTCATCGTCACTCCACTGGAATAGCCCTTTTTTATATGCTTCTGGTCCTAACAAACATCTGTTGCCTTTTCCTGCCGACATAATGCGACTTGCGTAATTAATTGTTGATCCGATAAATATTTTTTGTGTTCCTAAAAAATCACTGTCAATAGTTGAGACATCAATTACGCCATACTCTATTCCAATTTTTAATTTAGGTCCCTTGGGGCATTGTGGAAAATCTTCGGAAAAACCTGATATATATTCACATGTTCGGTCCAGATCTTTTGCGATTAGAGCACAACAATCAAAAACTTTATCAACATCTTCGAGTAATGCGAGAAAGGCATCACCCATAAATCCAACAACCAATCCACCCGATTTTTCTACTGCCTCAATCCCACCGGAAAGAATATCCCTTACAAATTGAGCAATGTTGCCAGTTTCTTTTTCACCCTTTGCGACCATTAGCGTAAATGCGTTTATATCGACAATCATTGCGAAGGCGGAAAAACTTTTATTTTGTTCAATTAAATCTCTCATTATGAAGAATTTCATGCCAATTTAAATAATATCTATTGTATCAACACATTTAACTTTTATTGTTCCTGCTAAAAGCCAAAAGAGTTGATTAGTCAATTGAAATATTGATTTTAATGCAATCCTATCGGAAAGAAAAGATTGCTTAAAATCGGTTATCCTTGCTGCACTAATACCTACTTCTTCCTCGTTTTATTTTTAGCTTTGACGATAAAAATATTTCATGTTCAACCATACTGATATAAAATGGGTTAAGAATATTCTCCGTGATGGCGGAGATGGGTGGGCTTATGAGGATGCCACCTTTGACGAACCCTTTGACTTACAATGGTCATCAAAAAAGCGTGGGAGTGTTTTAAAAGCACCTGCTGGGGACATTATGCTGCTTTTTCAAAAACCAACATATATTAATGGCAGAAGAAATTATCATGTTATGCTAACGCATCTTGTTGCCCCTATTGATAATGTTTTACGAACCTATAATAACCCCGGATTTGAATTTGGAAGAAAAGTATTGCTAATTGCCAAGCCGGATCCCATATTTGCCATACCGAATTTGGGCTACTTTAATTTTTTTCTGCCCAATCGGGGTCCTACAAACCCTTTTCACAATTTAGTAAGTAGTGAAGGATTAGACGAGAATGGAACTCAACTTCGTGTGTGGAATCTTTTTGCTGGACATCTTAATCCTACATTGGTCTGGAATAGTGAATATCAAGTGATACCAAATCCAATTTCGGGCGTAGAAGAAGGAGATAAAAAAGTTGTTGAACACATTAAGTCTGAAACTGCCCAAAGAAACGCTGGAATAGTAAAACTGGCAAAAGAATTGGCGTATCAAAGTGGTAATGGAAGAATATTGTGTGAATGCTGTGATTTTGATTTCATTCCGACTTATGGCACCCACGGAGCCGGGTTTATAGAATGTCATCATAAAATACCCATTGCATCGGGTGGAAGAAGAATTACTGAAATAGGGGATTTAGCTATGGTTTGCTCAAACTGCCACCGGATGCTCCATAGAAAAAAGAATGACGGTAATTATTTTACAGTAGAACAACTGCGTGAAACGATAAAAAACAACCGAATAATTGTTTAACAATAACAGGAAGATGGTTAATAAGTTTATCCATTGGTTTCCCTATTTTCATTTCGGAATACTCGTATATCGGATGTCTTGTCTGAATGTAGATATACAACAGCTCCAAACTTATAATTAAGATTTCGGTCAAACCAAAATTCTCGTATCTTATTGGCATCGTTTTCCATCGCATTTTCACCACCTCTCCACTTTACCTCAATAACCAAAAAATCATTAGCGACTTTACCACGAGTATGGAAAATAATATCTGGGCGCTTATTTTCTTCATTTGTTTTAATTACATCAAGGTCGCAATCATATTGCGGTAAGAACTTTTTTAATTCAAAAGCAAGGTGGTGTCCAAGATTCCACTCTGTCTGTCTTGTCCTATGAGTAAAACTATTGAAAATATTGGGCTGGTTTCTGTGCATGTCTATACATGCTTTATTGATTAGAGCTTTGATTTGATTTTCGTTCTTGTTTGGAAATTTCTTTATCAATCTACGGATCTTGCGTTTCATATTCTATAAATGGAATTGTAAATCTACTCTAAAAATATGGCAAAATGTAGGAGTAATTATTTTGAAACCTCAAATGTTTGAGTCATTTGCACAACGCCATTTTTAACATTGAAAATGTCTTCATCAATAT
>CAIYAG010000172.1 GCA_903924075.1 uncultured Bacteroidota bacterium | reverse complement strand
TGCATCATAAATAAAGCTAAAACCGTAACCCCTGTTATTAATGAATAAGGGTTTAGCAAATTCCAAAATCCCCCCTGATATTCAAAATCTTTATCAATTGGAATTCCTTGCATGATATTACCCAAAACAACGCCCAAAAGAACTGCAATTGTAATACTTGAAAAAGAATAAATGATATCCCATGTTTTTCTCCACCAAGTCATTTTTTCTTTACTTCTAAATTCAATTGCAATTGCCCGCAAAATAAGTACGGTCAGAAAGAGCATGAATGGAATATAAAAGGCAGAGAATATTGTTGCATATACTTCTGGAAATCCTGCGAATAATGCCCCGCCGCCAATTACTAACCAAACTTCATTGCCATCCCAAACTGGCCCGATTGCATTTAAGGCAATCCTTCTACTTTCATCTTTTTTAAAAAATAAATGCAAAGCGCCTGCTCCCAGATCAAACCCATCCAGAATTGCATATCCTGTAAATACGGCACCCACTACTAAAAACCACCAAGTAGGATAATTTATACCTAGGAATGTTAGCATATTAATTGAGTATTGGGTTATTACGTTTAGAATATTCAGGGATCTCTTCAGCTACATGTTCTTCAAACCCATGTTGAATTTTTTTGTTTAATAAATAGATAAACAAAATGAATAGAACTAAATAAATAAAAGTGAATAACACTAATGAAAAGATAACCTGATCTGCTCGAACAGCTTTTGAAAGTGCATCACTTGTTCTAAGTAAGCCATAAACCACCCATGGCTGTCTTCCCATTTCAGCAGAAAACCATCCGAGTTGATTACCTAATTGTGGAAGCAGTACTGAAAAAGAAAAAACTAACATCAGCCATTTGTACTGAAACAGTTTTCCTCGCCACCATAAGAACATAGCAAATAGGGTTAGCACAATCATTGCAACACCCATTGCAACCATTAAATGATAGGTTTGGAATATGGCATTAATTTGCTTTGGTCGATCATTCTCCGGAAATGCATCTAACCCTTTAACAGGTGTTGTAAAATTATAATAAAGCAAATAGGAAAGACCATTGGGGATCTTTAAACCACTAACTTTTTTTGTGTCCTGATTAACAACACCAAAGAGATACATGTCTGCAGTTTTGAAACTATCGTAGTGACCTTCAAATGCAGCCAACTTTGCAGGCTGATTAACAGAAACGCCAGTTGCTGAATGATGACCCGTAACCAATTGAAGTAACCCAGCAACTGTAGCTACTATCAACGCAATTTTAAATGCTTTTTTAGATAGTTCAACATGCCTGTTTTTATATAAATAATAAGCATGAACGCTTAAAACCAAAAAAGAACCAGATAGGAATGCACCAACTAATACATGCGACAATCTTTCTACTGATGATGGATTAAACACCATCGCCCAAAAATCTGTGACCTCGGCTCTTGCTTTGAGTCCCTCACCAACAATATGAAATCCTGCTGGAGTTTGTTGCCAGGAATTTGCTACTACGATCCAAATAGCCGAAAACATAGAGCCCAGCGTAACCATGATGGTTGAGAAGAAATGAACTCTCGATGAAACTCGATTCCATCCAAATAATAACAATCCGAGGAACCCGCTTTCTAGAGCAAATGCAAAAATGCCTTCAGCCGCCAAAGCACTTCCAAAAATATCACCCACATATCTAGAATAAGTAGCCCAATTTGTTCCGAACTCAAATTCCATCACAATTCCCGTTGCAACCCCAATTCCAAAAATCAAAGCAAATACCTTGATCCAAAACCGGGTCATTTTTTCATAGGTCTTATTCCCTGTTTTTAAATACATACCTTCCATTGCTACCAGCATTACTCCTAAACCAATGCTTAATGGAGGGTATATGTAATGAAAGCTTACAGTAAATGCAAACTGAATTCTACTCAGAATCTCAACACTCATAACCCAATCTTTAAATAAATGGTAGAAAAATATCTACGAATGTCCTTTAACAACAATCTTAATGATCTTCCAGTTCAGTATAAAGAACCTTATTATTTGAAATGGTATAAATCTTCTCCAGAAAAGTGTGAAACCAGTTGGAATTGGCGGATAATATTCATCCGAATACTTGGTAATAATTGATCGATTTGCCATAATAAATTTTTATAAGAGTATATTATTCAG
>CAIYAG010000171.1 GCA_903924075.1 uncultured Bacteroidota bacterium | reverse complement strand
TTAGCAGGTGCAAATGTTTCGCTTAAGAAAATGGCTTCTTTCGGACAAGCTTCTTCACACAGGCCGCAGAAAATGCATCGCAGCATATTGATCTCGTACTTCGCAGCATATTTTTCTTCACGATACAAATGCTCTTCGCCTGGTAAACGTTCCGCGCCTTCCATCGTAATGGCTTCGGCTGGACAAGCCACGGCACACAATCCACATGCTGTGCAACGCTCACGTCCCTCTTCATCCCGATTCAAAACGTGTACGCCACGGAAAACCGGACTAAACTCACGTTTCTTTTCTGGATAACGGATCGTTGGTTGTTTCTTGAACATATGGCCGAAAGTAATGGCCATACCCTTTAAAATATTGGGTATGTACAAGCGTTCGATGAATGTCATCGGCTTGCGGCTTACTTCTTGTACTCTATTAGTTAATGCCTCCATGTGTTTAATCTCTTTGCTTGCAAAAATTTTTAATTCTATCCGTGAAATAAGATCCATGCACCAGTTGCCAGCATATTTGCCAGTGCCAATGGAATTAAACTTTTCCATCCTAAATTCATTAACTGATCATAACGGAAACGTGGGATGGTCCAACGGATCCACATGAACAAGAAAATGAAGATCACAATCTTTATTAATAATGCACCAACACCTACTAGCGCTGCAATATTTTGTGGTAATATTTTTTCGTCGAAAAAAGGAATATCAAATCCACCGAAATAAAGCGATGCCATAACAGCACTGCTCATGATCATGTTGATGTATTCAGAAAATAAATAGAATCCCAATTTCATGGATGAATACTCTTGGTGGTATCCAAAGTTCAATTCGTTCTCTGCTTCAGGCAAATCGAAAGGTGTTCTATTACACTCTGCCAATGCACAAATAAAGAACAATAAGAAACCCAATGGTTGATAAGCGATATTCCATAAATGACCAGGCTCCATTTGTTGGTTTACGATCTCTCTTAAACTCAAAGTATTGGTAGTCATTAATAATGCGATCAACGCAATACCCATTGCCAACTCATAACTAATAGCTTGCGATGCACCGCGCAATGCAGCCATCAAAGAGAATTTATTATTCGAAGCCCAACCTCCGATCATAATACCATAAACACCTAAACTCACCACACCAAAAACATACAAGATCCCAATATTGATATCAGCAATTTGCAGATCAATCTCTCTTCCAAATAAATGCACACTGCTTCCCCAGGGTATCACTGCACAGGTCATCAAAGCTGCGGTCATTGCTAAGCCTGGCCCTAATATGAACAATGCTTTATTAGAAGAACTAGGAATGATCTCTTCTTTCATGATCAGTTTTAATCCATCTGCCAAAGGTTGGAATAAACCAAATGGACCAGCTCTTTCAGGGCCTGGACGGTCTTGCAAAATAGCAGCCACTTTACGTTCTGCAAATGTGGTGTAAAGCGCAATACCCAGACTCGCAAAAACGATGATGACAATCAAGATCAGTTTTTCGAGTACTAACAGTATATCTAAAGAAAGTAGTGTCATGATCTATTATCAATTAGTCTTTGTTAGAATTAAAATTGTTGGAATGTGCCGGGCCTTGAATCGAACTCAAATCAATATCAGGCTGATTCACTTCACTCACCGAATGAATGTCCATCAATAGTCTTGGCGATCTTCCATGAAGCACTTTATTGATCGTTTCATTTGGTATGGTTTGTCCAACATTTCCAGCATAATGCCCTTGTGCGATCACAGAATGACGGTCGATCAGTCTTGGTCCTTCAATTAACCAATCGCTGGTATGTTTCTTTTCAAATCTGCAGTCGTTACAGATCCACTCTTCCACTTCACCCCACTCATCTTTGCGGGCAGTAACTCTGAATACCTCATCGCCCCTATTCCACAAAGTAACTTTACCGCTGCAAGTTGGGCAGTTGCGATGTGCATCCATTGGTTTTAAGAACCATACCCGATTTTTGAATCGGAAAGTTTTATCGGTGAGTGCACCTACCGGACAAACATCAATGACATTTCCAATAAAATCGTTATCTAAATTCTTCTCAATAAATGTGGCGATCTCTGAATGGTCTCCACGATCTAATACACCGTGAGAACGTTTTTTAGAAATTTGATCGGCAGTAAACACACAACGATAGCAGAGTATGCAACGTGTCATGTGCAACTGAATATATTTTCCTAGATCGTGTTTTTTAAATGTTCTGCGTTGAAACTCATAGCGCGTACCATCTTTACCATGTTCATAGCTCAGGTCTTGTAAATGACATTCGCCAGCCTGATCACATATCGGACAATCCAAAGGATGATTCAATAATAAAAATTCAACAATACTTGCTCTTGCGTCTACAACTTTCGGGCTCGTAATATTCTTCACTTCCATTCCATCCATCACGGTTGTTCTGCAACTAGCCACCAACTTCGGCATTGGGCGAGGATCTTTTTCGGAACCCTTGCTCACTTCAACTAAACAGGTACGGCATTTACCACCGCTTCCTTCCAGTTTGCTATAATAACACATAGCAGGAGGTGCTACATCTCCACCAATTTTGCGTGCTGCATTCAGGATGGTAGTCCCAGCTGGCACTTCGATGGTGATATTATCGATGGTAACTTTAAATAATGGTGTCTCTGACATAATTCAAAATTCAAAAGTCAAAATTCAAAAGTCAAAACTAAACTGTTGACTAATTATTTTTTATTTATAATAATTGATGCAATGATTTTTGATATTTCATCTGCTTCTTTTATTAATTCATTTGTTTTCTCTTTTGAAACATTCATGGTATCTCTAATTAGACATAACCAGTATTTTGTTTCATTTGCTGATTTTAAAGCAATTCCAAAATATTTTATCCAATCTTTTGTAGAAACTCCAGACTTACCCTCCACTAAATTTGCTCCAATGGAAGTTGAGCTTCTAACAAGTTGATCAAACAAAGAACTATAAACCCTTTCAATCACACAATCCTTCACAAAAAAAATAATATCCTTCGAAAAATAATAACTCCTATGCCTAATATTATAAGGCTTCCCTTCCTCATTCATTTCTAAGTCTTCAAATTCCTCCTCCATTTTTTTTGAATTTTGAATTTTGACTTTTTACTTTAAACCCATTTTTATACAGGCACATGTATTGGGTCTGCATAATGCGCCAACCCATAGTTCCTTGTTTGAGCTTCAGCAGCATGTGTTACATGCCATTCAAACTCATCTCTAAAATGACGAATGGCAGCAGCCACCGGCCATGCTGCAGCGTCGCCCAAAGGACAAATCGTGTTTCCTTCAATCTTGCTTTGGATATCCCATAGCAAATCGATATCACTTATTTTTCCTTCGCCTTTTTCTAAACGCAATAATAATTTTTCCATCCAACCAGTTCCCTCTCTACAAGGAGAACACTGACCGCAACTTTCGTGGCGATAGAATCTGGCTAATGAATACGTATTTCTTACCACGCACTGGTCTTCATCTAACACAATGAATCCACCAGAACCCATCATCGAACCTGTTGCAAATCCACCATCACTCAAACTTTCGTAGTTCATGTAACGTGTTTCGCCCTTTGCGGTTTTCAATAAAAGATTTGCAGGAAGTATTGGAACAGAGGATCCACCTGGGATACAAGCTTTTAACCTTTTTCCATTGGGTATACCTCCGCAATATTCATCGCTATAAATAAATTCTTCAACAGAGATGGTCATATCAATTTCGTATACACCTGGTTTATTGATATTGCCACATGCAGAAATTAATTTAGTACCTGTTGATTTGCCAACGCCAATCTTCGCGTATTCTTCACCACCTTCATTAATGATTGGAACTACAGAGGCTAATGTTTCTACGTTGTTTACTACAGTTGGTCTGCCCCATGCTCCTTTAATCGCAGGGAATGGAGGTTTGATACGTGGATTACCACGCTTACCTTCTAATGATTCGATGAGTGCAGTTTCTTCACCACAGATATACGCACCAGCACCGCGTTGTACATAGATCTCACAATCAAAACCAGTTCCTAAAATGTTCTTGCCTAAAAATCCGTTTGCTTTTGCTTCTGCAATGGCTTGTTCCAGAATATCTGGGATCCAAGCATATTCACCGCGGATATAGATATAGGTTGTATTACTTCCTAAAGCATAAGAAGCAACGATCAATCCTTCAATTAATAAGTGTGGTAAAAATTCCATCAAGTAGCGATCCTTGAAAGTACCGGGCTCACTTTCATCTGCATTACAAACCAGGTGACGAGGAACGCCTTCTGGTTTTGCAATAAAGCTCCATTTCATACCAGCAGGAAATCCGGCGCCACCTCTACCACGAAGACCACTCTTCTTCACTTCTTCCACAATTTCATCTTGTGTCATTGTTTTCAGGGCCTTCTCAACGCTGCGATATCCACCTTCACGGCGATACACATCGAAATAACGAATTCCTTCAACGTGTGCTTTTTCTAATAATAATTTTCTTCCCATTGTATTCCATTGCGTGGCTTTCGCCATTCGTTGATTTAAATATTTTCTACTAATTATTGGCAGCTGCAGCGGCTCTGCATTCTGCAATAATTGCATCTACTTTTTCTTTTGTTAAATGCTCTCTATAATGTTTGCCCAACTGCATCATTGGTGCATAACCACAAGCACCAAGGCACTCTGCAGTTTTTAAAGTAAACAAACCATCAGCAGTTGTTTCACCTGCTTTGATCCCTAATGTTTGACTGATATAAGCAATGATATTATCACTGCCATTCAACATACAAGGACCAGTCTGACAAACTTCAAATACATATTTACCAACTGGTTTGGTATTGTACATGCTATAGAAGGTAGCTACTTCATACACTTCGATTGGTTCGATCTGTAATAGAGAAGCCACATAATCCATTGTTTCAGCGCTTAACCAACCACCAAAGTTTTCTTGTGCCAAATGCAATAAGGGCAAGAGTGCACTCTTCTGCTTTCCATCAGGATAGCGAGCGATGATTTCTTTAACCTTTGCCAGTCTTTCTTCTGAAAATTGTACCATATCAATCAATCATTTTCAATAAATCAATTCAGTTTCTAAGCATCCAATTCTCCTGCAATCAAATTCAAACTACTCATTACTACGATCGCATCGCTCAACATACCACCAATTACTAATTCAGGATATGCTTGATAATAAATAAAAGATGGTCTGCGGAAATGCAAGCGGAATGGTGTTCTGCCACCATCACTCACTAAATAAAATCCTAACTCACCGTTACCAGCTTCAATAGAATGATAGACCTCACCTTTTGGCATATCTACTTCACCCATTACAATTTTGAAATGCCAGATCAGTGATTCCATCTTGGTGTACACATCTTCTTTTTTAGGAAGATAATATTCTGGCACATCGGCATGAAACACTTCTGCTTCTGCACCTTTAAATTCTTGTACTTTTTTATACGCCTGATTAAGGATGCTCAAGCTCTGCCACATTTCTTCGTTACGCACTAAGAAACGATCGTAGCTATCACCCGTTTTTCCTACAGGAACTTTGAAATCGAAATCTTCGTAACTGCTATACGGACTATGCACACGAACATCGTAATCAACACCAGCAGCTCTTAAATTCGGACCAGTAAAGCCATAATTCAAAGCACGTTCAGCGCTGATGGGGCCCGTACCAATGGTACGTTCCATGAAAATTCTATTACGTGTGAAAAGGTTTTCCAATTCACGTAGTGCAGCAGGATATTCTTTTAAGAATTTCTCGAGTTTCGTAAATGCTGTATTTGTGAAATTCCTTTCAAAGCCGCCAATACGCCCAATATTAGTAGTAAGACGGGACCCACATATTTCTTCATAAATCTCATATATTAATTCGCGGTATTGCATGATGTACATGAACCCTGTGTAAGCTCCGGTATCCACACCCATGATAGAATTACAAATCAAGTGATCAGAGATCCTTGATAGTTCCATAATGATGATGCGCAGGTAATCAACACGCTTAGGAGTTTGAACGCCTAATAATTTTTCGCATGTCAGATGCCAGCCCATATTATTCAATGGACTACTACAATAATTCAAGCGATCTGTTAATGTAGTAATCTGATACAGTGGTCTGCGTTCAGCCAGTTTCTCAAACGCACGGTGAATATAACCCACGGTTTGTTCTGTTGAAACAATTTGCTCACCATCTAATTCCATGATATTTTGAAACACACCGTGTGTAGCAGGGTGGGTTGGACCAACGTTCAACGTAGTGGTCTGTTTCTCAATGGAACCTTCTGGTAATTTAATATGGTGTTGATGATGTTCTGTCATATCCAAACCCCTTGGGGCTTATTTATTTTAATTAATCAGCTTTCTATTAACCTCTACCAAACATCTGATCGTCTTTATCGATACGTGTTCTTTCTTCTAAAGGATATTCTTTTCTTAAAGGGAAATAATCCATTTCATCCACGTTCAATATACGTTTCAGGTTTTCGTGACCAACAAAGTTCACTCCAAAAAAATCGTAGGTTTCTCTTTCCATCCAATTGGCAGCAGAGAATAATTTGCTGGCAGTAAAAACATCCGGACTATTTATATCAGAATACACTGTAAAGCGAATTCTAACATTGTCTCTCAAATTGTGTAAATGATAAACCACTGCTAATTCGCGACCAGGTTTATCTGGATAATTCACCGCAGTAAGATCGGTCATGAATTGAAAATTCAGATCTGCTTCGTCGTATAAGAATTGTAATACTTTCAGATTCTGATCCTTAGGTGCTTCAAAACTGAGCATGCCATAGGGTGTTTCAAAATTGGAAACTAAGTCTCCGAATTTCTCTGTTAGTCTTTGTTGAATATGTTCTTGTGTTAATGCCATTTCGCTTTAATTATTCTATTCCGTAACTATTCATCAACGCTTTGTATTGATCGCTATTTCTTCTTCTGATGCTTTCCTGACCAACCAGTTCCTGCACTTTCATGAAACCGTCTAATACAGCTTCAGGGCGAGGAGGGCATCCAGGAATATATACGTCAACAGGAATTACCTGATCAATTCCTTGCAACACACTATAGGTATCAAATATGCCTCCACTACTTGCGCAAGCGCCCATTGCAATAACCCAACGAGGCTCAGCCATTTGTAAGTAAACCTGGCGAACTACTGGTCCCATTTTTTTAGAAATAGTACCCATCACCATCAACAGATCGCACTGACGCGGTGAGAAACCCACTCTTTCAGCACCAAACCGTGCCAAATCGTAGTGAGAAGCCATCGTAGCCATGAACTCAATACCACAACAAGAAGTGGCGAAGGGTAATGGCCATAAAGAATTTTTTCGTGCTAATCCAACAACATCGCTCAAACGAGCAGAGAAGAAACCCTCTCCTGCATAGCCTTCTGGTGCTTCTGCCATAGAAACAGCGCTAGCGATTTTAGTTTCGGCGGGATGAATATTAAATCGTACTGGACGTGACATAAATAATTCAAAATTAAAAATTCAAAAATCAAAAGAACATTAGGTTTATAACCTCAAATAGCGACTAATGTTCATTTAAAACTGCTTAGTCTTCCCACTTTAAAGCTCCCTTCTTGATGATATATATGAAACCAACTAAAAAAAAGCCTACAAACATTAGCAGGGCGCTAAATCCAGCCCATCCAAGCTCTCTAAAGTTTACTGCATACGGATAAAAGAAGATCACTTCCACATCAAACAGCACAAAAAGGATCGCTACCAGAAAATACTTGATGGCCATTGGCTGGCGAGCATTTCCGTGGGATTCGATTCCACTTGTAAAGTTTTCTAATTTGTCTGCAGTTTTACGCTTAGGTCCAACCCAAGCTGAAAGTCCAATCATGAAGGCTACAAAGCCAGCCGCGAAGATTAATTGGATCCCGATAGGGAGATAATTTGCTGCAGAATTTGATACGTTAACATCTAATAAAAAGGACATCCAACTCATGAGAAGCATTTATATTCCTGCAAAAATAAGCCTGTATTGGATATAAAAGAAAAACTCCCCAAAAAGGGGAGTCTTTTTCTTATTTATTTTTAGTTGCACCGCTATTTGCGGCTCCAGAACCTTTGTTACTGCCGCCTTTTGCTGGTGGGGCGGGGTTGGCAATTTCTTTTTCAACAATTGGTTTTACCTGATTACCGTACTTGTCTTCAGGATATAAAGCCAATAATTTGTTCAATACCTCCAACGTTTTGGGGTAATCCTTGGCTCTATCATGGTAATAAGAAGCTTGATAATAGAACTGGTAAGGAAGGACTTTTGCATTCTTAACTGGATCCTTGCTTAAAAAATCTATATAAGCCTGAACTGCTGGAATTGCGGTTCCTTTTGATGTATCTGCATCTTCAGCAATAGCAGCGTTTGCAGCAAAACGATAACCAAACATTTGATCAGGGAACTTACTTACATAATCTGAACTGTATTTTTTTGCATCTTCAATGCTACCAGATTTAACTGCAGCATCGCAAATGAAATAATAATCACGGTTAGTAAGTGGTGTTGGTAAAACATCCGCTCTTTTCTTTAACCAA
Source organism: uncultured Bacteroidota bacterium (assembly GCA_903924075.1). GTDB lineage: Bacteria > Bacteroidota > Bacteroidia > Chitinophagales > Chitinophagaceae > Sediminibacterium. The sequence goes on along the minus strand of CAIYAG010000171.1, from coordinate 16,453 downwards.
AACAATTGCTCTTTGTACATTTTTGCTTTACCATAGATATCAGCTGCCTGATTCATATAGTTCAACTGATTTACTTTAGAAGTATCGTTGCCAATAGCTTGCTCTAAGTATCCAACAGTTTGTGCTTCATTACCTGGGAATTTAGACAGCAATTTAACTGCTAAATCATAGTCAGGAGATTGAATGTCTAATTTTGCATTGAAGAATTTCACCACATTATCTCTTGCAGCAACAGAATCTCCCAAACGATCATAGTTGTAAGCATATAATAAGCTCAAACGAGGCACAGCAGCCAATCCTGCAGATGCTTCAATTTCTTTTGCTTTAGCTAAAGATTCACTGTATTTACCTGCACGGAATAAATATTCTGCATAGAAGAAATCGTTCAAAGGATCTTTATCAGCATACTTCAAGAAATCATCTAAATATCCTTTTGCTTTTGCAACATCTCTATTTGCATAGTAGTTGAACAATTCCAGATAAGGAGCTGGAAATGCAGGCTCTGCCTGAATTGCACCGTTGAAGAAAAGTTCTAGAGACTCTTTATTATTCTGACTTTGATAGATCTTACCAGTACGCCATTTTGCTCTTCCGCTTTTAGTATCGCGAAGGTCAGTTTCCTGAAAAGCCTTAACTGCATCTCCTCCATTTTCACCACCTAATTTCAGGTAACAAACACCCATATTAAAATAGATATCGGCACTGTTCAAATCGATCGTTGCAGCTTGCTTTAATTTTTCAATACCATAAAGTGGATCTCCCATTGTAGAACTACCCAATGAGTTAGCAAAACCAATGGCATTTAAAATAGCAGCACTTGGCTTTCCTTTATTTTTTCCCTTCGTTTCTGTAGAAGTAGTTATTGCTTGCTCAAATTTTTGCTTAGCAGCGTTCACATTGTTACCATCTAAGATGTCTAATGTACCCTGACCAACCCATATCAAAGGATCGTTCACCCCATCTTGTAAAGCTTTTTGATACAAAGCTCTTGCAGCAGCAACACCATCTTTCGACAAAACTTCTCTATTCTTGGCAACATAAGCAAGACCTAGCCAATAGATCGCTTGTGGATCCTTTGGATTAGCATCATAAGCTTTCTGCAATACAGCCTTAGCACTGTTGTTTTTGTACACGTACTGTAACAATTTGACACCCTCTTGAACGGATTGTGCCATTGCACACTGTAACAAAAACAGTGCTGTTAACATCATCGATACGATCTTCTTCATTGGTCGAATTTTATAATTGTTGCTTTAATCTGACTCTTTAATTTTTCCTGATCTAACTTTAAAATTCATTTTGGCAGGTACTAATAATGCTCTTTTAAAAATTAATTGACCTCTTTCAAGGCTCATAAAATTCATAAAGCCTGTGCCTAACCCGGCAGAATTTTCTTTTAATATATAATACATTGGTCTTGGCAAAGGATACTGCGCATATGAGATGGTAGCCTGAGACGGTTTTGCAAACAATCCCTTTTCTACACAACGCACGCATTCAACCAATGCTAGACGTATTTTTTTCAAGTTCTCTTGTTGTTTTGGATCATAAGTATCGCCTACCCAACTCAATCCTACAAATCCAACCACATTCTCATTCTTAGATACAATGTCAATTACATCATCACTATTTTTTGATGCAACCACATTGGTTCCAAAATCACCGCCTTTTAAAATACTGTCTTTCAAAAATCTTACGGTACTAGTAGCATTTTTTCCATCCATCACAGCGATCCTTTTACTTTTTCCACTTAGAATTTCTTTGAGATCATTCATAGTGAAAACGCTATCAGCCGATTTTTGATTTACAATCACAGCCACAGCATCATATGCTAAAATGGCAAATTGTGGGCGGTAACCCAAACTTGATTCAAAGATCGAAGATTCGTTTTTTGATAGCCCCCTAGCAATCAAGATCATTCTGGTGCTATCGTTTTGCAAGTCTTTCAAACACTCTACTTCAGGTTTGTAACTTACTATGATGTGGGTATTCGGAAAAGAAGAATGATGCACTTTAATCTGTTCTTCAACCACTGGCTTAAAACTTTCGTCCACACTAATGCGAATCGTTCCCTCATTCGGTGTATCTCGATCGTCAACCTGTCCCCCCCCCTTGCCTTTACAGGCCGCAAAGAAAAGCAAAACCGCCAGTATCAAAAAACTATGTTTAATCATTCCCTTCATCACTAATAATCTCTCTTTATACCCCTATACAATCTAAATCCACCATACAAAAGACAGACTCCTCCAAAAAGGTATCTACCTGTATCATCTAAATCCATTATTCTCTGAATTTTTAGCCTTTCAGCAAAAAACATCACTACTGCCATTCCTAAAATTATCAATGCCATTGCTAGGTCATACGTCACTCTCATTAAAATATAACCTTTCTTCTGTCTATCTCTAAAACTCTCTTGCATGTAACTTCAAATTGAACAGGGTGGGCAATTTAGTTAATAATTCCATTGAATAACCCAAAAAAAGTCATGTTATTCAATTAAAAACTGCGATTTGTACTAAGATTCTAAAATTTATTAATTCCATAACTAAAAAACAATAAAAAAGCTAATAACTGTTAGTTAAAACTCGCGTCTGCAAACGTTTGTGGCAAATTGAGCAATTTTCTTACTTTCAACCTCATGAAGGTCTTATTTGTTTGTTTGGGAAATATTTGTAGAAGTCCACTTGCCGAAGGAATCTTTAGAACATTGTCAGAAAAGGCTGGTTTGAACTGGGAAATCGATAGTGCAGGCACAGCTGGTTATCATGTAGGTGAAAGTCCGCATAGACTATCACAAAAAACTGCAAAATCATACGGAGTTGATATTTCAGCTCAAAAATGCAGGCAGTTTATGGCAACCGATATGGACTATTTCGATAAAATTTACTGCATGGATACGGATAATTATAATGAGGTTAAAAGAATTAGCGGAAACAAATGGAATGCAGCAAAGACAGCACTCTTACTTGATGCTTTGTATCCTGGTCAAAATAAATCTGTTCCCGATCCTTGGTACGGGGAAGAGCCAGGGTATCATGAAGTTTATCATTTAATCGAGCAGGCTTGCGATAAGATACTTGAAAAAGTGAAGAGTGAAGAGTGAAGAATGGAGGAGCATATAATTAGTTTATAAACATTTATAGATTCGTGTTAACTCGGGATTTTAGACGAGGTGCTTAGCATCTTTGAGTTTACTTATATTTGCGGCGATTAGAAATTGTATATGAGCAAACCGAGTTTACCACAGGGTACCAGAGATTTTAGCGCGAGCGTTGTTAGAAAAAGAAATTATATTTTTCAAACCATCCGTTCGGTGATGGAGAGCTACGGCTTTCAACCATTAGAAACCCCGGCCATGGAAAACCTCGATACCTTAATGGGTAAATACGGTGAAGAGGGCGATAAACTAATCTTTAAAATATTGAATAACGGGTTAGATAATCCTGCTAAATACGATTCGGTTAAACTGGAATTTGATAAGGTACTTGCCGGAAAAAACACAAAGGGATTAACTGAACGTGCACTTCGTTACGATTTAACTATTCCATTTGCAAGATATGTTGCCATGAATCATGCGCAACTCACCATGCCTTTTAAACGCTATCAGATCCAACCAGTTTGGAGGGCCGATCGCCCGCAAAAAGGGCGCTACCGCGAGTTCTACCAGTGCGACGCTGATATAGTGGGTAGTTATTCTTTATTGAACGAAGTGGAGCTTGCTAATTTATATGCAGCCGTTTTCAAACAACTGGGTGTTGGTGTAACCATTAAAATGAATAACCGCAAAATCTTGGCAGCCCTTGCAGAGATCTGTGGTGGTGCTGATAAAATGGTAGATATCACTGTTGCTATTGATAAATTAGATAAGATCGGATTAGATAAAGTGAAAGAAGAGTTGAGTGGAAGGGGCTTGTCTGAGTCGCAGATCAATACCATCGAAACTTATTTATTGATCGATGGAACGAACGAGGAAAAAATTGCCGCACTCAAAATATTAATTGGCGAAAACGAAACTGGGAATAAAGGAATATCTGAATTAGAATGGGTATTGAATTATCACCAAAACAGTTTTGTTGCCAACCATTTACAGGCAGATTTTACATTGGCACGCGGACTCAATTATTATACCGGAATTATTTTTGAAGTCAAAGCAAACGATGCACAAATGGGTAGCATTGGTGGTGGCGGACGATATGATGATCTCACAGGAACTTTTGATGTGCCGAATATTCCTGGGGTAGGTATTTCTTTTGGAGTAGATAGAATTTACGATGTTATGGAAGAGCTACAACTCTTCCCTGCAGAAGTACAAACTGGCACCAAGGTTTTATTTTTCAATTTAGGGGATGCAGAAAGTAAGGCAGCCTATACTTTAATGCAATCCTTACGTGATAAGGGTATTGCTGCAGAACTCTTTCACGAGAATAGTAAGTTTGATAAACAATTTAAGTATGCCGATAAAAAACAAATTCCTTACGCCGTAATTCTTGGCAGTAAGGAATTGTTAGAAAATTCGGTGGTATTAAAAAATCTGATCAGCGGCGATCAGCAAAGTTTATCGAATAGCGAATTGCTTTCTTTCGCTTTTTAAATAATACTTACGCTCAATTATAGCAATAGCAGGAATTTCTTTTACGCCTTCTATATGATATCCCATTACATCGATCACAACACCAACAACTTTATTATCAGCATTGCGAGTATACTTTCCCGTTCCTTGATATTCAGGAATAGCAAATGAATCTGGAGCAACTCTTTCTAATGTACCTGTTCCTTTATCAGAACTGAAATTCAGTTTTCCATTTTCTGCAGTTACTGTAACATAAGAAACAATACTTCCTTCTGGGAAATTAAATTTACCGGTATACTGTGCTAAACTGTCTTGTGCTTTTGCAGATAATCCGATTGCAAAAAATGCAATCAATAAATACGTGATCTTTTTCATTTGACTAATTTTTAAAGTGCTTCGTTTTTAGCAGAATGAAAATAATATTTATTTCCTTAACAAACTCACCATTAATAAAACTTTATAACCCTTCATAAATCACAGCAGCTCCCTGCCCAACTCCTACACACATAGTAGCTAGTCCATAACGTGATTTTGTTCGATACATTTCGTGTAACAAAGTTGTTGAGATCCTTACACCACTGCAACCCAATGGATGACCAAGCGCTATAGCACCACCGTTCACATTCACTTTATTCGGATCCATTTCTAGTTCATCAATACAGGCCAAACTTTGTGATGCAAATGCTTCATTCAATTCTATCAGATCAAGATCCTGCATTTTCAGATCCGCACGCAACAATGTTTTTTCGGTTGCCATAACCGGGCCCATTCCCATGATGGCAGGATCTACTCCTGCAACACCCATACTAACAATTCGCGCCATCGGCTGCAAATTAAATAGCTTCACAGCTTCTTCACTTGCCAATAACATGGCAGCAGCCCCATCATTAATTCCGGATGCGTTACCAGCAGTTACGGTTCCATCCTGACTAAATGCAGGCTTTAATTTTGCTAGCTTTTCTAAGGATGTTTGTCTTGGATGTTCGTCTTCATTGAACCAAGTGATCAATCGATCCTCCGTCATCATTTCAACGGCAGCCAATTCATCGTCCCATTTATTGGCTTCTTTGGCAGCAAAATATTTTTCTTGTGATGCCAAAGCAAATGCATCCTGATCTTCCCTGCTGATCTTCCATTGTTTGGCTACATTCTCTGCGGTTTCGCCCATGGTGTAGGGATGGTATTGATCGGCCAAGGCTTTATTTACAAAACGCCATCCCATCGTAGTGTCATAAGTTTCCACTTTCCGACTCCATCCAGATGCTGATTTAGCTGTTACAAATGGTGCCCGAGTCATACTCTCTACGCCAGAGGCGATATACAATAAGCCTTCGTTGCACATGATGGCTCTCGACGCATCCATGATGGCCTGCAAACCAGAAGCGCATAAACGGTTCACGGTATTCCCTGCCACTGAAACCGGTAAGCCAGCCAATAAAGCAGCCATCCTTGCCACATTTCGATTGTCTTCCCCAGCCTGATTGGCCGCGCCTGCAATCACATCTTCAATAGCAGAAGGATCAATATTGGGATTTCTACTTAACAAAACCCTGATCACATGCGCCAACAGATCATCTGGCCGAATAGTGCTGAGTTTGCCACCATAACGGCCAATCGGGGTTCTTACTGTATCTATTATATAACAGGTTTTCATGTTATTTGTCTAAATCTTTACTTGAAAGTACAGCGTTTTTACCCGCACAAGTTAAAATTTGTGGATTAAAATTGCCCTTCCTTTCTCAAAAGGTATCTTTGCAGCATGAAGGAATCTTTAAAAAATATACGCCACCTCAGTTTGGGTGAGTTGGAAAACTATTTTGAAACCATCGGAGAGAAGAAATTCCGAGTGAAACAAGTACACGAATGGCTGTGGCAGAAGCATGCCCATAGCTTTGATGATATGACCAATTTGAGTAAGGACCTTCGTACTAAATTGGCACAAGAATTTTCTTTACCTGCATTAAAAGTGAACCTCACTCAGGTGAGTGAAGATGGCACGATCAAATCTCGCTTCAAAACTTTCGACGGATATATGATTGAAGGCGTTTTAATTCCAACTGACGAAAGAAAAACGGCTTGTGTTTCTTCACAAATTGGATGCAGTTTGTCTTGCAAATTCTGTGCAACTGGAACCATCGATCGTAAAAGAAATCTGACTTATGATGAAATTTATGATCAGGTAGTTTTGATCAACAAGGAATCAGAAAAAGTGCATCAGCAAAAACTCACCAATATTGTATTCATGGGAATGGGTGAGCCATTGTTGAATTATAATAATGTGTTGAAAGCCATTGACAAGATCTCTGCAGAAGATGGATTATTTATGAGTCCGAAAAGGATCACTGTTTCAACAGCTGGCGTATCCAAACAAATTAAACAGTTGGGTGATGATAAAGTGAAGTTTAAACTAGCCGTTTCTTTACACGCTGCGAACGATAAAAAGCGCAACGAGATTATGCCGATCAATGAAACCAATAATATTGAAACACTGATCGAGGCATTAAACCATTTTTACAAACAAACACAGAACGAAATCACTTTCGAATATATCCTCTTCAAGGGTTTCAACGATAGTTTGAAGGATGCAGAAGAGTTGGTAAAAATTTATAGAAAGGTTCCTGCAGATCTGATCAACATTATTGAATACAATCCTACAGATGCATTTAGATTTACCAAACCTGATGAGCATACCACTACCGAATTCATGAACTATCTCGAAAGAAATAGGGTGAACTCAAGGTTGCGTAAGAGCAGGGGAAAAGATATTGATGCAGCTTGCGGTCAGCTTGCAAATAAGTCAGTAAATAAATAATTAAGCTTACAATTCAAACTGTGCGCGCAATTGAAAGAATTGTGATTTACCAGTGGTATTGCCTTTGTCCAAACTTCCTGTTCCATAATTAAAGGAAAAACGGAAGCTTGCATTGGGATACCAGCTGATAGCGCCTGTTAAACGACCAAATTCGCCACCTGCAATTCCGGCATCTGTTAAATCGGAGCGGGTATATCTGGCGCCTAATTCAAAAGCACCGGGACCTCCGTTTTTAGCTAAACTGAAATTCTTTTTAGGAATCAGTTTTCCTAAGTTTCCATTCGTGCGATTGTATCTTCTGTGCTCTCCGGTAATAAACCAATCTCCTCCAACCTGCCAATAATGAAAGTTGGGGTTATTTGCATCAACCGATTTCACACGATTACTCATGTATTCGCCAATCACACTAACTGGGCCATTCACTTTAATTAATTCAAGCATCAAGGTATTTGCAGCGGAAGCTTTGAAACTACCTGTATTGATATAACTCGGTGAAGTGTTTAGTTCTGGTTTTGCTTTATAGCTGAGTGTACCATCCGTTGCATCAGTATAACGATAACCAATACCAAGGTGCAATAATTCTGCATCTGATGTATAAATAGGTAATGCAGTTGCACGCATTACAACCTGGGATCCATTGTCTGCAAAAGACTTTCCTGTTTCCCAATAATTGTTGAAAAATCCAACAGTAAAAGTGGCATGCTGGTCAAGGATACTATTCGAATATCTAATACCAATATTTCTCTGACGAACAATCATGGGTACACCAGAACCTCTCTCCATAAACATCAACTGTGTTCCAGGTGCTACATACTCATGACCCACTCCCTCTTTCTGTTTACCAAGTGTGATCCAGCCACCATTTTTACCAAAAGGGATCTCAAAATTCCAATCAATAAAACTGAATTTTTTATCACCCGGAGGTGCATCCAAACCATTGAAATTAGCACTGATCATATAACGCCAGGGATGTTTAAAAAACAGAAGATTTCCGGTAAACATGAAACGCTCACCGCGAAATTCTGTTCCGGGATCTATTTTTCCAACTTGTGCTAAATTGGTGTTATCCTGAGTAGTAATATTATGATCTAAAATAAATGCCATTCCGAAATTCAGGTTAAACCATTTTGTATGGATCTGGTTCCATTTTTGCGCCAGAATGGGAGCTGCCGACATGGGCGCCTGATCTTTTGGAACAATTGCTGTATCACTAAAAGTCAATAAAGTTTTTTGTGCATTTGCAGAAAAAGTTAGCAACACAAAAGCCGCTAAGCCAGCCAATTTATTTTTCATCACTTTCATAAACGCTAAAATTAACGAATGCAAATTACTTCAATCCTCTTTGAAAGCATATGCCCGCTTGTTGTATCATTAGAATTCTAGACAAGTTTATTGATAACCAAGTCCAAACCCAAAATGATACAAAGGGTTTTCTGAATCATATGGAACATCTTCTTTTTGCTTTTCAACTGCGGTCATGGATGATGGTAATTCAAAAGGAAGCTTCCCAGTTGGTTTAAATTTTCCGAAGATCAAATCGAGAATGATATTATCCTGACTACTAAAATCGCCGATCACTGCCTTACTCGCTGTATTGATTTCTGGAAACACTGCTGGCCTTTCAAGATTCATCACAGTAATTGTTGGCTTGGTCTGAATCAATTTTAAGATCTCAGCTTTTTTATCCGCATCAAAATCTAAATGACCCTGATGAAATACTTTTTGCATCAAGTACTTCTCTTCACCTGGCTTTAATCCATATGGCGTATTAAGTTTAATGATGATCACATCTGCATTTTTTGCATCGGTCACCAAATTTGCATAGCCTGCAGATTCTTCTTTATTAAATCCTTCTAAATAAATTTTTGTAGTTGATTTTAATGGCAGGATTGATTGATCGTTCTTCAATAATACCAATGATTTTCTTTGTGCTTCTAACCCCTTCTCAATGAATTTTTCATTGTTGACAATGGAAGCATTTTCTGCTTTCAAATAAGGATTATCGAATAGTCCCAAACGAAATTTTTCTTTCAAAATTCTTTTCACAGATTGGTTGATACGATCTTCAGAAACCTTTCCCGATTTTACGAGTTGTACAAGATCTTCAGTTAAAGACTCACCACCAAACATATCACAACCCGCATCCAGAATTTTCAGCATGCGTTCTTCCTTCGTTAAATTTTCAACACCATGCGCTGCCGCTGGTTTTACCATGATGCCGAATAATTTGTAATCATTTACCAATCCCCAATCGGTACAAATGATCCCTTCAAAATGGTATTTATCACGCAACAATCCAGTAATGATTGCTTTGTTATAACCGAATCCTACATCTTCTTTGGTTTGCCCAACTGGCACACCATAATATGGCATCACTTGTGCCACGTGTGCAGCAAATGCGCCTTTCTCAAAAGGAATTAAATGATAGGCAAAATTGTTTCCTGGATAAGCTTGTTTGCCTGGAGGGAAATGCGCATCCATACCGCCTTTCTGCGGACCGCCACCTGCAAAATGTTTCACCATACATTCTACACTCTGATTGTTGATAGTATCACCCTGAAAACCTAGGATATAGGCTTTTGTCATTTTAGCTGCCAGTTCTGCATCTTCTCCAAACGTGCCATTGATCCTGGCCCAACGGGGTTCAGTAGCCAAATCAGCCATCGGCGATAAGGTAAGACGAATCCCCATTGCCAAATATTCCTGACGAGCAATATCACCGAATGCTCTTGTTAGGTCGGTATCTCCTGTTGCTGCTAATCCTAAAGTAGAAGGCCATTTTGAGAAGAAGGGGGTATAAATACTTGCACCAGGTGCATTAGGTACACCATGTCTTGGATCAGAGGCAATGGTCATGGGAATTCCCAATCTTGTTTTTTCAGCAAGCTTTTGAATATTATTATTCCAGATGATCATTGATTCTGGTGATGGAGATTGCAAAATATTGACGTGCGTCATCTTTTTCCTGGCCACCATTGCCACATTCGATTCAAGCAATAAAGAAAAAGGGTTAGAGGGAGACATCACATTACTCAACTTGCCGGTACTATTCATCGCCGCCATATTGATGAACATGCTGCCCGCTTTTTCTTCGAGGGTCATTTGTTTCAGAAGATCATCCACCCTGCTATTGATCTCGGCCCTGCTATCTTCATAGATATCGAGTTTGCCATTCTTATTTAAATCACGAAAGGCTTTCCCATCAATGGTAAGAATTGGAGCTTCTTTGCCGAGAAGATTCATGTCTTTCATCGACTGGCTCGAAGTGGTGATATAGAAATAAGTAAAAAATCCTAAGATCAATAGGAATAAAAATAGAATAGTGAACCCCAAAAATTTGAAGAATTTTTTCATATCAATCGTTTAAAAAGCCCGTAAATATAGCCTTAAAATATAAAAGCTTAGCTTTGCAGCTCCTGTTGAAAAACAGCAAACTATATAACATGCAAAAAAGAACAGACAATTTCGACAAGTTCGGACAGAAAAGAGGCAGCGCCATTAAGGAAGAATACCGCCAGGCAAAGAAGAAAATAAAGGCAGAAGCCCGCGCAGCTGGAGAAGCATTGCGATTGAAAAAGAAGAATGCCAAACTCGGCATTATCACTGCAGAGCCTAAAAAAACCACCTCAAAATTTCCAAAAAGAGCCCCTGGAGCCAATAAGGCTGAATACCATGAGCGTAAAGAGAATTCCAAGAATATTGGTAAGCCCGCAACTCGTGTAAAGCCAGAGCCTAAAGAAGCCGCTCCAAGAGATCCGAATGCTCCTCAATCAAAAAGAGCAGGCGCAAGACCTCCAAAAGCGATGCGTGAAGCTGGTTTTAATCCAAATAAAGATGGGGGCAAACCAGGTTTTAATGGTCGCCCGGCTATCAGAAATTCAAATGATACTGAAGCAACGGATAGTAACTCACCAGATACTATCATGCCATTGAATAAATACATTGCCCACTCAGGTGTTTGTGGAAGAAGAGAAGCTGCTGAATTAGTGAAAGATGGTAAAGTAACTGTGAACGGCGATAAAATATTTGAACCAGGATATAAAGTTTCAGGTAGAGATAAAGTTGTTGTGAAAGACAAGCAGGTTTTCTTACAAAAGAATTCGGTTTATATTTTGCTCAACAAACCAAAAGATTTTATCACTACCGCCAGTGATCCGCAGGGAAGAAAAACGGTGATGGATATCGTTAAGTCGGCCACTCCAGAAAGAGTGTATCCTGTTGGAAGATTAGATAGAAATACCACTGGAGTTTTAATCTTAACAAACGACGGAGAGCTTGCACAGAAATTAACGCATCCTTCTTATGAGGTTAAAAAAATCTACGAAGTAACGCTCGATAAGCCTGTTGCTAAAAAGGATATGGAAGCGATTGTTGCAGGTGTAACATTAGAAGATGGTTTGATCAAGGCCGATTCTGTTGCTTATGCAGATGCAAAAGATAAAACGGTTATTGGTATTGAAATTCATAGTGGTCGTAATAGAATTGTACGCCGCATCTTTGAACACTTAGGATACGATGTGAAAGCATTGGATCGTGTGATGTTTGCAAACCTCACAAAGAAAAATGTGGAGCGTGGTAAATTCCGTTTCCTCAATGAGAAAGAAGTGCGATTGTTGAAGTTTATGAACAAATCATTTGTTCGTAAAACAAAACTTTCAGAAAACGAAGTAGACAATTTTGAATAGACCCCACCTTATGCAACTCGACATTATTTTTGAAAACGAACAATTCATTGCTATCAATAAACCTTCGGGCTTATTGAGTATTCCCGATCGTATGGGCAAGGATATTTCATTGAAAGATATACTCAGAGAAAAGCTAGGTGAAATATATACGGTGCATCGTTTAGATAAAGACACCAGTGGTATCATTGTATTTGCAAAAACAGAAGCGAGTCACAAAGATCTATCAGCAGCGTTCGAAGGCCGTTCGATGGAGAAATATTATGTGGGCTTAGTGTATGGCAATATGATGACACCGAAGGGTAGCATTGATGCGCCGATCATGGAGCATCCTGGCAAGGCTACAAAGATGATGACACATGCAAAAGGAAAGGTTTCTTTAACTGATTATGAAGTGATCGAAGCATTTCGTTCTTACTCCTGGGTGCAGTTTCAAATTCATACTGGCCGCACGCATCAGATTAGAGTGCACATGCAACATATCGGACACAGCATTGTATGTGATCCAATATATGGAGATGCAAAACCCATTTTATTATCGGCCTTAAAACGCAATTTCAAGCTAGCAAAAGTTGCAGATGAAGAGCGTCCGATCTTACACCGACTCGCCCTTCATTCGCAACGTTTAAAGTTCACATTGAACGATGAAACTTTTGAATTAGAAGCCGAAGTTCCAAAAGACCTCCGAGCTGTTTTGCAGCAGTTGAGGAAGTGGAAGGGGTAAATTATTTTTTCGACTTGATATATTTATAAGGACCGTCTCCACTAACTTCTACTGCTGATTTTTTAGGTTCAACTTCAACACTTCCACGTTGACCGTATACGATCCAATAGAAGCTACCATTTTTACCATGTACTGTAAATGAATTATCCTTGATTCTGGATGTTCTGTAAACGAGATTTTCATCTGAATCGTCAGAATAAATCGGCGTAATTTGAATGGAAAAATTAGTAGCAAAAGCGCTGACATAATCAGGAAGTTTTACAACAACTGATTGGTCATTTTCAATCTTAGCTTCTCCTCTATAATATACGCCAGCTTCTGGTCCTTCCAAACAAGCATGCACCAAATAACTATCTGGTTTTGTTGGGTGGTTGATTACAAAAGTTTTAGGTGAACTCGAAATTTCCTTTGTAGTTGTATTGTATGTTAAAACAGATTGGGAAACATCAAGGGTTGAACTAATTGGGCTAACAAAAAAACCAGCATTAGAACTATTTAAATCACTTCCTGAAGCATTCAAAATAATGCTATTTGAAGTTTGATTCGTTTGACCAGCAGCATTTCCTATCGCAATTGCATTATTACCTTGATTCGTTTGGCCAGCATTCGTTCCAATTGCAACTGCATTTGATCCTTGTGATGTTACACCTGCATTATTTCCTAACGCTAAACCCGAAGTTCCTGTGATCTGCCATGCTGATGTAGTACTATTCCAATTAATAGTTTCACCCGCATTAGCTCCAACTAAAGTAATTGCATTAACCCAAGAGACTATACCTAATCCATTTGTACTTAATACTTGATTGGCAGTTCCGTCTGTATTAGGAAGTGTAATGGTACCTAAAGTTAATGTGCCACTGGTTCTTACATTGGTTATTGCAGTTCCATTAGTGCCATCTGCTCCTAATTGTATAGTATTACTTGCAGTAACAAGTGAATTAGCACCAATTGCTGTAGAATTGCTCAAACCATCGGAAACATCAGCATTAATACCAATTGCTGTATTGTTGCTTCCTGTATGGTTTGATGGAAGAGTGTAATACCCAATTGCTGTATTGTTACTTCCAGTTGTATTATACTGGAGTGCTTGATTACCAAATGCTGCATTGTAGCCACCTGTACTATTATTGTATAGAGACTGGTATCCCAAAGCTGAATTCGATTGACCCGTTGAATTATACTTAAGTGCCATTTCACCTGCTGCTGTATTAAAGCTACCAGTACCATTTACTTGAAGTGCGAAAAAGCCTAAAGCTGTGTTATGAGAACCAGTTGAATTTTGGTTAAGTGAATAAAAACCAAGGGCGCTATTCTCAGAACCAGATGTATTTGAATAAAGCGACCAATCACCGACTGCAACGTTACCAGAACCAAGGGTATTACCGGCAAGCGACCAACTACCAACAGCTGTGTTCTGATAACCGTCTGTATTTTGTAAAAGTGCATTATAACCAAGGGCAGTATTCTCATAACCAGCAGCTACACTATTATTTGAAAGCGACCGATACCCCAATGCTGTATTAGAAGCAACAGCCCCCAAACCATGCCCAATGGTTAATCCATTAACTGCTAAATCATAAGCACCCAGATCAACCTGGCTTGTTGCACCTGTATAAGGTACCCCTGTTGCAGTAGTGGATAAAGTTTGCCTGGCAGCACCGGAATTTGTATAATATAAATTAGTGCCATCATATTCTAAAGCACCACTTACTGGTGTAGTTAAATTAGATCCTGCTGTTAATTGAATTGGTGCAATGCTTGTAGTACCTGCAGCAAAATTTGCAGCAGCAGCAGTTAATTTTCCACTTGTATTTACATTTGTTACACTAGTATTTCCTAATTGAATGGTGTTGCTTGCAGTAACATATGCCCCAGCCCCAATAGCAGTTGAATTATCAATAGCGCCACCTCCGGCATTTGCAGACTTTCCCAAAAAAGTACTGTTTGTTAAATCACTTCCAATATTGCCCCTTGCACCTGCCTCATAACCTAATGCTGCATTTCCTGCGCCTTGTTCAGCATGTAAAGCATGCCAACCGATTGCTGTGATTCCACCGTTGTCGGAATTATAATATAAAGCCCCATTTCCAACAGCAGTATTACTACTTCCTGTGGTATTATTGGTCATGGTTTGAGCGCCTATCGAAACATTTGAAGTTCCAGTTGTATTGCTAATTAGTGAAGACCAACCATTTGCTACATTATAAGAACCAGTTGTATTTGCTCCAAGAGCTGAAAATCCAATTGCTGTATTTGATGCAATGGCCGTTTTGCCTAAACCAACTGTTAATCCATGTACATTTAAATCATACGCTCCTAAATCTACGGCACTTGTTGCACCTGAATATGGAATACCACTTCCGTTACCCCATGAAACAACTCCGCTTCCATTTGTACTTAAAACCTGGCCGCTTGTTCCATCGGTATTAGGTAGTGTGATTGTACCCAACTTTAGTTTACCAGATGTATTTACTGAAACTATATTATTGTCTCCTAATTGAATATTATTACTTGCAGTAACTACTGCTCTTGTTCCAATTGCTGTTGCATTATTAATTGTACCATCACTAACATCTGCTTCTTCTCCCAATAATGTATTTTGATAGCCAGTTGATACTGTATTTCCTGCATTTGCACCTAATGAGGTATTTCTATCTCCCGATGAATTCATTAAAGTGTGATTCCCTATTGCAGTATTAAATGATGCAGAGCCAACATGAAACATAGTTTCGCCTCCAACAGATGTATTTGCTGCACCTGTAGTTAACCCTATCAAATTATTAAACCCAACACTTGTATTATTATCAAAACTGGTTCCCACATATTGAAGCATTGCACCACTACCTATGGCAGTATTTCTTGAACCAGTACTGATTGAATTACCTAAAGCACTAACTCCAATTGCAGTATTTTCTGAATTTTGTCCCTTACCTAATCCTATTGTTAATCCATTTACTTTTAAATCATGTGCACCTAAATCAACAGAGGCAGTTGCACCACTATAGGGAACACCACTATTAAAAGCCCAAGAAGGTAATCCACTCGCTAATGTTAGGATTTGTCCATCGGTTCCTTTCGCCAATCTTGTACCTGTACCGGATGCTCCGCCATATAGAATATCGCCTGAAGTTGTCATTGGAGATAATGCATCAAATGCAGTAGTTTTTGTTGTTGCACCAGTACCACCATTGGTAACTGCCACAATCCCATTTACATTGTCGGCATTACCACTAATATTACCATTAATTTTTGAGCCGCTTACGGTTGCAATTTTAGCATCCGTTACATTGGCATCTAATATTTTCACAGTTGTTATCGCGTTATCTGAAATTATTGGTGCTGAGGCTGAAGTTCCAGTTCCACCTAAATCACCAGCTAATTGCAATTTTCCTTTAGTCGCTGCATCCGCATCTGGAATAGCTGCAGATGTTATTTGAGCATCCACATAGGTCTTTACTGCTTTTTGTGAAGGGTATAAAACATCACTCGTTCCAAGTGTTGTAGTAGTTGATTTGTTGGCAACTTCCTCTTTTAAATCTAACGCTGTTTGTGTAGCAGTTGATACTGGTTTATTTACATCACTAATATTATCTACATTTCCTAAGCCCACCATCAATTTAGTTACTCCACTAACTGTTCCTGTAAATGTGGGTGAGGCAATATTT
>CAIYAG010000170.1 GCA_903924075.1 uncultured Bacteroidota bacterium | reverse complement strand
TGTTCATGAACAATCGATACATATTCATCAGAAGTAACAATATAAATATTTTCATTGGGGATGAATGCTGCATAGCGCTCATAGGTCCAACGAATCAGAGATTTACCAGTATTTAAAATGTCTAAAAATTGCTTTGGATAACCGGTGCGGCTTTTTGGCCAGAAACGAGATCCAATGCCACCTGCCATAATTGCTACATAATGATGTTTATTCATACTGAGAAGGGGGTTTGTCTGATTGTTAGTTTTTTAATGAATTTAAGTGCTAATACTAAACGATTTTTTACTACTAGATATTGTTTTGTTACACAATTCCCTCTCTTACCAAATCATGAAGATGTAATACACCAATATAATTATTATTTTCTGCTACTAATAGTGCACTAATGTCATTTTCTCTTAATGTGTTTAGTGCTTCCACCGCTAGAATATCTTTTCCAATAGTTTTAGGATGTTTTGATAAGATATCTGCAGCTTTGATATTTTCAATATGACTACTTTTTTCCAACATCCTTCTAAGATCGCCATCAGTTATAATTCCTACGATCTCGTTCTTTTCATCAACAACAGCAGTTAGTCCCAAACGCTTTTCTGTGATCTCAACGATCACTTCCTTTAAACTAGCTGTAGCAAGCACTTTTGGTTGTGCATTATGTTTACTTAGATCTTCCACTCTTAGATATAAGCGTTTTCCAAGATTACCACCTGGATGATATTTCGCAAAATCTCTTCCACTAAATCCATTCAGTTCCATCAAGCAAACAGCAATGATATCACCCATCACCATCTGAACAGTAGTACTGCTGGTAGGCGCAAGATTATTCGGACAAGCTTCTTTACTTACCGTGGTATTTAAAACGATGGATGCTTGATTTGCTAAAAAGCTATCGAGATTACCTACCATCCCGATCAAAATATTTCCAAAATTTTGGATCAAGGGAACCAACACTTTTATTTCCGGACTCTCGCCACTTTTACTAATAAGTAACACCACATCTTCTTCCTGAACCATGCCAAGATCGCCATGAATGGCATCGGCAGCATGCATAAAAAGAGAGGGGGTCCCTGTTGAATTGAGTGTTGCTACAATTTTTTGTGCAACGATGGCACTTTTGCCAATCCCACTAATCACCAATCTGCCTTTTGCAGAATGAATGGCATGAATAGCTTTTTCAAAATCAGGGTTGATAAATGCGGCCAGACCTGCAACAGATTGTGCTTCAAGTTCAATGGTTCGCAGCGCTGTTTGTTGGATAGATGAATTCATCATCGCAAAGGTAAACTTTAACAGCTTAGACTTTCCATTCAAAACATAGTTCGTTAACTTCGTTAGCCTTTTTTAAGGGAATTTCCCTAAAAAAGGCAGCGAAAACCTGCCTAACTACGAGGACTTCTCTAATAATCAGCCGATTATACTTTTAACTAGGGAGTTCGGGAAAAAAGTTTTAACTTTTATTAATTGTTACCATCCACCCAAAAATGGATGAAAATAGATATAGATACATGGCTACTACCACAAAAAAAGCGGTTACAAAACCAGCCGCTGCTACAACAAAAAAAAGAACTCCTCGAAAAGACAATAGTGCTACTATAACAACTGAGCATATTTATGATATCTATGCTGGACTTGAACAATACTTTGGATTTAGAGAATTTAAGGGCACCCAGGAAAAATCGATCAATAGCTTATTGAACGGACAAGACACATTTGTCATCATGCCCACAGGCGGCGGTAAAAGTTTATGCTACCAATTACCAGCCATGATGATGGAAGGATGTGCGATCGTGGTTTCTCCACTCATTGCTCTTATGAAAAACCAGGTAGATCTGGTACGTGGCTATAGTGAGAAAGATGATGTGGCGCATTTTTTGAACTCATCACTGAATAAGGGTCAGATTAAAGCAGTGAAAGACGACCTGCTTTCTGGCATGACCAAGCTTTTATACGTGGCACCAGAAACTTTAACCAAGCAAGAGAACCTTGAATTTTTTAGTGACCTGAAAATTTCATTCTTCGCAGTTGATGAAGCACACTGTATTTCAGAATGGGGTCATGATTTTCGGCCCGAATATCGCCGCCTTCGCGAAATGATGGATATCATTAATCCTGATATCCCCGTTGTTGCATTAACAGCAACTGCTACACCAAAAGTGCAGAGCGATATTGTAAAAAATTTGGGACTAAGAAACCCAAATATTTTCATCTCATCATTCAATAGAGCTAACCTTTATTACGAGATCCAACCAAAGATCAAGAAAGATCAAACGGTTAAGAGTATCGTTAAATTTATCAGTGGACATAAAGGAAAGAGTGGGATCATTTATACACTTAATAGAAAAACTACCGAAGAATTAGCAGAGTTATTAGTTGCGAATAGTATTAAAGCGGTTGCATATCACGCGGGTCTTGATCAAAAATTAAGAGCTGAGCGTCAAGATCAATTTCTTAATGAAGACGTGCAGGTGATCGTTGCTACCATTGCTTTTGGGATGGGTATTGATAAACCAGACATTCGTTTTGTAATACACTTCAACATTCCCAAATCGATCGAAAATTATTATCAGGAAACTGGTCGTGCAGGTAGAGATGGCATGGAGGGACTTTGTATATTATACTATTCTCATAAAGACGTTTCTAAGCTCGAACATTTCATGCGCGACAAGCCGCTGAGTGAACGCGAAGTAGGCGCACAGCTAATTGATGAAACAGTAGCTTATGCAGAAACTGCAGTTTGTAGAAGAAAAGTTTTGCTCCATTATTTTGGAGAAGACTGGGAAAATAAGAATTGTGGCAACTGCGACAACTGCCTGAATCCAAAAGAAAAAATCGAGGCTAAAGATGATGTTGTAAAAATTTTGAACGCAGTAAAAGCGCTTGACGAAAGATTTGTGACAGATTATGTTGTAAACGTAGTAATGGGTAAACTTACCCCGCAGATCAGTATGTTCCGTCATGATGCACTACCCGTATTTGGTGTTGGTGCTGATAAGGAATATCATTTATGGAGCAGTTTGGTGCGTCAGATGTTATTGGAAAATTTACTCAGAAAAGATATTGAAGAATACGGATTATTAAAGATCACAGAGAAGGGCGAAAAATTCTTGAAGAAACCAGCGTCTTTCAAAATTGTGTTGAATAATTTATTTGAAGAAGCGAATGCCGATGATGATGAGGGCGAGAATGCCTCACAAACAGGAGCCGCAGCTGATGAAAAATTATTTGAAATGGTGAAGGAGCTTCGCCAAAAAGAAGCCAAGAAAAAAAGTCTTCCACCATTTGTTATTTTCTTAGAGAATAGCCTGCAAGACATGGCCACATTATATCCAACTACCTTAGAAGAGTTGGAAAAATGTCAGGGGGTAAGCAAGGGCAAAGCCATTAAATATGGTAAGCCATTTGTTGAAATGATCGCAAAATATGTAGAAGAAAATGAAATTGAAAAGCCCGATGATTTTGTAATGCGCAGCGTTGCTAACAAAGGCAATAACAAGATCTATATCATTCAAAACGTAGATAAAAAGATCCCCCTCGAAACCATCGCTAAAAACAAGAGCCTCAAGCTCGACGAGTTATTGGAAGAAATGGAAACCATCGCCGCAAGTGGCACCAGACTAAACCTAGACTACGCCATCGACGAGTGGCTCGATGAATACGACCAGGAAGACATCATCGAATATTTCAAAAGCTGTCAGACTTCCTCACTAGACATTGCACGCCAGGAACTGAGTGATAATGACTACTCTTGGGAGCAGCTTAAAATCATGAGGATAAAGTTCTTGAGTGTGTACGGCAATTAGATAAAAGAGAAGAGATAAAAGTGAAGAGAGGAGTGGAAGAAGAAGATAAAAGATAAAAGATAAAAGTGAAAAATGGAGCGCCAATCGTTTCGCTACAATGATATTTTAAACCTCGTCCCGAACACTCGGGACGAGGTTTTTCTTTTAGAAGAAGTCTGTCGTTTAATGCAACCCTTGGCGCAGCCAAGGGTTAATCGTTTAGACAAAGACCGTCCATTTTTCACTTTTATCTTTTATCTCTTCACTAAAAACTCCAAAAGGAGTATTTTTTACAACTTATGCAGCAATTCTGTAAAAGCGCTTGTCTTTTACTTGCCTCCCCCATTTTATCCTTATCCTATAGCATTTCTATATACAACTTTGTTCATTCAAAGCTGATATTATTGTGGTGGAGGTCAGAAATTATTCGGTTTTATAAACTTTGAAAATCCAATTTCCTATAGTAAAACCGCTTGGCCCTATTCTACGGAATAGGGTCTTTTATTTCCAGAAAGCACTGATTCTTGTCTTAACATTCTCTCTGATACTCAAGTAGTAAAGGTTATAATCGGCAATATGATAATTCTTTGAGGTGTAAAATAGGTTGCCAAAGAAATGAGGTTTGCTAGCCCAAAGCACTTTGTTGGTTACTGTTGCATCGGTAACACCGGGCACTAACTTATTAAAATTTAATAGGATGCCACCCTTGTTTTGGGTGCGGTCTGCATGAGTGGTTGAACTGCTCCAAGTGAGTGGATTGGTAACAATTGAGTTAAAGGGCTCTTTCTCAACGAAAGGGGGTATATAGTCGTTCTTATAAGTACGCCATGCACAAACACAGCCAGTTTGGTTCGGACTCTCACAAGCAGGAATGTTGCTCAGGTACTTAGGATCAAAAACCATCCCTACTACATAAGCCACCACTAGTTTGTTTTTCAAAACTGTGCCATCAAAAAATTCTTTCAATAATCTTTTGCTGTGCGTGCTACCCTGACTATGTGAGGCAATAATGATTGGCCTTCCATTATTGTAATGTGCAAGGTAATATTGGAATGCTGCTTTTACATCTTGATAAGCTATTTCAAAAGCTTTAGCCGCTTCGATACTATCTGACTGATCTTTTGGAAAGTAGGCCGACAAATGTGCCTGCCGATACCTAGGAGCAAAAACTCTTCCCGCTTCATTAAAAACACTGGCCTGATATAAGATGGAGCCCATATCTGTTTTTCCATTTAGTGCAGGATCTTGGATATCGGCATTCCAACCAAAACTCTTTTCTACTGCTGTATAAGAAGTGGGATGGATAAAAAATATGTCTACCGTAGAGTCTGCTCTGTAATTGGCTCTCAGGGGTTCGGGTACGCTATCGGAAGGGTCATGTTTATAGGGGTGTGCAGCCCAGAAATGCAGATCTGCATAATTAGGTTTGCCATCAATTGCCTGAAATTGATAAGCTTCTTTTTCCTCAAATTTTTGTGGTGGCTTAGCGCAACTTACCAATGCCAAAAGAAAAATTACTAAGAGATAAGTAACTGGTTGCTTCATAAAATAGGGTTGATAAATTTCCTGCAATTTGCTTCTTTTATACATAACTAAGCATTTGCTGGTTCTTTTGTATTTTTAACAACTTAAAATTAACATAGTTCATACTAAATTTTTTAAAATGAGTATACCTGTTGTTGACC
This sequence comes from uncultured Bacteroidota bacterium, assembly GCA_903924075.1. Taxonomy (GTDB): domain Bacteria; phylum Bacteroidota; class Bacteroidia; order Chitinophagales; family Chitinophagaceae; genus Sediminibacterium. The sequence goes on along the minus strand of CAIYAG010000170.1, from coordinate 7,944 downwards.
TAGCGGATTTTCTTAGTGGAGATCCTGTTAAAAAAGCAAGTTTTATTCAAGCGCTTGGATCTGCCTATGAAACGGTTGGATTTGTTGCTGTTAAAAACCACGGGATACCAGATGCGTTGATTGCTAAACAATACGAATATGTGCAGCAGTTCTTTTCATTGCCGCTTGAGAAAAAACTAAACTATGAAATTCCGGGTCTGGCCGGACAAAGAGGCTATACCAGCTTTGGAAGAGAACATGCAAAGGGTAGTGAGGCACCAGATTTAAAAGAATTTTTTCAATACGGACAAACAGTTGCTTCCACAGATCCACTCAAAGCAGAGTATCCAGATAATGTGCAAGTCAGTGAAATTGCCGAATTCAATCAAACCATATTTGATGCTTATCGCCATTTTGAAAAAAGTGGAGAGTCGTTGTTACAAGCAATTGCTTTGTTTCTAGGGCTTGATGAACATTATTTCGATTCTTATATTGTAAAAGGCAATAGCATTTTGCGTTGCATCCATTATCCGCCAATTACCAGTGAACCAAAGAGTGCTATTCGTGCTGAACAACATGAAGATATTAATCTGATCACTTTATTAGTTGGAGCATCGGCAGACGGATTGCAAGTACTAACCAAACAAGGTGAATGGATCGGGGTTACTTCTTTACCCGAGCAGATCGTTGTAAACGTAGGCGATATGTTACAACGCCTTACTAACAATCGTTTAAGAAGTACTACACATAGGGTTGTGAATCCCACGCGCAACCTTTGGCATACCAGTAGATTTTCAATGCCTTTTTTCCTGCACCCACGCAGTGAAATGAGTTTAGCTTGCCTTGAGTCTTGTATCGATGCAGATCATCCTAAAGCATATGGTGATATCACTGCAGGAGCGTACCTTGATGAAAGATTGAGAGAGATCGGACTGAAAAAATAATCGTAGATCAATTATCTATTATAGCATTTGGTACTCTTCCGTCATATCCCTTTTTTAAAAGCTGTGTTTCTTCATAGCCTCACTGCCTTTGGCGGTCCGCAGGGTCATATGGGTATGATGATGAATACTTTTGTACATAAAAGAAAGGACCTGACTGAAGAGGAATTGCTAGAATACAATGGCTTCTGTCAGTTTTTGCCAGGTGCATCTTCTACTCAAACCCTTACACTGATTGGATATAAAAGAGGCGGGTTATCATTGGCCATTCTAACACTCATCATCTGGATCATTCCAGCAAGTGTGATCATGGGCGCGCTATCTTTTCTCATCGATTATATGGATGATAAAAGTTTGCCACAGGGTATTTTCCTTTTTGTACAACCCATGGCGATCGGATTTATCGTGTATTCCACTTTTAGGATTTTTGGAATTGCAGTGCATAATACCATTACGCAAGTGATCATGGCAGTGGCAACGGCTGTTACTTTTTTGGCATTTAAAACACCTTGGGTTTTTCCAGGATTAATTCTTGTGGCTGGTATTACCACAAATTTTAGCGATCGACGAATTCCTCAAAAAGGCATACGACCCAAACAGATCAAATGGGGTAATATGCTCATCTTTTTAGCTGTATTTGGTTTAGCTGGATACCTTTCTGAAACAGCAACCCGACAAAACTGGCCCAATAGAAAACCGTTCAATTTGTTTGAAATGACTTTTCGAAATGGAAGCCTCGTATTTGGTGGTGGCGATGTGTTGATGCCGTTGATGTATGAGCAATATGTAACCAGACCAGAAACGAAACAAGTGCAACAATCTGGAAGAGAAGTATTGCGGATGGATAAAAAAGATTTTCTGACTGGGTCTGGAATTGTACGCGCTATACCCGGACCGGTTTTTTCGATCGGTGCATTCACTGGAGGAATGCTCTTGGCAGATCAGGGTCCCGGCCTGCAATTATTAGGCTGTTTAATTGGTACCATCGCCATCTTCTTGCCGAGTGCCTTATTGGTTTTGTTCTTTTTTCCGGTATGGCATAATTTAAAAAAGTATGCCGTCTTCTTTCGATCATTGGAAGGAATCAATGCAGCGGTAGTAGGGATCATGGCAGGTGCCACCTGTTATTTGATCAAGGATAATTTTCTATTTCCCTTATTGGATGGAAAGATGGTTGGTTTTATGGAGCTAGGAGTAGTGATCATTACTTTTCTGTTGCTGAATAGCCATAAAATTCCAGCACCCTTTATCGTACTGGGCTCATTATTGCTTGGCTGGCTGGTGCAGCTTTTTTAAAATTGCGTATATTAGAGGATGAACACACTGGCAATCTACAATCTGAAGGGCGGTGTTGGAAAAACTGCATCCGCTGTTAACCTAGCATACTTATCTGCAAAAGAAGGATATCGTACCCTTGTGTGGGATCTTGATCCGCAAGGTTCAGCATCTTTCTATTTTGGAAGTTCAGCTACTGTGAAAAACGAATCAAAAAAATTATTGAATGGTGAGCTTGAATTATCAGCAGCCATTCAAGACACAGTTTATGAAGGATTGAGTATCATACCAGCCGACCTTTCTGCACGTCATGCCGACCTTTTGCTGAACGACATGAAACAAGCAAAGAGAAAAATTGCCTCATTATTATCTTCTATAAAAAAAGATTTTGATGTGGTGATTCTTGATTGTCCTCCCGGCATTTCATTGTTGCACGAATCCATTTTTGTGGCAGCAGATTGGATCCTAATGCCCAATATACCTACCACATTATCAATCAGATCATATGAAACAGTGATCGATTATTGCAAGGAGAATGCTGTTGATATCAAAAAGATCAAGTGTTTCTTTAGCATGGTAGACCATCGTAAAAACCTGCACCACGAAGTGATGCAAGACTTTTATAAAGACAAAATATTCTTGAAAAGCTATATCCCATACCTCAGTGATGTTGAAAAAATGGGAATTCAGGAAGCACCTCTTGAAACTTATGCGCGCAGTAGTTATGCAGCACAATGCTACCGTGATCTTTGGAAAGAGGTCAGGAAGAGTTGCATCGCATAAAGATTTGCAGTAATATTGCCGCATTGTTGATATTTAATGAGTCCCCTATGAACAAAAGTTTCAATTCCTGGTATAGTCCAGCGTTAAATAAAGAAATGCCCATCGTTTCTTACGGACATTACGGATTTGCTTTATTACTAATACCAACAGCTGCTGCTGATTATTTAGAATATGATCGTTTTCAATTGATCGATGCACTTGCACCACAAATAGAAGCCGGGAAATTGCGTGTATACAGTATCGATAGCATGAATAAAGAAAGTTGGATGAATAATGAAATGGCGCCTTCTCATAAAGGGATTCGTCATAATCAATTCAACGAATACGTATTTAATGAAGTCATTCCTTTTATTAGGAATACAACCAGTCAGGAGATCATGATCTATACCTGCGGCGCTTCATTTGGCGCATTGCATGCCATGAACTTGTTTTTGAAACGTCCCGACATTATCAATGGAGCAATTAGTTTGAGTGGTGTGTATAATTTAACAGAATATACCAAAGGCTTCTGGGATGATCAGGTATTTTATAATAGCCCTGAACACTATATCCCAAGCCTAGAAGATCCTTTTTATTTGGATAAAATAAAGGCAAGTCACCATATTCATATTTTCACAGGAAGTGGTGCACATGAAGACCCAGAAGCAGCAAAAAGATTCGGTAGTATACTTTATAATAAAGGTATTTGGTATGATCTTGAAGTATGGGGAAATGATATTACACATGATTGGCCAACCTGGCGAAAAATGCTCCCTTATATCATTGAACATAAATTCTAAAGCCTAATTCTGCAAAAAGCAAGTTAATTCGAATTACTGCTCTTGTACTCTGAGCATACTGTTTTAATATTACAGCTTAATACGAATTTTTGAGAAAAAGGCTACACATTACTGTTTATTTGTTGTTGATCTGCACGTTGGTTTTTGTTCAGAATTCAAATGCCCAGTACGTAAATATTAAAGGAAGGGTGTTCGATATTTCAGCACGCAGACCGTTGGAAGCAGTGGCAGTAATTAGTACTTCCGGGAAGGGAACCACTACTGATTCTTTGGGAAGGTATGAACTTAGGGTTTCATTGAAAGATTCTATTTGGTTTAGCATGATCGGTAAATCAACGATGAAATATCCTGTTGATACCATTTCAAATACCGATGCTTTTGATGTCATGATCCATGTAAGATCATTTGACTTGCCAGAAGTTAAAGTGCGGAATAGTTATTATAAACTCGATAGTATACAAAATAGAAAAGACTACGCAAAAATTTTCGATTTCAAAAAACCGGGATTAAGACTGAGCGAAAACCCTGGTTACAATCCTGGTGGAGTAACCGTTGGATTTGATCTGGATGAGATCATCAATATGTTTCGTTTTAAAAGGAACAAGAGCTTAGCAAGTTTGCAACAAAGATTATTACAACAGGAAGAAGATAAATATATCGACCATCGTTTTAGCATGGCGTTCGTTAGAAAAGTAACCAAATTAAATTCTCCTGAACTAGAAGAATTCATGAGAGAGTACCGCCCAGATTATGAAGTGGTACAACGTATGAATGATTTGGAATTGGGTTATTTCATCGAAAGAAACTTTGAAGAATATAGAAGTAAAAAGTATATGAAAGGTGCTCCAAGAAAATACTAGATACTGTTCTTATCCAATGCCTGTAAGGCTTTCAGACTCAGTAGTTGTATTAGTGGAAGTAGTGCTCCAAATCTTGGATCATTGGTTTTTCCTTGTTTGTATCTTTGATAGATCTGCTGACCAATCACAGCATTCTTAAATAATCCGAACACGTAGTAGAATAAAATATCAGCAATATCACGATCGGTTTTCTCTGCGTACCGATTTACAAATTCCTTTCTTCTTAGGTTGCCGGGAAGCCATGTAAGATTGTAAATTTTTAATACATCTTCCTCGCCCGCTTCAAACCAATAAGCAAGACTTGCACCAAGATCCATTAACGGATCTCCCACTGTTGTCATCTCCCAATCTAATACGCATATAATGTTTGATAAATTAGTAGGGTCAAGAATTACATTATCATATTTATAATCGTTGTGTAATAGTGTAGCTTGTTGTGCGCGTGGACATTGTTTACTTAACCAATCTGCAATGGTGTTCATATTTTCAATGGTATCAGTCTCTGCAGCATAATACCTTTTCACCCATCCAGTAACCTGCCTGTTTACATATCCCTCTGGTTTACCCAATTGAATTAACCCTGTTTTTTCAATATCAATAGCATGTAACGCAATAAGGTTATCAATAAGTGCAACGGAAATGGCCTTCATCTGATCTTGTTCGATCTGCATTTTTGGTGCGTTTCCTGCTCTTAGAATTACACCTTTGATTCGCTCCATAATATAAAAAGGAGCGCCAATAATTGTATCGTTTTCGCAACAATGCATCACATGTGGTACTTTTTTGTAATGCGGTTCCAACAAGCTGATCACACGAAATTCTCTACCCATATCATGTGCCGCATGAATCTGTGTGCCTGCTGGTGGCATGCGTAGTACATATTCTTGTTGAGCAGTTTCTAAACAATAGGTAACATTAGAATAACCTCCTGGGAATCTGGTGATGTGGGAGATTTTTCCAATAGCTGGTGCTGCCGTTTCTAAATAAGTATTTAATTTATCTAGGTCAAAATGCTCATGCTCTTTCAGAGGAATCGATTGATCAATGACTATCATTTTTTCTTTTTAAGATCGAGACCGTATTTCTTTAAAATATGAATGGCAATACTTTGTTTGTGCACTTCATCTGCACCATCCCAAATTCTTGCACCACGTTCGTGTTGGTATAAATTCGCTAACATCGTTTCATCTGTTAAACCCATACCACCATGCACTTGTATGGCCCTATCCAATACTTTCAAAAACATATTGGCAACATAGAATTTAATCCCCGAGATCTGATCCCTAGTTGCTTTTGCACCGCGTTTATCAATACTATCTGCGGTGTTCAAAACCAATAAACGAGCAGCATCAATTTCAACTCGGCTTTCTGCAATGAATCCTTGAATGAATTGTTTTGAACCAAGCATCACACCCTCTTCCATTTCTCTACTCACGGCTCTTTTACAAAGCAGGTCTAATGCTTTTTCTGCAATGCCGATCCATCGCATGCAATGGTGTATTCTTCCAGGTCCTAATCGTTCTTGCGCCAAACGAAATCCCATACCCTCTGTGCCAATTATATTTGTGACGGGTACTCTACAATTGGTATACACGATCTCGGCGTGACTAGCCCAGCCCTCACCCGTTTCGCCGAAGATGGGAATATTTCTCACTAAATTAAAACCAGGCGTATCAGTAGGAACAATGATCATACTTGCTCTTTCGTGCGGAGCTGCATCAGGATTTGTAACTGCCATCACCACAGCAAAAGTTGCACCATCAGCAGAAGAGGTAAACCATTTATGTCCATTGATCACATATTCATCACCCTCTCGAACTGCAGTGGTACCAAGCCTTGTAGGGTTTGAACCCGGATATTCAGGTTCAGTCATAGAAAAACAACTTCTGATCTTTCCTTCTAAAAGGGGATGTAAAAATTTGTCCTTGATGCTGTCTGAAGCAAAGCGACTGATCAGTTCATAGTTACCGATATCAGGAGCCTGGCAATTAAAAGTGTACTGACCATAGTAAGGCGCGAGTGACATGATCTCACTCAACTGCCCAAACTCGCATAATGTTAAACCCAATCCGCCTTCCTCTTTGGAAAGGTGCAATCCCCATAGTCCGAGTGCTTTAACATCCGCTCTTTTTGCTTCCAGTATTTTTTCGGTTTGTTTGAACGGGCGAATCAAATGATCTTTCTCTAAAGGGATCAATTCTTCTACCACGAACTTCCGCAATTTGGGTTCCAGTTCACTTAATCTTTCTGTGTGAAATATCGTTTCCATAAAATCTTTTTAAATAGTTAAACCACCATCAGCAGTAAATACAGTTCCGGTTGAATATCCTGAAGCGCTAGAAGCTAGGTAGAGTGCAAGTCCTGCAATTTCTTCTACAGTACCCATTCTTGAAATCGGCGTTTGTTTTACAAAATGGGCGAGCATTTTTTCGTTTTGCCAAAGAGCTTCAGAGAATTTTGTTTTGATGAGACCAGGGCATATTGAATTCACACGAATATTGTCTACCCCATATTCTCGAGCCGTTACTTTGGTAAGCATATTCAATGCTGCTTTTGAAACAGAGTAGATGCCCAAACCCGGATCGGGCCGGATGCCAGCAACAGAACTAATATTGATGATCGATCCGCCACCTCTTGCTTTCATGATAGGATGCACCAATTTGCTCAATTCAAAAGGCGCTTTCACATTCACACTCATGATCTTATCAAAAGCCCATTCTTCACAATCATTTACGGGACCGAATACAGGATTGGTTGCAGCGTTATTCACGAGGATGTCGATGCCACCATGACTTGCCATGATTTTCTCTATCAGCATTTTGCAAGCAGCTACATCACCAGCATTGGCAGCATAACCCACACAGTCGCCACCATTCGCGCGAATATCAGCTGCTACTGTGTCCAGGTCTTCTTGCTTTCTTGAATTGATGACCACTTTTGCACCGCATGCAGCAAAAAAACGGGCAATCGATTCGCCGATTCCTTTACTCGCTCCAGTGATCAGTGCTACTTTATTTTGGAGACTAAAAATTTGATTGGCATCCATATCAACTATTTTAAAATTTCATTTCACTCGTTTCATTGCTTTCTTCATGGCTTCAAAGAATTGCTCGGTCACTTTTTTTCTAAACCAAATTGGTGCAAGTCTTTTCATCAACCACATTTTGTGCGCAGCTTTCGGAAGAATAATATAGAGTTCATTTTTTCCAGCACGAGTTAGAATTTCTTTAGCTACATCAACCGCCTCCAATCCGGACCTATCAATGAACATTTGTGTAGCTTTCTTTACCAATGCACCCCCACGAGCGTATTGGATCACATTGGTTT